>DYZK01000032.1 GCA_020741275.1 Corynebacterium urealyticum
GATCGCTGAGGATGCAGGCGCCTCCGCTGTCATGGCACTGGAGCGCGTTCCGGCTGACATCCGCGCACAGGGCGGTGTGTCCCGCATGTCCGACCCGGACATGATCGCTGGCATCATCGACGCGGTCGAGATCCCGGTCATGGCTAAGGCCCGCATCGGCCACTTCGTTGAGGCAGAGGTGCTCGAAGCACTCGGCGTGGACTTCATCGACGAGTCCGAGGTGCTGAGCCCAGCCGACTACAAGAACCACATCGACAAGTTCGACTTTGAGACCCCATTCGTCTGTGGCGCCACCAACCTGGGCGAGGCCCTTCGTCGCATCAATGAGGGCGCTGCCATGATCCGTTCCAAGGGCGAGGCTGGCACCGGCGATGTGTCCAACGCAGTGACCCACATGCGCACCATTCGCGCGGAGATCAACCGCCTGAGCAACATGGCCGAAGACGAGCTCTACGTCGCCGCCAAGGAGCTGGCCGCACCGTACGAGCTCGTCGTTGAGGTCGCACGCACCGGCAAGCTCCCGGTCACCTTGTTCACCGCCGGTGGCATCGCTACTCCGGCCGACGCCGCGATGATGATGCACCTCGGTGCTGAGGGCGTGTTCGTCGGCTCGGGCATCTTCAAGTCCGGCAACCCGGCTCAGCGCGCCGCAGCCATCGTCAAGGCAACGCAGAACTACCAGGATCCGAAGGTCATCGCGGACGTCTCCCGCGGTCTGGGCGAGGCCATGGTCGGCATCAACGTCGACGAGCTGCCAGTGTCCCACCGCCTCGCAGAGCGCGGCTGGTAATTTCCCATGGCCGCCTCCTCGTCCGCCGACCGGCCCCGTATCCTCGACGTTCTCGACCTCGAGAAGATCGACGGGGATATCTTCCGGGGAAGTGTGATCCCTTCGACGTTGATCCGGACGTTCGGCGGGCAGGTGGCTGCTCAATGCCTCGTCGCTGCGACCCGGACCGTGGGAGCGGAGTATCAAGTGCATTCCCTGCACGGGTATTTCGTGGCCCCTGGGCGTTCCGAAGAACCCACGTTGTACATCGTGGAACGCATTCGCGATGGCAGGTCATTCTGCTCCCGTCAGGTGAAGGCGGTTCAGCACGGCAAGCCGATCTTCATCATGCAGGCGAGCTTCCACGTTCGCACGGACGAGGGTCCGGAGCACTCCGATGAGATGCGCCGGGTGGTGCCGCCGGAGGAGGTCGTGGTCAAACGCGATGAACTGCCTCCGGTGCGCAAGGCGCTGTTTGATGAGTGGCGCGAGTGGGATTTGCGGGTCGTTCCGGAAGGGGACTTCGAGCCGAATAAGTATGCGGCCTCCCAGCAGGTTGTCTGGTTCAAGTCGAAGGCCAAGCTCCCGGACGACGAGACCTTCCACGTGTGCACGCTGGCCTATATGTCTGACATGACGCTGTTGTCCTCCGCCCTTGTCCCGCACCGGGGAGAGCAGTACCAGGAGGCCTCACTCGACCACGCGATGTGGTTCCTGCGACCGTTCCGCGCCGATGAATGGCTGCTCTACGACCAGGTCAGCCCATCGGCGCACGCGGGGCGCGCCATTACCCACGGACGGATTTTCAACCAGGCCGGGGAATTGGTTGCCGTCGTGACCCAGGAGGGGCTGACCCGAAAGATCGTGGGCGACCGCCCGGCCGTCCCGCTCAAGGGCTTTGAAGCTAATTAACCCTCGAACTCGCACCCAAGTGGGGCTGAGGCCTCGATGGAGCAGCAGAGCCGCCGTGCCAAGGAGTACGGCGATTTTTCTTTCAAGGAACGCCCCACCCGCGCAATGATTGCTTGCGATGGCCACGTTGAGATACTCGCGAAACGCGCAGGCCCGTGGTTGCTTAGAAAAGCCGCCGGAGGCGCGTAGTAAGCTGGTAGACGCGAAAACTGCACCGCAGTTTGTAGGAATTATTCAGCTAGTAGGAAGAGGACGATGGCAGGCCATTCAAAGTGGGAAACCACGAAGCGTAAAAAGGCAGCAATCGACGCCAAGCGTGGCAAGGAATTCGCCCGCCTGGTGAAGAATATTGAGGTTGCGGCGCGCATGGGTGGCGGCGATCCCGATGCCAACCCGACGCTCCAGGATGCCATCACCAAGGCCAAGAAGTCCTCTGTCCCCAATGACAACATCGAGCGTGCCCGCAAGCGTGGTTCCGGCGAGGAGGCTGGTGGCTCCGACTGGGAGACCATCATGTATGAGGGCTACGGCCCAGGCGGGGTGGCGATGCTCATTGAGTGCCTGACCGATAACCGCAACCGTGCGGCCACTGACGTCCGCACCGCGATGACGAAGAACGGTGGCAACATGGCGGACGCCGGCTCCGTGTCCTACCAGTTCGAGCGCAAGGGTCAGGCCCTTCTCGACAAGGGGGAGCTGACCGAGGACGATCTGCTGCTGGCCGTCCTCGATGCTGGTGCCGAGGAAGTCAAGGACCAGGGCGAGCAGTTCGAGGTGCTCTGCGATATCTCGGATCTCATGGCCGTCCGCGAAGCACTCAAGGAAGCCGGTATCGAGTACGACTCTGTCGAACAGGTGTACCGCTCGAATCTGGAGGTTCCGGCTGACGCAGAGCTGGCCCGCAAGGTCGCTAACCTTATCGACGCTCTCGACGACGTCGACGATGTCCAGGAGATCTACACCAACATGTCCGTCTCCGACGAGGTGGCGGCCGAACTCGCCGAGGACTAATCGGTCGACCTAGGCGGGCGCTACGTGCCCGTGTGCCCCACGGGCAAGAGCCGGCTGCATGGCTGCATTCCGAGTTCCTGCCAGGCCACGGCAATTTCGATCATGTGTGCTATATTTGTTATCTATCATGAGCGCAAGGTCTAATGCAGTGCCGGATGGGGCACCAGCGAAGGCTGATCAGATCGCCTTCGGCCGTGACTCCCGATCAGCGGGAGGGTGGGGCTCACCCACGGGATTTCGGCGTGCAGAATCGATGGTTGGCAAGCGGGTCATGGGTATCGACCCAGGTCTGACCCGCTGCGGGCTCTCCGTCGTGCAAGCCGGCCAGGGTCGCGCAGTGTTTCCTGTCGCGGTGGGGGTGGTGCGCACCGAGTCCCATGTTCCGCTGGAGCAGCGACTCCAGCGGCTTTACCGCGCTGTGAGCGAGTGGATCGCCGATTACTCCCCGGATGTCGTGGCGATCGAGCGGGTTTTCGAACGTTCGAACGTATCGACGGTGATGAATACCGCCCACGCCTCCGGGGTCCTGATGCTCGCTGCGGCGGAGCGCGGATTGGCCGTGGAAAGCTATACCCCCAGCGAGGTGAAGAAAGCGATTAGCGGCAATGGGCGGGCCGATAAAGCTCAGATGACCAAAATGATCACCCGAATCCTCGGGCTGTCGGAGGCACCAAAGCCTGCGGATGCCGCCGATGCGCTCGCGCTGGCGGTCTGCCACTGCTGGCGGGGACCGATGCATCAATTCCTGCGCGCTTGAGGCGCCTGGGTAGAAAACACAATAGAAGGATGATGAGTTCGACATGATTTCCTCGCTGCGCGGTGACGTGATCGATAAGGGGTTGGACTACGTTGTGATCGAATGCGCCGGGGTGGGGTACCGCTGCCTCGCTACCGGCGATACCCTCGCCACATTGCGCCGTGGCGAGCCGGCTTTCGTCCTCACCAGCCTCGTGATCCGGGACGATGCGCATACGCTCTACGCTTTTTCGACCTCCGAACAACGCGAGACTTTCGGGATCTTGCAGAAGGTCTCCGGTGTGGGCGCCCGCCTTGCGATGGGCGTGATGAGCGTGCTGCAGCCGACGGACATCGCTCGGGCCGTTGAGAAGGGGGATATCAAGACCCTGCAGCAAGCCCCAGGGGTGGGTAAGCGGCTAGCCGAACGGATGGCCGTGGATCTCAAGGGCAAGTTTCCGGCCCTGGAAGCCACGAGTGACCAGGCAACCATCGGCGATATCGCGGCGACCGGCAAGGACACGGCACTGCAGTCGCAGGTCGTGGAGGCACTGGTCGGCCTCGGCTTCACTGAATCCAAGGCTGCTACGGCTGTGGAGAAGATTCTTGAGGAGCAGAACGGGACCGCCGACCCTTCCTCGGTGCTGCGTGAGGCCCTACAACGGTTGAGCGGCCACAAGCGTTAATAGCTCGACAGTCACGAAACACCTAGGATTCACAGCAGCAGACCACACAGGCAAAGGACGCACCAATGTCAGACATCGAACGCACCGAATTCGAACTGCCGGGTTCGTCGCTGCCCACCCCGCGCCCCGAGCCTGGCAATCAGCCCGCGGGCCAGCAGCCGAATAATGAGCTCAGCGGGGCGCAGATTTCCGGAGACACCGAGTTCGATAGCTCGCTTCGCCCGAAGAGCCTGACGGAGTTTATTGGCCAGCCGAAAGTGCGTCAGCAGCTTGAGCTCGTATTGGGCGGGGCACGCAGCCGTGGCGTTGCGCCCGACCACGTGCTGCTTGCCGGTCCACCAGGGTTGGGTAAGACGACGATGGCGATGATCATCGCCCAGGAGCTCGGTTCCTCTCTGCGAATGACCTCGGGGCCGGCACTCGAGCGGGCAGGGGACCTGGCGGCGATGTTGTCGAACCTCATGGAGGGCGACGTCCTCTTCATCGACGAGATCCACCGCATGGCGCGGCCAGCCGAGGAAATGCTGTACATGGCGATGGAGGACTTCCGCATCGACGTCATCGTCGGCAAGGGGCCCGGAGCGACGTCGATCCCCATCGAGATCGCTCCGTTCACGCTCGTCGGCGCGACGACTCGCGCTGGCATGCTCACAGGTCCCCTCCGTGACCGCTTCGGCTTCACGGCCCAAATGGAGTTCTATGACACTCCGGAGCTCACCCGGGTCGTGACCCGCGCCGCAGGCATCCTTGGTGTAGAGATCGATACCGACGCTGCCACTGAGATCGCCTCCCGCTCGCGGGGCACGCCGCGTATCGCTAACCGGCTGCTTCGCCGCGTCCGGGATTATGCCGACGTGCAGGCCGACGGCCGAATCACTGTGGATATCGCCCGGCAGGCGCTCGTCGTTTTCGACGTCGATGAGATGGGCCTTGACCGTCTCGACAACGGGGTTCTAGAAGCCCTGGTGCGGGGCCATGGGGGTGGGCCGGTAGGAGTGAACACCCTTGCGTTGGCGGTGGGGGAGGAGCCTACGACAGTCGAGGAAGTCTGTGAGCCATTCCTCGTACGCGCAGGCATGGTGGCCCGCACGCCTCGGGGGAGGGTTGCCACTGCGGCCGCATGGCGCCACGTCGGCCTGGAGCCCCCAGAAAACGCACCGGGCATGTAGCACTACGAGGGGGCGCCCCGCGAACGAGTTCGCGCCGATCCGCTACCTCTGGTGTCGAGACCCAACGGTGGTCACGGTAGCAGCTACGTGCAAAAACCTGAGAATGTGAGACACTGACAATTATGAATTCTTTGATACTCATTCTGATCGTCGTCGTGTTTATTGCTCTTCCGTTGCTGCAGATCCGCAAGCAGAACCAGCGGATGAAGCAGATTCGCGAGTTCCAGGATTCGCTCCAGCCGGGGATGGTCGTTCAAATGACCTCGGGTATCCAGGGACGCGTGGCCCACGTGGGGGACACCTCGATTGATCTAGAGATCAGCCCAGCGGTGGTCACGACCTGGGACCGTGCCGCCGTGCTGCAAGCAGTGAACTCCGTGGAGCCTGGCTCGCAGCAGGAAGAGCAGCTGACCAACCGTCCGGATAGTCCGGCCGAGACGGCAGACAGCGACGTCCAGAACACGGATTTCGACGTCGATGGTGGTGGCGCCGCCGGCGGCGAGTCCCGCAACTAGTTGGCGGTACGACCCGCTGGGCACGGTAAGCGCAGCCCATGCGGACTCTGACATCTGGTGACCGGAGACAAGAATCCGGGTGCCAGATGTTTTGTGTCTCAAGCAGGCACTAAGATATTTTTCCAGCTTTCAATTAATCCCGATTAACAGCTCAGGAGCCCAACTGTGGCCACAGCGCGAACTCGGCAGCAGAAGCCCACGAAAAAGAAGTGGTTGAAGCGCTCGCTGCTAGTATTTTTCGTCATTTTCCTCGCCGTTTACGGACTTATCTTCACCACCGGCGACAAGTCCGCCACGCCGAAACTCGGCATTGACCTGCAGGGTGGCACGCGAGTAACCCTGGCCCCGCAAGGGGAGCGGCCGACCGCCGATCAGCTGCAGCAGGCACGCCGCATCCTTGAGTCCCGTGTCAACGGCATGGGTGTCTCCGGTGCTGAGGTCGTCACCGACGGCGATAACCTCGTGATTACCGTCCCGGGTGAGGACGCGAGCGAGGCCCGCGCCCTGGGGCAAACTTCCCAGCTGCTGTTCCGCCCGAACTCCCAGCCACAGCCGACGACCGCGAAGTTCGCTGAGGTTTACCAGGAGATGGCGAACCGTTGGGTTGAGGCAGGAATCCTGAAGAAGCAGCCCACCCAGGAAAAGATGAATGATCTCCTCAAGGGCATGAAGGAGCAGAAAGCACCTGGGCTGCCGGACAAGCTGACCGTGACGGCCAAGGAGCCAGCGGAGCCGAAGAACTCTGTCGAGGAGCAGAAGCGCCGTGACAAGCAGGTTCAGATCTTGCTGAAGGACCGCCAGGCCAAGGATGCGGACACGCAATCCGCAGCAGCGGGGCTGCTTGACTGCTCCGGGTCCGACCCGCTATCTGGTGCTGACGATCCAGCCAAGCCGCTGGTGACGTGCTCGCCGCAGGGGCCAATGGTGCTGGGCCCGGCCCCGGTGCTGATCGGCGATGAGAACAAAGACAAGCCCCGTCGCTTGACCGGTGACATGATCGATACGAACTCCACCATCAACGGTGGTTTCGATGCCCAGTCCGCGCAGATGGCCATCACGTTCCGTTTCAAGACGGGCAAGGACACCCCGGGTGGTGAAACCTGGTACAAGCTGGGCCAGGACATGATGAACCAGCAGGTCGCAATCACCCTGGACTCCCAGGTCATCTCCGCCCCGCAAATTCAGGGCGCAACCCCGCCAGGCGAGGTTTCCCAGATCACGGGCCAGTTCACCGAGAAGGAAGCCCAGGACCTCGCCAACAACCTTCGCTACGGTGCGCTACCACTGAGCTTCGTCGGCGAGAACGGCGAGCCGGGTGGTACCGCGACGACGATCTCGCCAACCATGGGTGAGGCTTCCCTGCGCGCTGGGTTGATTGCCGGGCTCGTTGGGCTTGTGCTCGCCTCCCTCTACGCGCTCTGGTACTACCGAGGACTCGGCCTGATCGCCATTGTCTCGTTGGTAGCCAGCGTGGCTACGGTCTTCGGTCTCTTGGTCCTGCTGGGCCGCTGGATCGGTTATAGCCTGGACCTGGCCGGCATTGCGGGTCTGATCATCGGCATCGGCACCACCGCAGACTCCTTCGTGGTGTACTTCGAGCGCATCAAGGACGAGATCCTCGGTGGTTCGACGTTCCGTTCCGCCGTGCCTCGCGCGTGGGATCGGGCTCGTGGGACGATCGTCACCGGTAACTTCGTGTCTCTTATTGCAGCGGTGATCCTGTACTTCCTCGCCATCGGCGACGTCAAGGGCTTCGCGTTCACCTTGGGGCTCACCACCGTCGTCGACGTTTTGGTTGCCTTCCTGCTGACCGCGCCTCTGACAATCATGTTGTCCCGGAAGCCTTTCAGCGCCAACCGGAAGGTCAATGGTCTTGGACCGGCGTTCCGCCTTGCGGAGTCCCGCGGCTATTCGCCGACCCGACCACAGTTCGCTGCCGCCACGGCAGACGTTAAGACGACGAGTGGCTCCGTGGAGAGCAGCTCGACCGAGGAGGAGACCCGATGAGCAGCACGGACACTGCCATGAGCAGCGTGAACACTGCGCAGCCAAAGGAACAGGAAAAGGGCTCCTGGCTGAGCCAGATGTACAACGGCACCGGAAACTTCCCCTTCGTGGCGAAGCGGCGCCTCTCGTACCAAATTCTGATTGCTATCTTCGTCGTGTGCATCGCGACGATCGGCTTCCGGGGCTTTAACCTCGGTATCGATTTCGAGGGCGGTACCCGCATCAGTATGCCGCCTAGTGCAACCGTTCAGCAGGATGACGTCGAACGCGTTTTCACTGAGGCCACGGGAGTTGCACCCAACGCGGTTCAGACCGTCGGATCGGGAGATTCTCAGGTCATCGAGATCAACTCCGAGCGGCTCAGCGAAGAACAGATCCGCGAGGCCCGGGCCGCGCTCTTCGATGAGTTCAAGCCCGTGAATGCTCAAGGACAGCCTTCCGAGGAGGCAGTGAACGACTCCACGGTGTCCGAATCTTGGGGCTCGTCTATTACGAAGCGCATGCTTCTCGCACTCGGCGTTTTCGTGCTCGCAGTCTTCGCCTACATCGGGCTGCGAATGGAACGCGACATGGCGGTCTCCGCGATCATCGGTGTGCTCATCGACCTCACCGTCGTCTCGGGTCTATACGCCCTACTGGGGCTCGATGTCTCTCCTGCCACGGTTATCGGACTGCTGACCATCTTGGCCTACTCGCTGTACGACACTGTCGTCGTGTTCGACAAGGTGCAGGAGAACACTGCTGGGCTATTCGACTCGAGCCGCGCGACATACGGGGAACAGGTCAACCTCGCGATCAACCAAACGGTGATGCGCTCCATCAACACCTCCATTTTCTCGCTGGTGCCGATTGCCGCGCTGCTGGTCATTGCCGTGTGGCTCATGGGAGTGGGCACTCTGAAGGATCTTGCCCTCGTGCAGTTCATTGGCGTGATCTGCGGTACCTTCAACTCCATCTTCTTCGCCGCCCCCATGCTGGTGAGCTTGAAGATGCGACAGAAGAAGTATCGGGAGCACGACGAGCGCGTTCTTAAGACCCGCGAGCGGGTCGCTGCGGGCGAGGAACCGGCTGAGGACTTCGAGGAGGCACCCCGCGCGGGAACCCGCACCGTCGTGAGCCCGAACGCTGGGCTTCGCGCTCAGCGTAAACAGCAGCCGGATGCCACGGGCCCGGATACCAGCGGGGTATCCTGGCGACCTGGAATGTAGCTGGCGAAGGCCCGAAGACCCAGGGGAGATCCTGGGGAGCGTTCGCATGGCGGTGAATCCAAGCGCACGCTCAAGGAGGTGTGAAGTGTTTAAGCATCGTGGATTCCGTGTGGGAATATCGACCCTGGCCGTAGGCGCCTTGCTGGCCGGCTGCGGTAGCGATGGCGGTGGCCTCGGCCGCGCCGAGCCACAGTTCGGCTATCAGCTTCCGTCCACCCCGGTCACTACCAACGCAGGATCGGTTGTTGGGGTGGCCACTGACGCGGCGAAGCTTTCCGCCCGCCTGTACCCAGGGGCTTTCCTCGCTGGCCCGGAGGGCCAAATGCTGCCCAACCGGGATTTGGTTGAGGTCACTCCGAGCAAGAAGCACCAGGAAGTCGTCGACTACAAGATTAACCCCAAGGCAAAGTATTCCGATGGGCATAAAGTCGTTTGTGATGACTTCCAGCTGACGAAGGTGGCCAGCGAACGTGCTGATCTTTTCGCCTCGGATTTGCCCATCTATCACCAGGTCGATGAACTTTACTGTGCCCCAGGAGCGGACCGCTTCCGGGTGGTGTTCAAGCCGGGGTTCGGCCAGCGCTATCGCGAACTTTTTAGTGCGGGCACGGTTCTGCCGGCCCACGCTGTGACCAAACGGGCCGAGGTGGAATCAGTGACGGCAGCTGTCGAGTCTGGGGTGGAGGAGGAGCTGCTTCGCCTCGGCAAGGCATGGCAGGAGCTCTTTGATATCACCAAGACGGACCCCGCCACTGTCCCGACGTTCGGCCCATACCGTATCGCCGAGAAGGGCGAGCAAGGCCAACTGGTGCTCCGGGAGAACTCGGAATGGGCGGGAGATCGCCCCGCCCAGGTGCCGATCTACGTGTGGGGCCCGGGGGCGGACCTGCCGAAGCTCGCCGAGGACCACCAGATTTCAGTGCTTGATGCACCTGTGAAAACGGACTTCGTGGCTGCCGGCGTCGCATCGGAGAAGTTTTCAATTAGCCGCAAGCCCAGTGATCGTCTGGACACCCTTAGCCTCGCGGACACCGGAATCTTCGCCGACGAGGGCGCGCGGCACGCCTTCAGCTCCTGCATTGATCGCAAGGCCCTCGTGAAGACTGCGTCGGGTTTCTCCCGCAATCGCGTGACTGCCACTGGCCTGCGCGTTCTGCAGCCCTCTGCGCCAACCCACACCCGGCTGAAGGCACTGTCCGGCGCACACATGACCCGGGATATCCCGGCGGCGAAGGCGGCTCTTGAGGGGGCTACTGTGCGCATCGGCTACCTGAAGGAGCACGAGCGCTACGCCAAGCAGGTAGAGACCATCAAGAACAGCTGCGCGGAAGCCGGGATCACTGTCGAAGCTGTGCCACTGACCGCCGCGAACTATGGATCCCTGGGCGAGGAATACGACGCGCTGCTGTCGACCCACAGCGGGTTCGGACGCAATGGGCTCAGCAAGGCGGACCAGGCGTCGCTGTTGCCGGAGATCCTCCGCGCGGAGAAGGAATTGCAGCAAGCGATGTGGACGATTCCGCTGACCACCGAGCCGCGGGCGATCGCAACCCTAAAGAACGTGGACAACGTCGTGGATAACCCGGGCAATGTTGGCCTCAGCTGGAACATGGACCGGTGGGTCGAGCTTGACCACATCCCCGAAACCACCAGCGACACGGACACATCCACCAAGAAGTCTTAAAGGATTAGTCGACAACCATGACCCAGGCATCAGATTTCATCCTCTCCGACCCGAGCGCGATCGAACGCCAGGAGTACGCACAGAAGCTGCTCGCCGATCACATTCGGCTCGTGCCAGGATTCCCCGCCGAGGGCATTGTTTTCGAGGACCTCACGCCGGCGCTCGCCGACGCGGAGTCTTTCCGGGCCGTCGTTTGCTCCTTGGCCGACGCTGCCCGCGAGATGGAACCCGACCTGATCGCAGGGCTCGACGCGCGCGGCTTCCTGCTTGGTAGTGCTGTGGCGTATGAGCTGGGACTCGGCATCCTCGCGGTGCGCAAGGGCGGAAAACTACCGCCGCCAGTTCACCAGGCTAACTATCAGCTGGAGTACGGCACCGCCACGCTCGAGATCCCAGCCGACGGCTTGGACCTGCGGGGTCGCCGGGTGCTGCTGCTCGACGACGTCCTGGCAACCGGGGGCACCCTCCAAGCCGCCCGCAGTTTGCTTGACAAAGCTGGTGCGACGGTCTGCGGCCTTGGGGTAGTACTTGAGGTACAAGCGCTGGACGGTCGACAGCGCTTCCCTGAGATTCCGTTGTATGTCGTAGGAACCGATCATGAGTAACGAAAAGGGTTCGCTGTGGATGGCTGCGCGCATCGCGCGCACCCTGACGGGGACCGCCCGCCCGAAGGTGAACCCTGTGCTGGCACCGCTTATCGGGGTACACCGGAAGTTCCACCCGAAGGCGAACCTCGAGGTTCTCAACCGGGCGTATAACACCGCGGAGCGACTGCACGACGGCGTGATGCGGAAGTCGGGGGAGCCGTACATTACCCACCCACTGGCCGTGGCGACCATTGCCGCGGAGATCGGCATGGACACCACCACGTTGGTGGCGGCGCTCCTGCACGACACGGTGGAAGACACCGACTATTCACTCGAGGAGCTCACCGCCGATTTCGGCGAGGAGGTTGCCCGCCTTGTGGACGGTGTCACGAAGCTGGACAAGGTGGCTCTCGGTTCCGCGGCCGAGGCCGAGACCGTCCGCAAGATGATCGTGGCGATGTCGCACGACCCCCGCGTGCTGGTCATCAAGGTCTGCGACCGGCTGCACAATATGCGCACCATGCGCTTCCTCCCGCCTGAGAAGCAGGCGAAGAAGGCGCGGGAAACATTGGAAGTCATCGCCCCGCTCGCGCACCGGCTGGGGATGGCAACGGTCAAGTGGGAACTCGAGGACCTCGCCTTCGCGATCCTGTATCCGCGCAAGTACGAGGAGATCGTCCGCATCGTCGCGGACCGCGCACCCAAGCGTGACCAGTACATCGCCCGCGTCAAGGATGAAATCGAGTCCGCGATGCAGGACACCGGCATCAACGCCGAGGTCGTGGGCAGACCGAAGCACTACTGGTCGATCTACCAGAAGATGATCGTCCGCGGGCGCGACTTTGACGAGATCTTCGACCTGGTGGGCATCCGAATCCTCGTGGAAACTGTGCGTGACTGCTATGCCGCCGTGGGTGCGGTTCACGCTTTGTACCAGCCCATGCCGGGTCGCTTTAAGGACTACATCAGCTCACCGCGCTTCGGCGTGTACAAGTCCCTGCACACCACCGTGCTCGGACCAGACGCTAAGCCGCTGGAAATCCAGATCCGCACCCTGGAGATGCACCGCAACGCCGAATACGGCATTGCCGCGCACTGGCGTTACAAGGAGACCCGCGGCACCCACAGTGGAACCAGCGAGGACCTGGACCAGATGGCGTGGATGCGCCAACTGCTGGACTGGCAGAAGGAAGCAGCGGATCCAAACGAGTTCCTGGATTCACTGCGCTACGACCTCTCCACCGATGAGATCTTCGTGTTCACCCCGAAGGGGGATGCCATTACGCTTCCCGCGGGTGCCACCCCCGTGGACTTCGCCTATTCCGTGCACACCGAGGTCGGGCACCGCTGCATCGGCGCGAAGGTCAACGGGCGTTTGGTTGCGCTGGAAAGCAAGCTGCAGACCGGCGACAAGGTCGAAATCTTTACCTCCAAAGACCAGTCGGCAGGACCCAGCAAGGACTGGCTGAATTTCGTCGTTGTTCCGCGAGCGCGTGCCCGCATCAAGCAGTGGTTTGCCAAGGAGCGCCGCGGTGAAGCGGTTGAGGTGGGGCGTGACGCTCTCGCCGCAGAGGTGCAGCGCAACGGCGTGCCGGTGCAGCGCCTGTTCACACCCGAATCAGTCCGTGCCCTGGCAGCCGACCTGGGGTACGACGACGTCGACGCACTGTACGCCGCCATCGGCCGCCACGACGTCACCGCCGGGCACGTCGTTAACCTGCTCATGGACCAGCTCGCTGGCGAGGACGACGCGCCCGCGATGCTGCCCAACGAGGTTCCCGTCCACCCGGCGAGCCGGATCGCGAACACCCCGCAGGAGGGCCGCGGCGACGGCTCCGGCATTCTCGTGCAGGGGGAGGCGGACTTTTCCGCGAAGCTGGCGAAATGCTGCACCCCGGTGCCGGGAGATGCGATCTTCGGCTTTATCACCAAGGGCGGCGGAGTCTCGGTACACCGTACGGACTGCACTAACGCTCCGAAGCTGCACCAGGACCAGGAGCGAATCATCGAGGTGGGCTGGGCGCAGAGTTTCCAGAACGCCGTGTTCCTCGTGACGATCCAGATCGAGGGACTGGACCGCAACGGCCTGCTCTCCGAAGTCACCCGCGTGGTCAGCGAGCAGAAGGTTCCGATCATCGCGACGAGCTCACGCACCTCAGAGGACCGGGTGGCGATGATTCGTTTTACCTTCGAGGTCTCCGATACCAAACAGCTGGGCTACCTGATGGGGCAGCTGCGCAACATCGAGGGTGTGTTCGACGTCTACCGAGTCACCACCGGCGGTTAGGATCCCGCGAACGCGGTCGCGGTACAGGACCAACGACGAAGCCCGGGTAGCCATGCGGTGTACCCGGGCTTCGTGCGGCTAGTAGGAACTTAGCTGACGGTGGCCTTTTCGATCTTCACCTCATCAGCCGGCTTGCCGTCGCCTTCTGGGGCGGCGTCGTAGATCTTGTCCAGGGTGGCCAAACCCTCGTCGCTGATCTTGCCGAAGACGTTGTACGCCGGCGGCAGCGTGGTGTCCTTCGTGACGAGGAAGAACTGCGAGCCGTTGGTGTCCGGGCCGGAATTCGCCATTGCCAGGGTGCCACGCGGGTAGGTCAGCGGGGACTGGCTCTCGCCCTCGGCCACACCGTTGAGCGGGAACTCGTCGCCGAACTTGTAGCCCGGTCCACCCGTGCCCTTGCCGGTCGGGTCGCCGCACTGCAGGATGCCCATCTGGTCGGACTTCACGTGGCGGTGGCAGACCGTGTTATCGAAGTAGTTCTGCTTGGTCAGGGATTCGAAGCTGTTTACGGAGCACGGGGAGGTACCGCGGTCCAGCTCAATTGGAATCTCGCCGGCGGTTGTCTTCAGGTTCACCTTGACCAGGCCATCCGTCGCGATATTCTCGGTGCCTGGCTTATCGACCTGCTTGGCGGCACCGCCTTCGTCCTCGTACTCACAGCTGACCTGCTTCGGGTAGGCCTTCATTGGGCCGTCTGGCAGCGGAGGGTACTGCTCCTCGTCCTGGCCCTGGGTTTCTGTTTGATCTTCGGAATCCTCGGAGCCCGTGTAGGTGCTGGCGAAGTAGATGCCGCCCACGATCGCGGCCAGGACCACGACGGTGGTCACCATCACGCCGAGCGGCGCGAGCTTTGCCTTGCGCTCGCGGCCTTTGATCGCCTTATCGAGGTTTTCCAGCGCCTCGTCGCGGCGCTGCGCGTTGGGCATCTTGCGCCCAGTGTTCTCACTCACGTGTTGAACCGGTGCCTTTCTTCCTGCGTGATCATCTTCAGCGTGATCATGGACGATTCGCGCAGAGCCTGGCTGTGGGGCCGCGGGCCTGCGTAACCTTTCCCATTATGCCCTAAGAAAGTTATTTTCTGACACGATGGGGGCATGAAGAACTCCGAGAACTCCGGTGCAGGGGCGCCCGCCCCCACCTTTGAGATGCTGGGCTTTCCGGCGGGCGCCTTCCAGACCAATTGCTACGTGCTGATCAATATGGATGAGTCCGCAGCATGCGACGACCAGGGGCGCAGGCCCGCCACAGTGGTGGATCCGGGACACGGCGCCCACAAGGTCATTATCGATGCTTCGAGCGAGCACAACTTCTTCGTGGAGTCGATCGTGCTCACCCATGGCCATATCGACCATATGCGAGATGCCGCGGAGTTCGGGGTGCCGGTCCACGTCCACGAATATGATCGTTCGATGCTCGAGGACCCGGGCATGTATACCGATGTCCTCGACTTTGCTCGCATCTTCGACACCGAGAACATGGCGGTGCCCGAGGACATCCGAAACCTCGGCGACGAGGTGAGTATCGGCGGCCAGAGCTTCACCGTTCACCACATGCCGGGGCATTCCCCCGGATCCGTCATGTTCCGCATCCCGGGGCTGATCTTGGGCGGGGACGTCCTCTTCAACGGCGGCGTGGGGCGGACGGACCTACCTGGTTCGGATCCGGCGGATATGACGCTGTCCCTGAAACGTCTGGCTGCCGAGTTCGATGACGACGACGTCGTCCTTCCCGGCCACGGTCCGCAGACAACGATCGGTCAGGAAAAGAAGACCAACCCCTTCCTGCACGAGGTGGGGTAGTGCTACGCCCGCGGCGGGCCAGCCACTAAGATCTGGTGACGTGACTAACTCAGGTGAAAAGAAGTTCCAGCCGCTGCACGCCCCGAAGGGCATTCCGGACTACGTGCCACCGCAGTCCAGCGAATTCCTGGCGGTGCGCACCGCGTTTCTCGACGCCGCCCACAACGCCGGTTATGAGCACATCGAGCTGCCCGTGTTCGAGGACACCTCGCTGTTCGCCCGCGGCGTGGGGGAGTCCACCGATGTGGTGAGCAAGGAAATGTATACCTTCGCTGACCGGGGTGGTCGCTCGGTGACGCTGCGCCCGGAGGGCACCGCCGGTGTGATGCGTGCGGTGATCCAGCACAACCTCGATCGCGGGCAGCTGCCAGCCAAGCTGGCCTACCACGGCCCGTTTTTCCGCTACGAACGCCCGCAGGCTGGCCGTTTCCGCCAGCTTCAGCAGGTCGGTGTGGAGGCCATTGGGGTTGACGACCCAGCGCTGGATGCTGAGGTCATTGCTTTGGCAGACCGCTGCTTCCGTTCCATTGGGTTGGATGGCTTCCGTCTCGAGTTGACGAGCCTGGGGGATAGTACCGATCGCCCGGCATACCGCGCGAAGCTCCAGGAGTTCCTGGCAACGCTTCCGCTGGATGAGGAGACCCAGCGCCGCGCGGAGCTCAACCCGCTGCGAGTGCTGGATGATAAGCGCCCGCAGATGCAGGAAATGCTGGCGGACGCTCCGTTGATGAAGGATCACCTCTCGGATTCCTCCCGCGAGCACTTCGATACCGTCACGGGCCTGCTTGAGGACATGGGTGTGGCATACACGATCAACCCACGCATGGTCCGTGGGCTTGATTACTACACCAAGACCTGTTTCGAGTTTGTCCACGATGGTCTCGGGGCCCAGTCCGGAATCGGCGGTGGCGGTCGCTACGACGGCTTGATGGCCCAGCTTGGTGGCCAGGACCTCTCCGGCATCGGCTTCGGCCTTGGCGTGGACCGCGCGCTGCTGGCGCTCGAAGCGGAGGGCAAGACGGCTTCGACCGGTCGCCGCGTGGATGTGTTTGGGATCCCGATGGGCGATGCCGCGAAGCGCCACATGGTTGCTTTGATCAATGAGCTGCGCGCTGCGGGTGTTGCTGCGGACATGGCCTACGGCAATCGCGGGCTCAAGGGGGCGATGAAGGCCGCCAACCGGGCACATGCTCAGCTCGCCGTCGTCATCGGTGACCAGGAGCTCGAGGCAGGCACCGTGGCGGTGAAGGACCTGCAGCTCGGGGAGCAGCATGACGTCGCGGTGGCAGACCTGGTCGCCCACATCCGTCAGCAGCTGGCGTAGATCCCCGGATCCCCTATACAGCTCCTTCGGGCTAGTAAAAACGGCACTGTGCTTTCGCGCAGTGCCGTTTTCTTTGCCATGGGCCGTTAGCCGCCCCGGTGCGCATCGGCAGGAGCGGGCCTTAGCTCGTGGTGAGCTTAGCGGCGGAAGTTCGCCTCACAGCTGGCCATTGTTCCGCCCTGGTAGCCGCGCAGGAATGCATCGACGCGCTGCTGTGAGGAACCGTGAGTCCATTTCTCGGGGTTGACCGAGCGGCCGGCGGACTTCTGGATGGCATCATCGCCGATGGATTGGGCGGTCTTCACAGCCTGATCCACCTGGTCCTGCGTGATCGGGTCGAGCATCGCATCCGGCCCCTTATCCGCCTGGCTGGCCCACAGACCCGCGTAGCAGTCGGCCTGCAGCTCCATCTTCACGGCGTTGGAGTCCTCACCCGGATTGTTGTAGTCGGAAAGCCCAAGGTTGCCCTCGAGCTGTTGGATGTGGTGACCGAACTCGTGGGCGACAACATACATCTGGGCGAACGAGCCATCGGAGCCGCCCATCTGCCGCAGCTGCTTAAAGAATGGGGTCGCGAAGTAGACGGTCTCATCTCCCGGGCAGTAGAACGGTCCGGACTGGGAAGCATCAGCTGCTCCGCAGGCGGTGTTGATCTGACCGGAGCCGATGAAGAGACCCGGCTTGGTGTACTGGATATTCGCCTCCTGAGGGAGAGCCTCGCCCCAGAAGTCGTCCAGAACCGTCGCGGTGGCCTGGATGCGGCAGTCGTCGTGCTTATTGGCATCCTCGTACGTCTTGCAGTGTGCGAGCGCATCCGAGTCGGTTTGGGGGCCCTGCACGTTATTGGCACCCCCGCCGCCAATGCCAGGGATTCCGCCGCCACTGTTGAGGAAAAAGATCACCAAGCCGGCGATGATGATGCCGGGCAGCCCGAAGCGAGCTCCCACCTGACTCACCAACATGTTGATGAGAAAGTTGCCTCCGCCACGGTTGCCGCCGCCGAAGTTGGAACCCCCGGAATTGCCGCCACCTTGGGCGCGGCCGGAGGAGTCGCCTAGATTTTGATTGAAGGTCACGCCCTAAAGTTTGCCACACTTGGAGATGGACTAAGCTGAAGGGTTGAATTCGACACCCTTTTTAAAGATTGAAAGCATCGGAAGGATAAGCGACGTGCTGCGAACCCATCTAGCAGGCGAACTTCGCCCAGGAGACATCGACTCGGAGGTCACCCTCACCGGCTGGGTAGGCCGTCGCCGAGACCACGGTGGCGTGATCTTCATCGACCTGCGCGATCGCTCTGGCGTCGCACAGGTCGTGTTCCGCGAGTCCGAGGTCGCCGAGCGTGCCCACGCACTGCGCAGCGAGTACTGCGTCCGCGTTCGCGGCCGCGTGGAGGCCCGTCCGGAGGGCTCCGAGAACCCTAACTTGCCGTCGGGTGCCGTCGAGGTCAACGTCAGCGAGCTCGGGGTGCTCAACGAGTCTGCCGCGCTGCCGTTCCAGATCGACGACCCGTCCTCCGCCGGTGAGGTGGGCGAGGAGACCCGCCTGAAGTACCGCTACCTGGATCTGCGCCGAGCATCCCAGGGCGATGCACTCCGGCTGCGTTCCAAGGCCAACGCTGCGGCCCGCAAGGTCCTCGAGCGCCACGATTTCACCGAGATCGAGACCCCGACGCTGACCCGCTCCACCCCGGAGGGCGCACGTGACTTCCTGGTTCCCGCACGCCTGAAGCCAGGCACTTTCTACGCTCTGCCGCAGTCCCCGCAGCTGTTCAAGCAGCTGCTCATGGTTGCTGGCATGGAGCGGTACTACCAGATCGCCCGCTGCTACCGGGACGAGGACTTCCGCGCAGACCGCCAGCCAGAGTTCACGCAGCTGGACGTCGAGATGAGCTTCGTCGACCAGGAGGACGTCATCGCCCTGGCCGAGGAGATCCTCACCGAGGTATGGTCCACCGCTGGCTACGAGGTCCAGACCCCATTTCCGCGCATGACCTACGCCGACGCGATGCGGCTCTACGGCTCCGATAAGCCGGATCTGCGCTTCGACATTCAGATCACCGAGTGCACCGAGTTCTTCAAGGACACGACCTTCCGCGTGTTCCAGAACGAGTACGTCGGTGCCGTCGTCATGGATGGTGGAGCCAGCCAGCCACGCCGCCAGCTCGACGCCTGGCAGGAGTGGGCCAAGCAGCGCGGTGCAAAGGGCCTGGCCTACATCCTGGTGGGCGAGGACGGCGAGCTGTCCGGTCCAGTTGCAAAGAACATCACTGATGATGAGCGCGCTGGTATCGCCGATCACGTCGGCGCGAAGCCGGGCGACTGCATCTTCTTCGCAGCCGGTGACACCAAGTCCTCCCGCGGCCTGCTGGGTGCGGCACGCGGCGAGATCGCCCAGAAGCTGGGACTCATTGACGACACCAAGTGGGCCTTCACCTGGGTCGTTGACGCGCCGATGTTCGAGCCTGCAGCCGACGCCCGCGCAGAGGGTGACGTGGCCCTCGGCAACTCCGCATGGACTGCCGTGCACCACGCATTCACCTCCCCGAAGCCGGAGTTCCTGGACTCCTTTGACCAGGACCCGGGTTCCGCGCTGGCCTACGCCTACGACATCGTCTGCAACGGCAATGAGATCGGCGGCGGTTCCATCCGTATCCACCAGCGGGACGTCCAGGAGCGCGTGTTCCAGGTCATGGGAATCTCCCAGGAGGAGGCCCGCGAGAAGTTCGGCTTCCTGCTCGACGCCTTCGCCTTCGGCGCTCCGCCACACGGCGGCATCGCGTTCGGTTGGGACCGAATCGTCAGCCTGCTGGGTGGCTTCGACTCCATCCGGGACGTCATCGCCTTCCCGAAGTCCGGCGGCGGTGTGGACCCACTGACGGATGCGCCGAGCGAGATCACCCCGGAGCAGCGTAAGGAATCCGGCATCGACGCGAAGCCGAAGAAGGCCGCAGCGGCGCAGGCCGGTGCAGCCAAGGCCAGCTCCAAGTAGAGCGAAAAGATAACAAGACCAGCGGGGTGGCACACAGCGTCGTCTCGCCTGGCAATGAGGATGAGTAAACAGGTGTCCGAACACAATCCAGCCCTCTCCGTGGCGGCAGTCGGCGAGTCCGCGCAGCGAGTTCTCGCCGCCCGCTTCGGCGGATCGCCGGAACTGAGCAACCCGGAGAACCTCGGAGGAAATGGATCCTCCCTGGTTCTGCGTGCTCGGGTCGGGCACAATGACTTCCTGCAGGAACGCACGGTGGTGGTCAAACAGCTACCACCGGAGCCCTCGGGGGAAGAGCCCTCATCCCTCGCTAACCCGGAGGCCAACCGGTCTCGGGGTAGCAGGCGAATCTCCTTCGACCGCACCGGGCTCTTCCGCGAGCTCGTGGCTTATCAGTTCACCAACACCCTGGCTGAAGAATCACGGCCAGGCCCGTTACTGCTCGCGTATGACATCGAGGAACGCCTCCTGATCCTCTCAGACCTTGGTGAAGGCCAGAACTTCGCTGAGGTGCTCACTCAATTGCCGGCCAAGGACCGCCGCACCGCATTGAGGAAGCTGGGGCGGTCACTCGGCCGCATGCACGTTGCCACGGCAGGCAAAGAAGAATCCTATGACACCCTCTTCCGCCGCCAGTGTCAGAAGCATGGCTACGACTTTGAGGATGTCGCCGGCCAGCAGCCGAAGGTTGAGGAAACCATCACGCTCGGACTGGAGCTGATGGAGAGCAACTCAATCACCATGCACCCGGAGGTCATCCGGTTGGCGAACTTGTCGGCGAAACGACAGTCGGATGCCACCTCTCGGGCCTTCACCCCGTTCGACCTCATGCCGGACAACATCGTGTTGGCACAGCGGGTGTTCTTCCTCGACTATGAGTGGGCTGGGTTCCGCGATATCGCCTTCGACGTCGCGTGCGTCATGGCCGGTTTTCCGCAGGACCTGACAACTCCGGCCCTGAGCGACCAGGAGACCGCCGAGTTTCTCGATGCCTGGCGAGCCGAGGTAGTGCACTACTGGCCGGAGTTCCGGGATGATGCCTACTTCAACGAGGTCTTGGTGGCTTCGCTGATCGCGTGGGCCTTCTTCTCTTTGGCGCTCCTGTACTACGGCTCCGATAAGGTTAACGAACTGCGCGAATTCGATATCGAGGCCGATGACTTGAAGAAGCTGACCACCGCACAGCTCATCGACCTCGCGACCACCGTGGACGCCATTTTGAGCTTCACGGCGGGGCTGGGCGAGGAGCGTTTCGCTCCTGTCACCGAGCTTGCAGAAAATCTCCTAGCGGCGCTGGCCCCACTGGGTGCTCACCCGCAGCGACGCGAGGACTAGGCGCGACGTGGAAGACCTGTTCAGTCAGGCCGACCCACACGAGTCTGGGGCCGGTCCAGCGGAGGCGGAAGCATACTTCCACCCGGGTTCGCATGCGCCGCTGGCGGTCCGTATGCGGCCGCGAAGCCTGGCTGAGGTGGTGGGGCAGGACCACGTGCTGGGGCCGGGGACCCCGCTGCAGCGGCTCATTGACGGGCGCGGAGACTCCTCCGTCATCCTCTTCGGTCCGCCCGGCACGGGCAAAACCACCATCGCATCGCTGATCTCAGCGGCATCCGGGCGCCACTTTGTCGCGCTGTCTGCCCTGAATTCGGGAGTCAAGGAGGTTCGGGCCGTCATCGAGAACGCCCGTCGTCGCCTGCTCCACGGTGAACGCACCGTGCTTTTCATCGACGAGGTGCACCGCTTCTCCAAAACCCAGCAAGACGCTCTGCTCGCCGCCGTGGAGAACCGCACGGTGCTGCTAGTCGCCGCCACGACCGAGAACCCGAGCTTCTCCGTGGTCTCGCCGCTGCTGAGCCGCTCACTACTTGTCCAGCTGAAGTCGTTGGACGAAGAAGGCATCAAATCCGTGCTGCGTCGCGCGATCGCCGATGAGCGGGGCTTAGCCGGCCAGGTGCAGATCGCTGACGACGCCCTGGACCAGCTCGCCGCGGTCTCTGGCGGAGATGCTCGACGCAGCCTGACTTACCTCGAGGCCGTCGCCGAGGACGTCCTCCAGCAGAATGAGGCCGTCGACGAGGCTCCCACGATCACGGTCGCTGACGTCACTCGCTCCACGAATAAGGCGGTGGCCCGCTACGACCGCGACGGCGACCAGCACTACGACGTCACCAGCGCGTTTATCAAGTCCATGCGTGGCTCCGATCCGGATGCCGCGCTGCATTACCTCGCGCGGATGCTCGAAGGAGGGGAGGACCCCCGGTTCATCTCCAGGCGCTTGGTCATCGTCGCCTCCGAGGACATCGGAACCGCGGACCCTACCGCCCTGCAGGTCGCAGTGGCAGCGCACCAGGCGGTGAGCTTCATCGGCATGCCGGAGGCCCGCATTACGCTGGCCCACGCCACCGTCCACATGGCCACCGCCCCGAAAAGCAACGCTGCTTACGTCGGTATCAACGAGGCCATCGCCGACATCCGGGCAGGCAAGGGGGCCATCGTTCCCGCCCACCTGCGCGACGGGCATTACAGCGGCGCGAAGGCCCTCGGAAACGCCACCGGCTACCAGTACCCGCACGATGATCCCCGGGGCGTGTTGCGCCAGCAGTACCTGCCGGATGACCTGGCCGAAGTGGAGTACTACCGGCCCACCACTCACGGCCACGAGCGTACGATCCACAGTCGCCTGGACACGCTGCGGGGTATTGTGCGTGGGTCGCGCCCGGGCAAGTAGAATGCCATCTGTAGTTTTAGCTTTCCCTGCGGCACGCAACCCGCAGGAGGCGGTTGGCCCCACCAAGGCCGCCGAGACAACCCGAGACAGATTGAGGTAGCACAACCGTGCAGACGCATGAGATTCGCCAGCGCTTCACCGACCATTTCGTGAAAAGCGGTCACACCGAGGTGCCCAGCGCGTCGTTGATCCTCGACGACCCGAACCTGCTCTTCGTCAACGCGGGCATGGTCCCCTTCAAGCCGTACTTCCTGGGTCAGGAGACCCCGTCGTTCGGCACCGCCACCTCCATCCAGAAGTGCGTGCGCACCCTCGACATCGACGAGGTCGGCATCACCACCCGCCACAACACCTTCTTCCAGATGGCCGGCAATTTCTCCTTCGGCCAGTACTTCAAGGAAGGCGCGATCAAGAATGCGTGGACGCTGCTGACCAACTCCGTCGACGACGGTGGCCTTGGACTGGACCCGGACCGCCTCTGGGTCACTGTCTACGAGGACGACGACGAGGCCGCGCAGCTGTGGCACGAACTTGTCGGTCTGCCAACCGAGCGTATCCAGCGCCTCGGGATGGAGGATAACTACTGGCACATGGGTGTGCCCGGACCGTGTGGGCCGTGCTCCGAGATCTACTACGACCGCGGCCCGGCTTATGGCGAAGACGGTGGCCCGGCAGTGGACGATAGCCGATTCATCGAGATCTGGAACCTCGTGTTCATGGAGTTCGAGCGTGGCAAAACCAAGCCCGACGGCAGCTTCGACATCGTGGGCAACCTGCCGAAGAAGAACATCGATACCGGCATGGGCGTGGAGCGCCTCGCATTCCTGCTGCAGGGTGTGGACAACGTCTACGAGACTGACCTGCTGCGCCCGGTGATCGATACCGCCGAGAAGCTGACCGGCACCCGCTACGGCTCGCAGGACAAGGACGACATCCGCTTCCGCGTCATCGCTGACCACAGCCGTACCGCGTTGATGCTCATTCTCGACGGCGTGACTCCAGGCAACGAGGGCCGCGGCTACATCCTGCGTCGTCTCATTCGCCGCATCATTCGCTCTGCCCGCCTGCTGGGCGCCCAGGGAGCGGTCATCGAGCAGCTCCTGAGCACGGTCCGTGAGGCGATGACCCCGTCCTACCCAGAAATCGAGGAGAACTGGGAGCGTATCCGCTCCGTGGGAGTGACCGAGGAAAAGGCCTTCCTGAAAACCCTCGAGTCCGGATCCCAGCTTTTCGAGCAGTTCCTTAGTGAAGCTCGCAATAGTGGTAACTCGGTTGTTCCAGGCGAAGTGGCCTTCTCGCTGCACGACACCCACGGCTTCCCGATCGACCTGACTCGCGAGATGGCTGAGGAAGCCTCGCTGACGGTCGACGAGGCTGGTTTCCACGAGCTGATGGCCGAGCAGAAGGCCCGCGCCAAGGCAGATAACGCCGCAAAGAAGCACGTCCACGCGGACCTGAGCGTCTACCGAGCATTCATCGACTCCCACCCGACCCACTTCACCGGTTACGAGCACACGGCGGACGAAGGCAAGGTGTTGGGCCTGGTTGTCGAGGGTCAGCTCGCCGACCGTGCGTCGGCCGGCCAGCACGCCCAGGTCATCCTGGACCAGACCCCGTTCTACGCCGAGTCGGGTGGCCAGATGGCCGACCGTGGCACCCTCCGCGGCCCGGGTGGTCTGGCTAAGGTCGTGGACGTCCAAAAGATCGCCAAGAAGGTCTGGGCGCACCAGATCGAGGTCACCGAGGGAGAGCTCGCCATCGGAGAGCTCCTCGAGGCCCGCGTCGACCAGAAGTGGCGCCACCAGGCCCGCCAGGCGCACTCCGGTACCCACTTGATCCACGCCGCCCTGCGCGAGGTACTGGGTCCGACAGCCGTACAGGCCGGTTCCATGAACAAGCCAGGCTACCTGCGCTTCGACTTCTCCTATGGCGATCAGCTGACCGAGAAGCAGCTGGAGCAGATCGAGGAAATCGCGAACTCTGCAGTTGACACCGACTACCAGGTCAACACCATCGAGACCTCTTTGGAGGAGGCCAAGGCGATGGGAGCGATGGCGCTGTTCGGCGAGAACTACGGCAATCAGGTCCGTGTCGTCGAGATCGGCGGCCCGTTCTCCATGGAGCTGTGCGGCGGTATCCACGTGGACCACTCCTCGCAGATCGGCCCGATTAGCGTGCTCGGTGAGTCCTCGGTGGGCTCTGGAGTGCGCCGTATCGAGGCTTATACCGGCATGGATTCCTTCCGTCACCTCGCCGCTGACCGTTCCCTGGTTGCCAACCTCGCGGCGAACTTCAAGGCCACCAGCGAGGAGATCCCGGAACGCATTGACGCGCTGACCGCCAAGCTCAAGGCCGCAGAGAAGCAGGTCCAGCAGTTGCGCGCCCAGCAACTGGCTGCCCAGGTGGGCAGCATTGTGGATAGCGCCGCGGATGTGTCCGGTGTGAAGATGCTCACCCAGAACCTCGGGGAGGGCCTGGGGGCGAAGGACCTGCGCTCGGTGGCGCAGGATGCCATCGCCCGCTTCAACTCCGAGGCGGCTGTCGTGCTCTTCACGGCTCAGGACGGGGAGAAGGTCCCATTCGTCGCCGCGGCGAACCCACAGGCAGTGGAGCGCGGCCTGAAGGCGGGCGACCTGGTGAAGGCATTCGGCGCCGAGGTTGGTGGCCGCGGTGGCGGTAAGCCAGCGCTGGCGCAGGGCTCCGGTTCCGATACTTCCGGTGTTGACGCCGGCTTGGCCGCCGTTCAGCGCCTCGTGAACGAGACCCTGAGCTAGTTCCGCGAGGTCGATCGCCGATGACGTCCGATTTTTCCCGCGAGGAGATTTCTCCCGACCGTCCCGACCCGGAGACCGATCCGGGGCGGGGACGGCGGCTGGCGCTCGACGTCGGCAGCGTACGGATCGGTGTTGCTTTGAGCGACCCGGACGGCATCCTGGCCTCTCCGTTGGAGACGGTGGCCGCTGCCGTGGACGGCTCCGATGTGTCGCGAGTGGTGGAGCTGATCGAGGAGAACTTCGTCGTGGAGGTCGTCGTCGGTCTTCCGGTGGCGTTGCGAGGCAACCACACTGCGAGCACCGCAGCAGCTCTGGATTTTTATGAGGACCTTGGTGAGGAGCTTCCGGAGCTGCCGATAAGGCTCGTCGACGAACGCATGTCCACCATGGCGGCTACCCAGGCCTTTCAGGCCTCCGGGGTGAGCGCCAAGAAGGGGCGGAAGCGAATCGACCAAGCCGCGGCGGTGCATATTCTGCAGGGGTGGCTCGACGCCCGTCGGCGCGTCATGTCGTAATCGAATCGTGATCATGGAATAATGTCCGATGATCGATCCACGATCATCGGATGCATCGCTTTCCTATAGTGATGTTTCGCGTCGCTTTTACGCCCCCAAGCGTGGCCACGCGTTCCGTAGCACCTGAGATCCGAAAGGCATAGTTGCATGACCCTGAAGCGGAGTATGCAACCGAAGTACCGGCGCCGCCGTCAACTGGCTGTCGCGCTGGCTTTGGCGCTCACCCTCCTGTTGGTGGGCATCTCCGGGTACGTCTGGTACCAGCGGTCCGTTGTCGGCCAGCGCGACTACGAGGGTGCGGGCAATGGAACGGTTGTGATGATCAAGGTCGGCGAAGGCGATAGTTTGTCCTCCATCGCCCCGACCCTGGTGGAGAAGAGGATCGTTGGGTCCCGGCGGGCGCTGATACGCGAAGCCGAGGCTCGCGAGGCTAGCCTGCAGACTGGCTATTACCCGCTTCAGGAAAAGATGTCGGCCTCGGCCGCGCTCGACGCACTGACGGACGACGCTAACCGCCGCGGCGTCGTCGATATCCCGACCGGCTTGTCGCTGGAGGACGTCACCGTCGTGGGAGGGAAGACGCGCGAGGGAATCTACTCGCTGATCTCCGCCCAGACCTGCTCGAGCCAGGATGAGTGCATCTCCTCCGATACGCTGCGCGAAGCTGTGGTCAGCTCCACTCCGGAGGAGTTGGAGGTCCCGCAGTGGGCGAAGGGGGCGGTGGCTGACCGTACCGACGATCCGCGCCGCATCGAGGGGTTGATCTCTCCGGGAGTGCACCTTTTCGATCCGACCTCGACACCGCAGGAGATCATGCGTGAGTTGATCAGCAACTCTGCTGCGGAATACGAGGCGACGGGGCTGCTCAAGGCCGCTGAGGCAGTGGGACTGAGCCCCTACGAGATGATCACCGCCGCCTCCCTCGTCGAGCGAGAGGCCCCTGCCGGAGATTTCGACAAGGTTGCCCGCGTGATCCTCAACCGCCTCAAGGAAGACCAGCGCCTGGAGTTCGATTCCACGGTGAACTACGACGTTGCCGAGCAAGAGGTCGCCACGACGGATGATGACCGCGCCCGCCGGACTCCGTGGAACACCTATGCGAAGAAGGGGCTCCCGGAGACCCCGATCGCCTCCCCGGGTATTCAGGCGCTGCAAGCGATGGAACACCCTGCCGAGGGCGATTGGCTCTACTTCGTCACCATCAACAAGGATGGTGAGACCGTGTTCAACCGGGAGTTCGATGCCCACGAGGCCGCGATCGAGAAGGCCCGTGCTAATGGCGTGTTGGACTCGGCTCGCTAAGCAATAAGCCAGGAGGAAGAGGAAGTCGATGTCGGAAAACCAGGATGCCCAGTTGTCTACCGGCGGTGACCCTCAGCCCACTGGCGGGTCGGCGGGCGCGAGCGTGCTCAGCCCGGAGGAATTCGTCGCGCTGAGCGGGCCTCGTTGCGCGGTGCTGGGCAGCCCGGTGTCTCATTCGCTGTCCCCGCTGATCCATAAGGCTGGCTACCGGGCCACGGGCCTGGATCTGGATTACTACCGCGTGGAGGCGCCGGAGGCCCGAGATATCCGGGTGATCGTTCAGGCTCAGAACCCGAACATCCAGGGCCTGTCCGTCACGATGCCGGGTAAGGGGGCGGCACTCGAGTTGGCCGGGCTAGCGACGAAGCGTGCGGAGGACATCGGTTCCGCGAATACGCTGGTCCCGCAGGAGGATGGTCGCTGGCTGGCGGATAATACCGACGTTGACGGGCTGACCGCCTGCCTGGACGCGGTGGCAGCTGAGCTTACCGAGCGTGACCCGGAACGAGGTGCACCCTTCGCCGGGCAAACCGCAGTGATTGTCGGTAACGGCGGTACCGCCCGCCCTGCCGTCGCTGCCGCAGCGGCTGCTGGCTTCGCTGAGATCAACGTGGTTGCCCGTTCGGAGCGTGCTTTGAACCTGCAGGCGCTCACCGAATCGCTGGGTATGGAGTTTTCCTGGACTCGGTTCGACGCTCCGGAGTTGGGGCATATGTGTGGCCAGGCTGCGACACTGATTTCGACGGTGCCGGAGGACGTCGCTGCGGACTATGTGGACGAGTTCTGTCGCGCCGAGTCGGTTATCGACGTCATTTACGATCCCTATCCGACCGCGCTTCTGGCCCAAGCCAAGCAGCAGGGGCTGCCTTTGTCCGATGGCCTGCAGATGCTGGCAGGCCAGGCGGAGGAACAGTTCCGGCTGTTCACCGGACAGCACGCGCCTGAAGGGCTATTCTTGGCCGAATTGCGCCAGCACTTGGCGCTGGACTAAGCCGGGGACCTTATCTTCCCGGCGCGGGCGGGGATCCTCATTCCATCGCTGGACAGAGGAAGGCTCGTGGGGCTGGGGAGCAGGAATTAGGGGGGCTATCGATGATGGGCACCGTGCTTGCCGCGCTAGGCGTGGCAATGGCCTATCTGGCCGTCGTGGATTGGCGGTATCGTCGCATCCCCAACGCCGTGGTGTTGCCCAGTATCTTGTGCGCGATCGTCGCGGCGTGTGTCTGGCAGCCTGCCGCACTCGCCGGTGGGGCAGCGTGGTGGCTGTTGTTCAGCTTCTTCCACCATCGTGCTGCAAAGCACCGCCGGCAGGGGAGCGGAGCTTACGGCCGGCACTTCGGTGGCGGGGACGCCAAGTTTGCGGTGGTGTGTGGCATCCTTGCCGCCTGGCATGGTCCGGGGTGGGTGTTGCTTGCGATGGGTGCCGCCGGCCTGTTGTCTACCGGGGCCATTCTGTCTGGGAGCCACGGCCGGGAAGCTCCGCCTTCGGGGGCCGTGGCCATGGGGCCGGCGATGGCTCTCGGCACGTTGCTGACTTTCCTGGTGACGTTATAGATGTTTGGCGGCTCACATAGTAGAGCTGGCAGCATACTTCGATCGAGGCCTTTGCCACTGGCGCCAACGGAGTGAGGAATAAGGGCAAACTGACTCGTGTTGTGCAGTGCATGACTACGCTCTTCGACTCACTTGAAATTGGACGACTAACGCTGCCAAATCGCGTGGCCATGGCACCTTTGACCCGCTCGCGGGCCGGGCGCGATGGTGTGCCCACGGACTTGCATGAGACGTATTATTCACAGCGTGCTTCCATGGGGCTTATCGTGACGGAGGGAGTATTCCCTGCGGTGACTAGCCGCGCTTTCCCCGGCCAGCCCGGTATTGAAACTGCGGAGCAGATTTCCGGCTGGCGGCGTGTGGCCGATTCCGTACACGAAGCCGGAGGTCGCATTTTTATGCAGGTGATGAATGGCGGGCGGTTGTCTCATGCCAGCCTGCTCGAAGGGGCTGAGCCGGTGGCACCCTCTGCATTGGCATCGGGCACGGCGGTCAGGGATTTCGAATCCCGCAAGGAGTGCCCAGTGCCCCGCGCCCTCGACATCGAGGAGCTACCGCGCGTCGTCGATGAGTTCCGGCACGCTGCCCGCAATGCGATCGACGCTGGCATGGATGGCGTGGAGATCCATGGTGCGAACGGGTATCTGCTGCACCAGTTCCTTTCCCCGAGCTCCAATCACCGAGAGGATGCCTATGGCGGAACCCCGGAGAATCGCTACCGCCTCGTAGAGGAAATCCTCAACGCCGTGGCCGAGGAGATCGAGGCCGACCGCGTGGCGTTGCGGCTTTCCCCGCAGCACAATATTCAGGGTATTGAGGAAACCGACGCTGCGGACGCCCGTGCCACCTACGGCGGGTTGCTGCGCGCAGTCGCAGACCTTGGTTTGGCCTACGTCTCCTTCCTCCATGCAGAGCCCACCGGTGAACTCATTACTGAATTGAGCGCCGAAGCCCGCGCTAACGGGCGTACCCGTGTCATCCTGAATTCGGGATTTGGGCGGGTGACCCAGCACGAGGAATCCGAGGACCTGGCACAGCACGGTGATGCCGTGGCTGTGGGCCGGTTGGCCATCTCCAATCCGGACCTTGTTCGCCGTTGGCAGGAAGAACTCCCGGTCACTGCGCCGGATGAGGCCACGTTCTACACGGGAGGAGAGAAGGGCTACACCGATTACCCGTTCTATACGGTTAACTCATAGGCGCTGCTCGCTGATATTACGCGCGCTTGACGGCTTCCGTTGAGCCCATTGATCGCCCACATGTGACTTCGGTCGGAACTCTGCTCCAGCGGGGGTGGGGCGGTGGTTCTGGATGCGCTGCTGGCCTTCGTGGCGGCCTAATAAATGTTCAGTGGCTCACATAGTAGACTCGTCGGTATGCTTCGATGGACTACTGCTGGTGAATCCCATGGCCAAGCGCTGATTGCGCTGGTGGAAAATCTCCCCGCCGGGCTGAGCGTGACTCGCGAGGACGTCGCGGGACAGCTCGCCCGCCGTCGCCTCGGCTATGGCCGTGGCGCCCGGATGAAGTTTGAGGCCGATGAGCTGACCTTCGTCTCTGGCGTCCGACACGGTAAGACCCTCGGCAGCCCCGTTGCCGTCATGATTGGCAACACCGAGTGGCCGAAGTGGACCACCATCATGTCCGCCGACCCGGTGGACATGGAGGACCCGGAGGTAGCCAAGGCAATGGCCTCTGGCCGTGGGGCGAAGCTGACCCGCCCGCGCCCAGGTCACGCGGACTTCGCCGGCATGCTGAAGTACGATCACGACGAGGCCCGCCCGATCCTGGAGCGCGCCTCTGCACGCGAGACCGCGGCCCGCGTCGCCGCCGCCACCTTCGCCCGCGCGCTGCTGCGCGAGGTGCTGGGAGTGGAGGTCTTCAGCCACGTCGTGTCGATCGGCAGGAGCGAGCCGTACACCGGCCCCACCCCGAGTTTCTCCGACCTGGAGGCCATCGATGCCTCCCCGGTGCGCGCCTTCGATAAGGCCTCGGAGGATGCGATGGTCGAGGAGATCAAGGCTGCAAAGAAGAGTGGCGACACCCTCGGCGGCATCGTGGAGGTCGTCGTGAAGGGCTTGCCGATCGGCCTGGGCTCCCACACCTCCGGCGATGCTCGCCTCGACGCTCAGCTGGCCTCCGCCGTGATGGGGATCCAAGCCATCAAGGGGGTCGAGATCGGCGACGGATTCGAGGAGGCGCGTCGGCGCGGCTCCGAAGCCCACGATGAGATGGTGCGTGAGAACGGGGAGATCTCCCGCCTGAGCAACCGGGCCGGTGGCATCGAGGGTGGCATGACCAATGGTGAAGACGTCATCGTCCGCGCCGCGATGAAGCCGATCAGCACGGTTCCGCGCGCGCTGCGTACCGTGGACATGGCCACCGGAGAGGCTGCGACCGGCATCCACCAGCGCTCCGACGTCGTCGCCGTCCCCGCGGCGGGCGTCGTCGCCGAGGCGATGGTTGCTCTCGTGCTGGCGCGGGCCACCGTCGAAAAATTCGGGGGAGACTCCCTCGCCGAGATGAAGCGTAATCTGGCCGCCTATCAGCAGCAGGTTGCCGAGCGGCTGGACTTCTAACCGACCTGCGGACAAGGAGGCTTCGCGAAAGATGACTCGACCAGGGAACTCCACACCGGCTGACGCGCAGCACACGGCACCTGGGCAGCGCCCCAAGGTTGTGCTCGCTGGGTTGCCCGGCGCGGGTAAATCCACGATGGGCCGGCGCATCGGGCATGCCCTCCACCTGCCCGTCATCGATACCGATGAGCTCATCGCCGAACGCTTCAACAAGCCCTGCGGCGACGTGCTGCGGGAGCTCGGCGAGGAGAAATTCCGCGCTGCTGAGGAGGAAGCCGTCGCTCAGGCGCTGCAGACCAATGCGGTGGTGTCCCTGGGTGGGGGAGCTGTGAAGAGCGCGCAGACCCGCGAGGCCCTCATGAACCACCAAGTCGTCTACCTCTATGTCGACGTCGCTGAGGGCGTGCGCCGTACCTCCGGGAACAAAACCCGCCCGCTGCTGGACGTTCCCAACCCCGAAGAGGTCTATCAGCGACTCTACGACGAGCGCCACGAGCTCTATGAAGAGGTCGCGAGCTTCCGCATCCGCTCCGGCAACCACGACCCGCAGCGGACAGTGACCGCCATCCTGCAGTACCTCGAAGACGCGGAACAGCTCTAGGCGACCTCACTGGGCCGTTCACCCGCGACACTGCCACCACGGCCGACCACCAAACCACCACAGCAATAAAGAAAGAACGTGAGACCGTGACAACGCCCGCCCCCGCGCAACAGCCCACCCCACGGCGCATCGACGTGCGCACCGCTTCGCCGTATCCGGTCCTCATCAGCCGCGGCATCGAAACGATGATCCCTCCGATGCTCGAGGCCACCGAAGGCGCCAGCACCTTCCTGATCATCCACCAGCCGGCCCTGGCTGAGCGCGCAGCCCACGTAGCGAAGTTGCTGGAGGCCGAGGGCAAGGTCGCCGAGCTGTTGGAGATCTCCGACGCCGAGGACGGCAAGACCATTGCATCCGCCGAACGTTGCTGGGATCGCTGCGCAGATGCCGGGCTGACGCGCCAGGACTGCATCGTCTCCGTGGGTGGTGGCGCTGCCACCGACCTCGCCGGGTTCATCGCCGCCACCTGGATGCGCGGTATCCGCGTGGCACACGTCCCGACCTCTTTGCTCGGGATGGTCGACGCCGCAGTGGGAGGCAAGACGGGGATCAACACCACCCGGGGTAAGAACCTCGTCGGTGCCTTCCACGAACCGGCCGCGGTCCTCATCGACCTGGACACCCTCAAGGACCTGCCCCGCGAGGAGCTCATCGCCGGCTCCGCGGAGATCATCAAGGCGGGCTTCATCCGTGACGAGCGCATCATCGAGATCTACGAGGAGGACCCGGCCGAGGCGCTGAACCCCGCCGGTGATGAACTCCCAGAGCTGATCGAGCGGGCGATCAAGGTCAAGGCAGAGGTGGTGGCCCAGGACCTCAAGGAGTCCTATATCCGGGAGATCCTCAACTACGGGCACACCTTCTGCCACGCGGTCGAGCAGCAGGAGAACTACCGCTGGCGTCACGGTCAGGCCGTGGGCGTGGGCATGATGTTCGAGGCTGAGCTGGCCAAGGCCGCCGGTCTCATCGACCAGGAGCTCGTGGACCGGCACCGGAACATTCTGCGCAGCGTTGGGTTGGCGACGACCTATCAGCACTCCGATTTCGACACCCTCATTGAGGTTATGGGGCGGGATAAGAAGAATAAGCAGGGCAAGATTCGCTTCGTCGTCCTCGAGGGACTGGCGAAACCGACTCGGCTCGAGTCCCCGAGCAGGGAACACCTGGACGCAGCGTGGGAGGCGATTTCGCAGTGACCGCACAGGAACAGCAGCTGACGGTGAGCGTGCTCAACGGCCCGAACCTCAACCGGCTCGGCAAACGCCAGCCGGAGGTCTACGGGGCGACGACGCTGGCCGACGTCGAGGCTCTCATCGCCGAGGAGGCAGCACGCCTGGGTGTGGCGGTGGAGTTCTTCCAGAGCAACCACGAAGGGGAGATGCTGGACCGCGTCCACGCGGCAGCCGACCAGGGGCACGCGGTGATCATCAACCCGGGTGGCTGGACGCACACTTCTGTGGCGCTGCGCGACGCCCTCGCGGAGGTCGCCGACGGCCAGGGCTTCGTGGAGGTCCACATCTCCAACGTCCATGCCCGCGAGCCCTTCCGCCACCACAGCTACCTCAGCCCCATCGCACGTGGCGTGATCGCAGGCCTCGGTATCGAGGGATACCGGGCGGCCCTGCGTTACCTCGCGAAGGGCTAGGGCTATCCCGGCATGTGGGCACCGCCTGGGCTTGACGCTCCTCGCACAAACCCGCGCCTGCGAGTGTGAAAGCTCAGGGGAGTAGCGTAGGAGTGATTGAGCCCAGCGTGGGGTACACAACGATCGAAGGAGAGCGCGAATGACCCGAACTCAGCGATACGCCGAGCGTCGCAACAAGCTTGCCGCACGCCTACAGGAGCGCGACCTGCCGGGGCTGCTGGTGACCGATCTGAAGAACGTTCGCTACCTCACTGGTTTCAGCGGCTCCAACGCGGTGTACCTGCAGCGGCCGGACGGCCGGGGCGTGCTCGGCACCGATGGCCGATACGCAACCCAGGTCGAGATCGAGACCGGAAACCCGGATGACGTCGAGATCCTCATCGAGAACAAGCTGCTCGAGCAAGTCCCGGAGCGGGCTCAGGTCACCGGCTTTGCCGTGGAGTCCAGCCTGAGCATTGGCGAAGCGAAGAAGCTCGCCGCGGACGGGTCGCTGCCGGAGGTGGCGGCCGGCATCGTGGAGGAGCTTCGCTTGGTCAAGGACAGCGCGGAGATCGCCGCCCTCGAGGCGGCCGGGGCGCTCGCGGACTCGGTGTGGCAGGAGTTCCTCGACGAGGGCGGCATCCGCGAGGGTCGCACTGAAATCGAGGCCGCAGCGGACTTGGAGTACCGCCTGCGCAAGGCCGGTGCCGAAGCACTGAGCTTCGATACCATCCTGGCTTCGGGGGTCAACGCCACCAAGCCACACGCCGGTGTCTCCCGCGACCCGATCGTGCCGGGTCTGGTCACCGTCGACTTCGGCATCTACCTGGACGGTTACGCCTCCGACCAGACACGTACCGTCTGCGTGGGGGAGCCGGACGAGCTCTCCGCCACCCTCTACGACGTCGTCCTGCGCTCGCAGCGGGCTGGTGCCGCGGCCGTCGCCCCGGGAACCGCTCTTTTCGATATCGATAAGACCTGCCGGGACATCATCACCGATGCGGGCTACGGCGAGTACTTCGTGCACTCTACGGGCCACGGCGTGGGCCTGGACGTCCACGAAGCGCCGTCGGCGAACCCCCGGGTCGATCGATCAGTGACGCTTGCTGAGGGGATGACGCTGACCGTGGAGCCGGGGATTTACATCCCGGGCAAGACCGGCCTACGCATCGAAAACACCTACGTGGTCACGGCCGACGGGGCGAAGAGCTGCAACGCCTCCAGCACTGATCTGCGGATAGTTTAAGGTGTTAGAATAAGTCGAACGAGAACGCCCGAGACCTCGGGCGTCGACGTGCGCGCAAAAAATCTCAACGAGAATAGAGGAGCCTGAACTAGTGGCAACCACTGCAGATTTCAAAAACGGTATGGTCCTGATGCTCGACGGCAAGCTGCAACAGATCGTAGAGTTCCAGCACGTCAAGCCAGGTAAGGGCCCGGCGTTTGTGCGCACGAAGCTCAAAGACGTCGTCTCCGGCAAGACCGTGGACAAGACCTTCAACGCAGGTGTGAAGGTCGAGCAGGCCACCGTCGACCGCCGCGACATGACCTACCTGTACAACGATGGCTCCGCCTACGTCCTCATGGATGACAAGACCTACGATCAGGTCGAACTGCAGCCAGAGGTCATGGGCGATGGCGCGAAGTTCCTGCTGGAAAACTCCCGCGTCAACGTTTCCTTCCACGACGGCCAGGCGCTGTTCGCTGAGCTGCCAGCCAACGTTGACCTCAAGATCGAGCACACCGATCCGGGCCTGCAGGGCGACCGTTCCACCGGTGGTTCCAAGCCAGCCACCCTGGAGACCGGTGCTGAGATCCAGGTGCCGCTGTTCATTGAGACCGGCAATGTCGTTAAGGTCGACACCCGCACCGGCGAGTACCTGTCCCGCGTCACCCAGTAACACCCCAGGAGCCTGATACTTCCTCATGGTTGAACCACAGTCGCCGTCGCCATCCTCGCGCCCCAAAAGCCAGCACCCGCAGTCTGCGGGGAAGGGCAAAGGTTCGAAGGATGAGCGTTCGGCTGCGCGTTTCAAGCGGCGTGGTGCGCGCTACAAGGCCCGCCGCCGTGCCGTGGACATCCTCTTCGAGGCGGAGTTCCGCGACATCGACCCAGTCGACATCATGGAAGAGCGCGCGGAGCTAGCTAAGGATCAGGAAAACCAGATCAAGCCGATCCCGGAGTACACCTCCCAGATCGTGCCCGGCGTGGCAAGCAACCTTGATGCGATCGACGACGCCATCGCCGTGCACCTCACCAGCGATTGGACCCTGGATCGGATCCCCGCCGTCGACCGCGCCGTCATGCGCGTTTCGGCGTGGGAACTGATGTTCAACCCGGACGTTCCGCACCGCGTCGCTCTATCCGAGGGGATTGAACTTGCCAGCGAGTACTCCCACGTCAAGGCTCCGGATTATGTCAATGCTGTACTTGACGGTGTGGCTATGGACGCGGATGCCGCGATGGCTGATCGCCTGGCCGCCCAGCGAAAGCAGGAACAGTCGGGGGCCGAGGAGGGCTCTGCTACTGCACCGGCAGACATCGAGGCGCTGGTTGATTCCGTGATCGCAGACCCCGGTGAGCAGGCAGGGGGCTCAGCCGCGGCAGACACCGAAGACAGCCAAGCGGGTGTTGGCGAAAACACCGGCGCTGACGGCCAGGATTCCGTCTAAAAAGCGAGGTTTTTTAGCCGCACCACCGTGTCGGCGAATGAGTGATTCGAACCCACCTACCCCCGGTTGCCCCGTGCAGCCGGGGGTAGTGCTTTGTGCTATCGTTCACATGAAAGGTTTTCTTTCAGAGGCATCCTTTAACAGACCGCACAGAGAGGCGGGAAAGGAGGTCACGATGAATCCGACAGTCGATCGTCACTCCGTGGTTTTGTTGAACCCGGACGATGTCAATCGCACGGTCGCACGCATCGCGCACCAAATCATTGAGAAGACGGCCCTCGATAGCGGATCCGCCAAGCGGATCGTGGTTTTGGGTATTCCGTCTGGGGGAGTGCCGCTCGCGGAGCGGCTACAGAAAAAGATCAGCGAATTCAGCGGCGTGGATGTGTTCCAAGGCTCGCTGGATATCACGCTGTACCGGGACGATCTGGGGCGCGGCCCGCACCGTGCGCTGAAGCCCACGATCATTCCGGACGAGGGGATCGACGGTGCAACCGTCATCTTGGTCGACGACGTCCTGTTTTCGGGCCGCACCATCCGCGCCGCGTTGGACGCGCTTCGAGATCTCGGCCGTCCCGATGCCGTCCAGCTGGCCGTCTTGATTGACCGCGGCCACCGACAGCTGCCGATTCGCGCCGATTACGTGGGCAAGAACATCCCGACAGCGGCGTCCGAGGATGTCACCGTCGCACTGCACGAGCTTGACGGTCGCGACGAGGTCACCCTGACTCGATCGACCGCACCCGCCGACCAGCAACCAGCGAATAAGGGCGGGCAGGCTCAGCCCGCTGCAGACAAGGGGCGTGCGTAGTGAAGAACCTGCTCAGCATTTCCGACCTCACTCCGAATGAGATTGTGCGCATCATGGACGAGGCGGATCGTTTCGCCGAGGCACTGAAGGGCCGCGAGGTCAAGAAGTTGCCCACCCTGCGGGGCCGCACCGTGTTCACGATGTTCTACGAAAACTCCACCCGCACCCGCGCCAGCTTCGAGACGGCGGGGAAGTGGATGAGTGCGGACGTAATCAACATTTCCGCGTCCTCCTCGAGCGTCAAAAAGGGCGAGTCACTCCGGGACACGGCGCTGACGTTGAAGTCCATCGGCGCCGACGCGCTCGTTATGCGCCACCCGTCCTCCGGGGCAGCGCAACACGTGGCCAGCTTCATCGGCGAAACCGCAGTGATTAACGCAGGCGATGGTTCCAACCAGCACCCCACGCAGGCGCTGCTCGATGCCACGACACTCCGCCGCCAGCGGGGAGACCTGTCGGGGCAGCACGTCGTCATCGTCGGTGACATCCTGCACTCCCGTGTTGCCCGCTCCAACGCGCAACTGTTGAACGCTCTGGGCGCGGATGTCACCTTCGTTGCTCCGCCGACGCTGCTGCCGATCGGGGTGGAGAACTGGGGAGTCCGCGTAAGCCACGATCTCGACGCGGAGCTGCCGAGCGCCGACGCGGTCATGATGCTGCGGGTCCAGGCGGAACGCATGAACGGCGGCTTCTTCCCCTCGCACCGCGAATACGCCACCCGATACGGGCTGTCCAAGGCCCGCCACGCCATGCTGAAGCCGGACGCAGTCGTGATGCACCCAGGTCCGATGCTGCGAGGCATGGAAATCAACTACAGCGTCGCGGACGCTCCGAACACCGTCGTACTCCAGCAGGTCACCGCCGGTGTTCACGTCCGTATGGCGATCCTCTTCCAGTTGCTTATCGGCGGCCACTCGGCCTCCGAGACCGAGACAGACGCTTAAGGCCAGAAAGGACAAGCGATTCTATGGTCGACAACAAGAACTTTCCCCCGACTGGCCCATTGGCTGCGCACCCGGCGGGCACCGAGAATGCGGTGCTCCTGAAGGGCGTGCTCATCTACGGTGAAGGCGAGCCCCAGGACGTCCTGCTCTCCGACGGCGTGATCGCCAAGATCGGTGCAGATCTCTCCACCGAGGCTCCGGCTGAGGCCGAGGTGCTCGACCTTTCCGGCCAGGTACTCCTGCCGGGCCTGGTGGACATGCACGTTCACCTGCGCGAGCCGGGCCGCGAGGACACCGAGACCATCGCCTCCGGCTCCGCTGCTGCTGCGAAGGGCGGGTTTACCGCCGTGTTCACCATGGCGAATACCTCCCCGGTCATGGACGACCCCGCCATCGCGGAAAGCGTCTGGTACAAGGGCCAGAACACAAACCTCTGCGACGTCCACCCCGTCGGCTCCATCTCCAAGGGACTGGAGGGCAAGGAACTCACCGAGTTCGGCATGATGGCAGACTCAGACGCCAAGGTGCGCATGTTCTCCGACGACGGCAAGTGCGTCGACGATCCGCGCCTGATGCGCCGTGCCATCGAGTACTCCCGCGGCATGGACGTGCTGCTCGCTCAGCACTGTGAAGAGCCCCGCCTGACCGAGGGCGCGGTGGCCCACGAGGGCGAGACCGCCGCCCGCCTGGGGCTTCGCGGCTGGCCGCGAGTGGCCGAGGAGTCCATCGTCGCTCGCGACGCCCTCATGGCCCGCGACTACGGCGGTCGGATCCACATCTGCCACGCCTCGACGGAAGGCACCGTCGAGCTGCTGCGCTGGGCGAAGGGCCAGGATATCCCGCTGTCTGCCGAGGTTACCCCGCATCACCTGATCCTCACCGATTCCCGGTTGGAGACCTTCGACGGTGTAAACCGAGTGAACCCGCCCCTGCGTGAGGAGCGGGACACGCTCGCCCTGCGCCAGGCCCTTATCGACGGTGTGGTGGACTGCGTGGCCACCGACCATGCCCCGCATTCCTCTGAGGAGAAGTGCTGCGAATTCGACCAGGCACGTCCCGGCATGCTTGGCCTGGAGACCTCCCTGGCGATCATCGCGGACCTGTTCGTCATCAACGGTGACCAGGACTGGCGCTTCGTCGCCAAGGTGATGTCCGAGCGTCCCGCCGAGATCACCAAGCTGCCCGGCCACGGCCGCCCGATCGCCGAAGGCGAGCCAGCGAACCTGTGCGTGGTGGACACCAACGCCAGCTGGATCGCCGAGGCCAAGGAGATGGCCTCCAAGTCCGAGAACAACCCCTACGAGGGCATGCCCATGCCAGTTCGGGTCTCCACGACGATCCTGCGTGGCAAGGTGACATGCCGCGATGCCAACCCTGTGACAACCGACTAGCTGCCCGATTAACCCAAGAATCGGCAACTGACCTTGAAAGAAAAACTAAGGACTAAAGATATGCAGACTCACACTCCAGCAGCACTGGTTCTCGCAGACGGCACGATCTACCGTGGCTTCGCGATGGGCGCGACCGGCAAGACCCTCGGCGAGGCAGTGTTCACCACCGCCATGACCGGTTACCAGGAGACCCTCACCGACCCGTCCTTCCACCGCCAGATCACGGTGCTCACCGCACCACAGGTCGGTAACACCGGATGGAACGACGAGGACTCCGAGTCCCGCGACGGCAAAATCTGGTCGGCCGGCCTGGTCATTCGCGACCTCTCCAACACAGTCAGCAACTGGCGGGCCAAGCGCAGCCTCAACGAGGAGCTCGAGGCGCAGGGCATCGTCAGCATCTGCGGTGTGGATACCCGCTCCGTCGTACGCCACCTGCGCGAGGAGGGCTCGATCGCCGCGGGCATCTTCTCCGGCGACGCCCTCGGCACCGACGAGGAGATGATCGCCCAGGTCAAGGAGCAGCCGTCGATGAGCGGCGCGGACCTGACCGCGGACGTCACCACCGACGAGCCTTATGTCGTCGACGCGGAAGGGGAGCGCAAGTACACCGTCCTCGCCTACGACATGGGCATTAAGACCAACACGCCGCGCGAGTTCGCCAAGCGCGGCATCCGCACCGTCGTCATTCCAGCCGACACCGAGTTCTCCACCCTCGAGGGCTACTTGAGCGAGTACGAGGCCCAGGGCGTGTTCGCCTCCAACGGCCCGGGTGACCCGGCCACCGCCGACCACACGGTGGAGCAGGTCAAGAAGGTGCTCGAGGCCGACATCCCGTTCTTCGGCATCTGCTTCGGCAACCAGCTCTTTGGCCGTGCCCTCGGCCTGGACACCTACAAGCTGAAGTTCGGCCACCGCGGCACCAACGTGCCGGTGAAGGACCTGGAGACTGGCAAGGTCGCGATCACCGCCCAGAACCACGGCTTCGCCCTCGCGGCCCCCGCCGGCGGCCTGGATAAGGAATTCGACACCCCATTCGGGCCCGCCAAGGTCACCCACATCTGCCTCAACGACGACGTCGTCGAAGGCGTGGCGCTGACCAGCGGACGCGCCTTCTCGGTGCAGTACCACCCGGAGTCCGCCGCCGGCCCGCACGACGCAAACCCCCTGTTCGACCACTTCCTCAACCTGTTGGAGCAGGAGAAGAAGGCCTAAACCGACGCCTTCTCACAGCACAGAACGCATCCAGCAGCACAACGCCCAACAGAAAGAGAAAACACTCATGCCACGTCGTGAAGACATCAACCACGTCCTCGTCATCGGTTCCGGCCCGATCGTCATCGGTCAGGCCTGCGAGTTCGACTACTCCGGCACCCAGGCCTGCCGAGTGCTCAAGGAAGAGGGCCTCCGCGTCACCCTGATCAACTCCAACCCGGCGACCATCATGACCGATCCGGAGTTCGCCGACCACACCTACATCGAGCCGATTCAGCCGGAGTACATCGAGAAGATCTTCGCCAAGGAAAAGGCAGCGGGGCACCCGATCGACGCCGTGCTGGCCACCCTCGGCGGCCAGACCGCGCTGAACGCCGCGATCCAGCTGGACCGCCGCGGCATCCTCGACAAGTACGGCGTCGAGCTCATCGGCGCGGACATCGACGCCATCGAGCGCGGCGAGGACCGCCAGAAGTTCAAGGACATCGTCGAGAAGATCGGTGGATCCTCCGCCCGCTCCCGCGTCTGCCACAACATGGACGAGGTCCACGAGACCGTCGCCGAGCTGGGCTTGCCAGTCGTCGTCCGCCCGTCCTTCACCATGGGCGGCCTTGGCTCCGGCCTGGCCTTCGACTACGAGGACCTGGAGCGCATCGCCGGCGGCGGCCTCGCCGCATCCCCGGAGGCCAACGTCCTGATCGAGGAGTCCATCCTCGGCTGGAAGGAATTCGAGCTGGAGCTGATGCGCGACGCGAAGGACAACGTGGTCGTCGTCGCTTCCATCGAGAACGTCGACGCCCTGGGTGTCCACACCGGCGACTCCGTCACCGTCGCCCCGTCCATGACCCTGACGGACCGCGAGTTCCAGATCATGCGCGACCAGGGCATCGCCATCCTCCGCGAGGTCGGCGTGGAGACCGGTGGCTGCAACATCCAGTTCGCTATCAACCCCAAGGACGGCCGGATCATCACGATCGAGATGAACCCGCGCGTCTCCCGTTCCTCTGCGCTCGCGTCCAAGGCCACCGGCTTCCCGATCGCGAAGCTCGCTGCGAAGCTGGCGATCGGCTACACGCTCGACGAGGTCCGCAACGACATCACCCAGGTCACCCCGGCCGCCTTTGAGCCGACCCTGGACTATGTCATCGTCAAGGCCCCGCGCTTCGCCTTCGAGAAGTTCCCAGGGGCTGACGACACCCTCACCACCACGATGAAGTCCGTCGGTGAGGCAATGTCCATCGGCCGCAACTACATCACCGGCCTGAACAAGGTCATGCGCTCTCTGGAGACCAAGCAGGCTGGCTTCTGGACTGTCCCGGATGAGGACTTCGCGGGCGAGCGAGCCACCGACAAGGCAGCCGTCCTCGAAGACCTCAAGCGCCCGACCGAGGGGCGCCTCTACGACGTCGAGCTCGCCATGCGCCTCGGCGCGACCGTGGACGAGATCTATCAGGCCTCCGGCATCGACCCGTGGTTCCTGCACGAGCTCATGGCCCTCGTGGAGTTCCGCCAGCAGCTGATCGACGCGCCGGTCTTGGACGTCGACCTGCTGCGTTATGCAAAGTTCCTTGGCCTGTCCGACCGCCAGATCGCAGCCCTGCGTCCGGAGTTCGCAGGGGAGGACGGCGTGCGTTCCCTGCGCTGGTCCCTCGGCATCCACCCAGTCTTCAAGACCGTGGACACCTGCGCCGGTGAGTTCGAGGCGAAGACCCCGTACCACTACAGCTCCTATGAGCTGGACCCGAACGCCGAGTCCGAGGTTGAGCCGCAGAAGGATAAGGAAAAGGTCATCATCTTGGGCTCCGGCCCGAACCGCATCGGCCAGGGTATCGAGTTCGACTACTCCTGCGTCCACGCGGCCCTCGAGCTCTCCCGCGTCGGCTACGAGACCGTGATGGTCAACTGCAACCCGGAGACCGTCTCCACCGACTACGACACCGCCGATCGCCTGTACTTCGAGCCGCTGACCTTCGAGGACGTCATGGAGATCTACCGGGCGGAGTCCGAGTCCGGCACTGTCGCGGGCGTGATCGTTCAGCTCGGTGGCCAGACGCCACTGGGCCTGGCGCAGCGCCTCTCCGACGCCGGTGTGCCGATTGTCGGTACCACCCCGGAGGCCATCAACCTGGCCGAGCACCGTGGCGAGTTCGGCAAGGTCCTGCGCGACGCCGAGCTGCCAGCCCCGGCTTTCGGCACCGCCACCAGCTTCGAGGAAGCCCGTGAGGTCGCCGCAAACATCGGTTACCCGGTACTGGTCCGCCCGTCCTACGTCCTCGGCGGCCGTGGCATGGAGATCGTCTACGACGAGGCCAGCCTGCGCGATTACATCTCGCGCGCCACGGAGATCACCGACGAGCACCCGGTCCTGGTCGACCGCTTCCTGGATTCCGCCATCGAGATCGATGTCGACGCCCTCTGCGATGGCGAGGACGTCTACCTCGGCGGCGTGATGGAGCACATCGAGGAGGCCGGTATCCACTCCGGCGACTCTGCCTGCGCGCTGCCACCGATGACGCTGGGGGAGCAGGACATCGAAAAGGTCCGGGAGTCTACCCGCAAGCTGGCCCAGGGCATCGGCGTGAAGGGCCTGATGAACGTCCAGTACGCGCTGAAGGACGACATCCTCTACGTCATCGAGGCCAACCCGCGCGCCTCCCGCACTGCGCCGTTCGTGTCCAAGGCCACGGGCGTGCAGATGGCGAAGGCCGCAGCCCGCATCATGCTGGGCTCTTCCATCGCCGAGCTCAAGGAGGAGGGCATCCTTCCTTCCGATCGCGACGGTGGCTCGCTGCCGATCGGTCACCCGATCGCAGTCAAGGAAGCCGTGCTGCCGTTCAACCGTTTCCGTAGCTTCGAGGGCAAGGTGCTGGACTCCCTGCTGAGCCCGGAAATGAAGTCCACCGGTGAGGTCATGGGCCTTGACTCGGACTTCGGTACCGCGTTCGCGAAATCCCAGGAGGGCGCTTATGGTGAGCTGCCTACGAAGGGGAACGTCTTCGTCTCCGTCGCCAACCGCGACAAGCGCACCCTGATCCTCCCGATCCAGCGACTGGCCTCCCTGGGCTTCAACGTGCTCGCCACCGCGGGCACCGCAAGTATGCTGCGTCGCAATGGTGTGGAGTGCGAGGTCGTGGCGAAGGTCTCCGACACCAGCGGCGAGGGAGAGAATGCCCGCAACGTCGTGGACTACATCCGCGATGGCGAGATCGACCTGGTGATCAACACCCCGGCCGGTTCCGCTGACGCGCGCACCGATGGCTACGATATCCGCGCGGCCTCTGTGAACAGCGGTGTGCCGTGTGCGACGACCGTTCAGGGCACCGTCGCGGCGGTGCAGGGCATCGAGGCACTGCTGGACCACGACACGACGGTGACCCCGATCCAGGAAGTGGAGCACTAATGACCACGCCGGTGGGGCAAGCTGCAGACCAGTCGGCAACCTTTGGCGAGCACTTCCTGGCTCGGGCTGCCGAGCTTGGGCCGTTGTGCGTGGGGCTCGACCCGCATGCGCACATCCTTGAGCGCTGGGGCTTGGCCTATGACCTGGCGGGGTTGAAAGAGTTCACTGACACTGCGGTAGCCGCCTTTCGGGATACCGTCGCCGTCGTCAAGCCGCAGGTGGCCTTCTATGAGGCTTTCGGGGAAGCAGGCTTCGAGATTCTCCAGAACGCGATGGCGGATCTGAGGCAAGCCGGTGTTCTCGTCATTGCCGATGCCAAGCGTGGCGATATCGGTTCCACGATGGCGGGCTACGCCAATGCCTGGCTGAGGCCGGGCTCGCCACTGGAAGCGGATGCGCTAACGGTGTCCCCGTGGCTCGGGGTGGATTCCCTGGCCCCGGTGTTTGAACTGGCGGCCGAGTACAACAAGGGCGCCATCGTTCTTGCAGCGACCTCCAACCCGGAGGCACCGTCGGTGCAGCTGTCCCGGACTCAGTCTGGCACCACGCTGGCTCAGGCGGTGTGCGACCGCGTCGCCGAACTTAACGCGGGGGATAAGCCCGGCAACGTTGGTGTCGTCGTCGGTGCGACGGTGGAAAATCCACCGGTTCTCGACCATGTCAACGGTATGATCCTCATGCCCGGAGTCGGGGCCCAAGGCGGCACTATGGCCGATGTGCGTCGCATTTGCGGGGAGGCGGCACGCTTCGCGAGCCCGAATGTCTCCCGCGCGGTCCTGAACGAGGGACCAAGTGTGGCAGACCTGCAGGCCGCCGCGCGGCGCTTCGCCGCGGAACTTCAGGTGTAACCTGCATATTTGGTCGAGGTGAATCCGCGCGTCGTAGTTGCCACCACGACAAAAGCACCTTAGGATTCACCTTCGTGCTTTGCTTTCTTAAGCAAGTAACGCCCTTAAAAGGGGTGTTCAAGCCAGCAGCCCCACGCTGATTGGCTAAAATGCAAGACATTCCACAAGATTTTCAAAAACGATTACGTACGGAGGAATCCCGTGGCACTTCCCCAGCTGACCCCGGAGCAGCGTGCAGAGGCCCTGAAGAAGGCTGCTGAGGCACGTAAGGCACGCGCCGAACTTCGCGAGAAGCTCAAGCGCGGCGGCACCGATCTGCAGCAGGTCCTGAAGGACGCCGAGACTGACCCGATCCTGGGCAAGATGAAGGTCTCCGCTCTGCTGGTCTCCCTGCCGAAGGTCGGCAAGATCAAGGCCGAGGAAATCATGAATCAGCTTGAGATCGCCCCGACCCGCCGTCTGCGCGGCCTGGGCGACCGTCAGCGTCGCGCTCTGCTGGAGCACTTCGGCTTCGACCCAGAGGCTTAAGCCGTGACGCAGGATTCGGGCCGCGGCCGCGTGGTTGTCCTCGCCGGGCCGTCCGCCGTCGGCAAGTCCACGGTGGTCTCTAAGCTTCGCGAGTCGGTTCCGAACCTCTTCTTCAGCGTCTCGATGACGACGCGCGACCCTCGTCCCGGCGAGGTACACGGTCGTGACTACCTCTACGTGACGCGAGACGAGTTCCAGTCGAACATCGACAGCGACCTCATGCTCGAATGGGCTGAGATCCACGGTGGGCTGCAGCTCTCCGGAACGCCCCGCAAGCCGGTCGAAGAGGCCATGGCTGCTCAGTACCCCGTCCTTATCGAGGTGGACCTCGAGGGAGCGCGGAACGTGAAGAAGCTTCTGCCGGAGGTACACACCGTTTTCCTCGCCCCGCCTTCCTGGGAGGTGCTGGTGGACCGGTTGACCGGCCGCGGTACCGAGTCCGACGAGGTTATCCAGCGTCGCCTGGAGACCGCCCGCGGGGAACTGGCTGCCAAGGATGAATTCGATCACGTCATCGTGAACTCGGATGTGGACGAGGCCGTCGCGGGAATCCGCGACATCCTGGTACCGAAAGCCTAGGGAACCTCGCCCCGAGACAACGGCCCCTCGGGGTCTGTTCCCGCACCCCGCGGCCCACCGACGTGGGCGTGGGGTTAGGTGCTTCCAGGCGATTAAGATATAGTTTCCCCAAAGCCGTCGTGGGGTTCAGAGGCGGCTTCATGAAGAAATCGAAAGAATAGGTGCATTTCGTGGAAAATCAGGACGTCAACTCGAACGAGACGGTTTTCGATCCGCCAGTCGGCATCACCAACCCGCCGATCGACGAGCTCCTGACCAAGGTGTCCTCGAAGTATGCCCTCGCCATCTTTGCGGCTAAGCGCGCACGTCAGATTAATGACTACTTCCAGAGCATCGACGAAGGTGTGCTGGAGTTCGTTGGCCCGCTGGTGACCCCAGAGATGCACGAGAAGCCACTGTCCATCGCTCTGCGCGAGATTAACGCGGATCTCTTGGAGCACACCGAGGGCTAAGAGGCTATCCTGTCACGTGTGACTGATAACGCTTCGAAGAAGAATACGAGCAAGCCGCTCCGCATCCTAGTGGGTGTTGGGGGCGGCATTGCTGCGTTTAAGGCAGCACACCTGGTGCGCTACTTCACGGAACGGGGGCACAACGTTAACGTCGTGCCCACCGAATCCGCCCTGAACTTTGTCGGTGCTCCCACCTGGGAGGCTCTGTCCGGGAATCCGGTCAGCACGACTGTGTGGGACGACGTGTCCGGGGTTCAGCATGTCCGGCTCGGTCAGCAAGCCGACCTCATCGTCGTCGCCCCTGCCACGGCCGACCTCATGGCGCGGCTGCGTATGGGGCGCGCGGATGACCTGCTCACCGCGAGCTGCCTCGTCGCAACCTGCCCGGTTGTTATCGCCCCGGCGATGCACACCGAGATGTGGGAGAACCCCGCGACCCAGGACAATGTAGCGACACTGCGTAGCCGGGGGATTGCGGTGCTGGAGCCCGCCCACGGGCGCCTCACCGGTAAAGATAGCGGGCCTGGTCGACTGCCCGAGCCCGATCACATCGGAGCCCTGGCACTGGCAGCCCACGCCCAGCCGGGGATCTTCAACCAGGACTTGGTCGGCACCCGCGTGGTGGTTACCGCCGGCGGCACGCACGAGGATCTCGATCCGGTGCGCTTTTTGGGCAACGCTTCTTCTGGTCGCCAGGGATATGCACTGGCGAATGTCGCGGCGCAGCGGGGCGCCGACGTTCACCTAATCGCGGGGCACACCGAGGACCTGCCGACGCCTTCTGGTGCGCGGGTGACCCGGATTAGCAGTGCCTTGGAGTTGAAGGACGCGACCGAAAACGCCGCCCGGGACGCGGATGTCGTCATTATGGCGGCGGCGGTGGCGGACTACCGCCCCGCGCAACAAGCCGACTCGAAACTGAAGAAAGGTGGCGAGGATCAGCTGGAGGTTATCGAGCTGGTAGAAAATCCCGACATCTTGGCAGGGCTAGTCGAGCTGCGGCGGGCGGGGGAGCTGCCTGAGAGTCTGCGCATCGTTGGCTTCGCCGCCGAGACCGGTGACGCGGAATCTACCCCGCTCGAACATGCTCAGCAGAAGTTTCTCCGCAAGGGCTGCGACCTGCTGATGGCGAACGCGGTAGGCAGGGGTAAGGTCTTCGGTCAGGAAGACTCCGCGGGGTGGCTGATCACCAACCCGTCCGACTCCGATAATCCGGAGGGTCTGGAGGTCCGAGAAGTACCGGCCGGGCATAAGCTCGAGGTGGCCGGAGCGATTCTCAACGCGTTGCCGACCACTAACGTGCAAATCTAGACCGCTTGGTCTATTATTAGTGGATCAGTTCACCGTCCGGGTCGTCGCCCGCCGCCTGCCATCGACGGGCCGAACCAAGAATACGAACGATAGAAGTGAGATAACTAGTGTCTAAGCGCCTATTTACCAGCGAATCCGTGACCGAGGGGCATCCGGATAAGATCTGTGACGCGATCTCCGATACGATCCTCGACGCCATGCTCGCCGAGGACCCGCAGGCTCGCGTTGCCGTGGAGACCGTGGTCACCACCGGCCTCGTCCACGTCGTCGGCGAGGTCCGCACCTCGGGCTACGTTGAGATCCCGCAGCTGGTGCGCGACACCCTCAAGGAGATCGGTTTCACATCCTCCGACATGGGATTCGACGGCACCACCTGTGGTGTGTCTGTCTCTATCGGTGCGCAGTCGCCAGAGATTGGGGCCGGCGTGGACACCTCCCACGAGGTTCGCGGTTCCTCCTCGACCGACGAGGACGACCGTCAGGGCGCAGGCGACCAGGGGCTGATGTTCGGCTACGCGACGAACGAAACCCCGGAGTTTATGCCGCTGCCGATCTCCGTCGCCCACCGCCTCTCTCGTCGCCTGACGGAGGTCCGGAAGGAAGGCATCGTCACCGGCCTGCGCCCAGATGGCAAGACCCAGGTCACCTTCGAGTACGACGATGCCGGCACCCCGGTGCGCTTGGATACCGTCGTCATTTCCACGCAGCACGACCCGGAGCGCACCCAGGATGAGCTGCGAGAGCTGCTGTCCGAGCATGTGGTCGGCCACGTGCTCTCCGATGAGAGCCTCAAGCCTTTCGTGACTGATGACTTGAACCTTTTGGTCAACCCCTCGGGTTCCTTCATCTTGGGCGGACCAGCCGGCGATGCCGGTCTGACCGGTCGCAAGATCATCGTCGACACCTACGGCGGCATGGCTCGCCACGGCGGCGGCGCTTTCTCCGGCAAGGACCCGTCGAAGGTGGATCGATCTGGCGCCTACGCGACCCGCTGGGTGGCGAAGAACATCGTGGCTGCCGGTCTGGCCGACCGCGCCGAGGTTCAGGTGGCCTACGCGATCGGCGTGGCCCGCCCCGTCGGCCTTTATGTGGAAACCTTCGGCACCGAGAAAGCGCCGGTGGAGGACATCCAGCGCGCCGTCGCCGAGGTCTTCGACCTGCGTCCGGCGTCGATCCTGCGCGAGTTGGATCTGCTCCGACCGATCTACGCTCAGACCGCCGCTTATGGCCACTTCGGCCGTAATGACCTCGACCTGCCGTGGGAGCGCCTCGATAAGGTCGAGGAGCTCAAGAAGGCGATTGGCGGCAACTAACGGCAGCGCCCAGGGCGCGCGTCCCGGCGCCCCGCTGGGTGTGTCTTCACCGTCGGCTAGCCTGTAGCTCATGAACACGACCGCACAGCCAGCCACGGCCATCCCCGGCGATGGTGAACCGCTCGCGGCCCGTGCGGGACGCGAGCCTCGCCGGATCGCCCGGGTGCTGCCGCTGGTTGGGGTGCCACACCTCGACCGTCTCTTCGACTACGAGGTTCCGGCCGAGATGGACGAGGACGCCCAGGCAGGCGTGCGGGTGCGTATCCGGTTCAATGGCCGCCTCGTGGACGGTTTCATCATCGAGCGACGTACGAGCAGTGACCACTCCGGAAAACTGCGTCCGCTGGAGCGGGTCATCAGCCCGATTCGGTTGCTGTCGGAGCACATGTGGCGGCTCGTTACTCAGCTCGCCGACCGCGCTGCTGGAACCCGGGCGGATGTTCTGCGGGCCGCGATCCCGCCCCGCCACGCGAGCGCTGAGAAAGCCGGGCTATTCGCGGGAGGCAAGTCGTGGGAGGACCTTTACTCGCCATTGGAGCCCGTCGCCGAGCTACGCGCCCAGGCCCGGAATGATGCCGAGGCCGCACTCGCGAAGTATCACTTCGGGCCGCGCTTCCTGGCGGCACTCCTTGATGAGGGCGCCGCCCCGCGGATGTCGCTGCTCACCGCTCCCGGGGACGACGACGCCCGCCTGGCCGCTGTCCTTGCCGCCGCGACGGCGTGGGCCGGGAAAACGGCGCTGGTAATCGCTCCACATCAACGGCTCGTGGACCGGGTGAGCGAGGCCCTGGCGGCCTGGACGACGTCCGAACAGGTGCTCCAGATGACGGCCGCGGAGTCCTCGCACGTGCGCTACCGGCGTTTTCTCTCCATCGTGCTCGGCCAGGCGAGGATCGTCGTGGGTACCCGCAATGCAGTCTTCGCCCCGCTGAAAGACCTCGGCCTGGTGCTCGTGTTGGGCGAGGGGGACGATACGCTCGTCGATCCCCGAGCTCCCTACCTCCACGCCAGGGAGGTAGCGAAAACGCGCAGCCGCGGCGAATCTGCGGCACTGGCAATCATCGGTCACCACCGCACCGCTGAGGTTCAGCAGTGGGTCGCGGCGGGGGAGTTGGCCTCCATTCGTCCCACGCCCGAAACTCTGCGCACCCAATTGCCCTGGATTCGTGGACTCGGTGACACCGAACGCCAACTCGAGGCAGAAAGCCACGCCCCGGGAAGCCGGCTGCCGGCCCTGGCTTTTTCCACGATCCGCGAGGCACTGGATGCGGATCGCACCGTGCTGGTCCAGGTGCCGCGTCGCGGCTATGCCCCGGCGCTGGCCTGTGCCCGCTGCCGCACACCGGCTCGTTGCCGGAATTGCAATGGCCCGCTCGAGCTGCCACAGGCTAAGGATCATTCAGCTCCTACGTGCCGGTGGTGCGGGCACCTGCACCCGACATTCACCTGCACCAACTGCGGTAACCACGCATTGCGGATGAGCGTGGTGGGCCACGACCGAACTGCGGAGGAGCTGGGCCGCGCATTCCCGGGCGTCCCGGTGACGATTTCGGGCGGAGAGCAAGTAAAAACATCCGTCCCGCCCGGGCGCCGCATCGTCGTCGCCACCCCAGGGGCCGAGCCGATCCTCCGTGCCCCCGATACGCCACCCGAGCAACCCAATGGGCACTACGGTGCGGCGATCATCTTGGACCCCTGGGCGCCGCTGACCCGCGCGGATCTGCGGGCCGAGGAGAACGCCTTGCGCCAGTGGATGGGCGCTGCCGCACTCGTCTCACCCCGCGAGGATGGTGGCCGGGTCATCGTGGCAGGGGACTACCGGCTGGGCGCGATCCAGCAGCTTATCCGTTGGAACCCGGATGCCGCCGCCGCCGCAGAGTTGGCCAGCAGGGCGGAGGCACAGTTCCCACCGGCGGCGGTGGTGGCGGTCGTGGACGGGATCCCCGCCAGCCTGGCCGAGTTAGAGGAGGTCTGGGAGCTGCCGGAATCGGCGGAGCTTTTGGGGCCCGTGGAGCTTCCGTTCGGAGTCAGGCTTCCCGCGGGGCTGTCTAGCAGCCATGCGGACGAGGCTCGCCGACTCATTATTCGCGTGCCACACGCTGATGCGCTGTCCTTGGGCAGCGCACTCAAAAGCGCTGTCGCCGTGCGCTCCTCCCAGCGTCACTCCGCACCCCTACGCGTCGTCATGGACCCAGTACGTATCGGATAGAGTATCCCCATGGCTGTTCTGTCCCTGCGCTACTTCGGCGATCCCGTCCTCCGCACTCCTGCCTCCGAGGTCGCGGCCGATTTTTCTTCCGACGCTGCCCTCGGCACCCTCGTGGCGGACATGCTGGAAACCATGGACCACTACGGTGGAGTCGGCCTGGCCGCGAACCAGGTCGGAGTCACCAAACGCGTCTTCGTCTACGACTGCGAGTCCGATCGCGGGCACGTCATCAACCCCACCTGGGAATCGGTCGGCGAGGAGACACAAACGGGCCCGGAAGGCTGCTTGTCCATCCCAGGGATCCGCGGCGAGGTACAGCGTGCGGCGACCGTGCGACTGCGTGGACAGACACTGGATGGCGAGCTGGTCGACAGGGAAGTCTCAGGTCTACTGGCTCGCTGCGTGCAACACGAGACCGATCACCTGGACGGTGTGCTTTTCCTGAAGCACCTCTCGCCGGAGGACCGCAAGCAAGCTATGGCAGACATTCGACGCTCGGAGTGGTTTTAGATGAAGATTCTTTTTGCTGGCACACCCAAGCCCGCCGCTATCGTTCTGGAGCACCTGCTCGCTGATCCGCGAGTGGAGGTTCTCGGGGTCATCACGCAACCCGATGCCCGTCGCGGGCGGGGGCGGAGCCTGCATCCCAGCCCCGTCGCGGAGGTTGCCGAGGCCGCTGGGCTGAAGGTGCACAAGTGGTCTTCCCTCGGAACCAGCTCCGAGGATGCAACGGCTGTTCGCGACACCCTGGCTGCCTATCGCGAGGCGGGCGCCAGCGCGGTGGCCGTGGTGGCCTACGGCAACCTGATCCCGGCAGATTTGCTCGACGCTGTTGAGTACGGCTGGGTGAACTTGCACTACTCCCTGCTGCCACGCTGGCGCGGTGCCGCCCCCGTCCAGGCAGCCATCGCTGCGGGCGACGAGGAGACCGGTGCGACGATCTTCCGCATCGAGCAGGGCTTGGACACCGGTCCGATGCTGTCGAAGAAGGCTTATCAGATCGGAATCCGCGATACCGCCGAGGACGTGCTCATCGAGCTCACCGACTCCGGCAAGTCGTTGCTGGCCGACACCCTGGTGGCGCTCGGCGAAGGTACGGCCACCCCGCAGCAGCAGCCAGAGGAGGGGGCGACGCATGCCCCGAAGATTCACCCTGCTGACGCGCGGATCGATTTCTCTGCGCCGGCGAAGGTGATTCAGCGGCGCGCCCGTGCCCACACCCCGGCACCGGGTGCGTGGTGCACGCTGGATGGCCAGCGTTATAAGTTCGGGCTGATGCTACCGGTGGCCGAGGGGGAGGAGTTCCCGGAGTTGGAGCCCGGCCTGCTGTGGGCAGATAAGACGCGGGTGCTCGTCGGCACCGGCGATACTCCGCTGCTGGTCGAGAACATCCAGCCACCGGGTAAGAAGATGATGCGGGCCGCCGATTGGGCCCGAGGCCAGCAGGAATTGCTGGCGCAGTCCCCACGCTTTGATATCGAGGAAAACACAACTAAATGAGTTCTTTTCGTTCGAGGTCCGAGTCCGCGCGGAGCGGCAAGGCACGCCCCAACACGGCTTCCCGTGGTACCGGTCGGGCTAGGCAGCGTGACACGGGGCGGGCGCGGGGCTATCAGCAGCGTCGCCCGGAGCACCGCCAGGAAAAGAGCCGACGGGCCGGGACCGGGGATAAGGCTCGCGACGCAGCATTCACCGTGCTTCGGCAGGTCACCGAGGAGGACGCCTACGGCAACCTCGCCCTGCCGGCCGTCCTGCGGGAGCGCGGGATTAGCGGCAGGGATGCGAACTTCGCCACCGAACTGACCTACGGCACGCTGCGGGCAACCGGGCTGCTCGACGCGATCATCGCCAAAGCTGCGGGACGGCCCGTGGCGAAGATTGATTCGGTGGCGCTCGACGCGCTGCGCATCGGCGCCTATCAGCTGCTCCGCACCCGGGTCGAGCCCCACGCCGCGGTGGACACTTCGGTAGAGCTGGTCAAGGCCAACGGCGGGGGCAAGGCTAGTGGCTTCGTCAACGGTGTGCTGCGCACGATTTCTCGCAGCACACCCGAACAGTGGCTGGACCGGGTCGCTCCCGGTTCGGACTTGGCCAGCATGGCGCTGCGCTTCGCTCACCCCGAGTGGATCGCTGCCGCCTTCAACCAGGCGCTCGGCGGGAGCTCGGAGAAGCCCGCAGCTGATCTGGCCGAGGCGTTGGAAGCCGATGACGCCCGCCCCACGGTGCACCTGGCCGCCCGGCCGGGGCAGATCTCAGCCGAGGAGCTCGCGCTCATCACCGGGGGCGAGCAGGGCCGCTGGTCGGATTACGCGGTTTACCTAGATTCCGGTGCGCCGGGCGAGCTCGAGGCGATCACTCAGGGCCTGGCGAGCGTCCAGGACGAGGGGTCCCAGTTGATTTCCTTGGCTCTGGTTCAGGCACCCCTGGAACGGGAGGACCGCGGGCGTTGGCTCGACCTCTGCGCAGGACCGGGTGGCAAGACCGCCTTCATCGGCTCGTGGGCGCAGGCAGAGCAGGCCACAGTGGACGCCACCGAGATCTCCGCCCACCGGGCTGAGCTCGTCGCAAAATCCACCAAGGAGCTGCCAGTTCGGGTTCGCACCGGCGACGGGCGGAACCTCGCGGGCGTCCGCGACCTCCAGCTTCCTGAGGAGGGTTTCGACCGGGTTCTCGTCGACGCCCCGTGCACCGGCCTGGGTGCGCTGCGTCGACGCCCGGAGGCCCGCTGGCGCAAGCAGGAGACGGACGTTACCGAGCTGGTGCCCCTTCAGCGCGAGTTGTTGCGCTCGGCGTGGGAGGCCACCGCATCGGGCGGGGTGGTCATCTACTCGACCTGCTCGCCGCACCCGCTGGAGACCACGCAGCTGGTGGACTCTTTCTGCCGCGATACGGGGGCCGAGCCCATCGATCTGGGCGCCGAGGTGCCGGCGCTGGCCTCCGCAGCGGCTGCCGGGGGAGCGGTCGGACCCTATATCCAGCTGTGGCCGCACCGCCACGGCACCGACGCGATGTTCATCGCGGGCATCAGAAAAGCCTAAGTAGAGTGAGTGTTATGAGCACAGCGAACGGACAGCAGACCATCATCGCCCCCTCCATCCTCGCCGCGGATTTCTCCGCCCTTGGCGCGGAGGTGGCGGCCATCTCGGACGCCGAGTGGGTGCACATCGATGTGATGGACGGCCACTTCGTCCCCAACCTTTCCTTTGGCGCCCCGGTCGCCAAGTCCCTGATCGGGAAGACCGTGCAGTTCCTGGACGTCCACCTCATGATCGAGGACCCGCAGCGCTGGGTGAAGGAGTACACCGACTTCGACAACGTCACCTTCCACGTGGAGGCTGCTGGCGGGGTCGAGGAATCGGTTGCACTGGCTCGCGCCTTGCGTGCTGCGGGGACCAAAGCCGGCGTGTCCATCAAGCCAAATACCCCGGTGGAGCCGTTGCTGGAGCACCTGGCGGAGTTTGACCTCGTGTTGGTGATGAGCGTGGAGCCAGGCTTCGGCGGGCAAAAATTCATGCCCGAGGTGCTGGACAAGGTGCGCGCTCTGCGTGCACGGATCGACGCCGAGGGCTTGGAGACCCTCATCGAAATCGACGGTGGCATTGGGCCCGAGACCGCTGCGGAGGCCGCTGCGGCCGGGGTCGATGTCTATGTCGCGGGTTCCTCGGTCTTTGGCAAGGAGGACCGCAACCAGGCGATCGGCGAGATCCGCGCGGCCGCGGAGGCCAACGCTGGTGCCTAACAGTCCCCAGCGCGGACCCCAGCCTGCGAAGCAGGGGACGAGCTCGTCGCGTACCGAGGTTCCAGCGGACCTGCCAGCAGAGTTTTTGCTCGCCGACGAGATGGGCTGGCAGGCTGCCGGCAGGACGTTACCCAACCCGCCGGTGGGCTGCGTGATCGTGGATTCGGCCGGCACGATTCTTGGCCGGGGCGCTACGGAGCCGGCTGGAGGTAGGCATGCCGAGGTGGTTGCGCTGCAGGCCGCCGATGCGCGTGCCGCTGGTGCCACCGCATACGTCACCCTCGAGCCCTGTAACCACACCGGGCGCACTGGACCGTGCGCGGAGGCCCTGATCGCCGCCGGCGTCGCGGAAGTGCACTATCTTTTCGCTGACCCGGGCAAGGCGGAGGGCGGGGGAGGCGAGCGCCTGCGTTCCGCGGGTGTGACCGTGAGCGGCCCCTATCTCGAGCCCTTCCATCTGGGGGAGCACCGTTTTAGCGTTGAACCCTGGCTGCGCGCCGCGCAGCTGGGCAGACCGCAGGTGACGCTGAAGTTCGCTAGCACCCTCAATGGCATGGCTGCTGCCACGGACCGCACGAGCCAGTGGATCACCGGTCCGACTGCCCGCGCGGACGTCCACGCAGACCGGCAGTACCGGGAGGCGATCCTGGTGGGTACCGGAACCGTCCTGGCCGATGACCCGCAGCTCACCGCTCGCCCCGGCGGGGTGGAAAGCCTTCGGCAGCCTATTCGGTTCGCACTTGGGCAGCGGGCGATCCCCTCCAGCGCTCGACTCCTGCAAGCTGGCGCGCACGCGTCAGCAGGCCAGCATCTGGCGACCCGGGATCTGGAGGCAGCTCTGCACGAGCTGCGACAGCAGGGCATCTCCGATGTGCTGGTCGAGGGCGGACCCGAACTTGCGGGAAGCTTTCTCGCCCTCGGACTGGTCGACGAGATCCGGGCCTATCTGGCCCCCGCTTGGCTGCCGCGCGGTCTGCCCGCATTGGGAGACGGCGGCATCGGTAGTACGTCGATCACGGATTTGAAGCGCTTCACGACGCGCAGCGTGCAACGCATCGGAGAGGACATCCTCTGGCTAGCGCAACGCCAGCACGGGGATTGACCGGTGCGCGAGAGCATGAAGATATATCATCATTGGTAGTTTTCACCCCGACGTCAGAGAGGGCGGCTTTGTTCACCGGAATCATCGAAGAAATCGGTCACGTCGAAAAGATCGAGACGCTTCCCGATGCCGCGCGCATCCGCATCGCCGCCTCCCACGTGGTCTCCGACGCCGGGCTCGGAGACTCCATCGCCGTCAACGGCGTGTGCCTGACCGTCACCGACTTCGACGACACCGGCTTTACCGCTGACGTCATGCAGGTCACCCTCGACTACACGACATTGCGCACCCTCGCCGAGGGGGCGCCCGTCAACCTGGAGCGCGCGATGTCTGCCCAAGGCCGCTTCGGCGGACACGTCGTCCAGGGGCATGTTGACGGCACCGCTACCCTTCGGGAACGGGTTCCCTCCGAGCACTGGGAGATCTTCCGCTTCCAGCTGGACGACCCGGAACTTGCAACCTACCTCGTCAAAAAGGGTTCCGTCGCGATCAACGGCACCTCCCTGACCATCGCCGAACTAGCCGATGGGCTCTTTGAGGTCAGCCTCATCCCCGCCACAATGGAGGCCACGATGCTGGGTGAACTCCAGCCGGGGGATAAGGTCAATGTCGAATGCGACGTGCTTGCGAAATACGTGCGCTCCATGCTCGACCGCTGACCCGCCGCAACAGAGCAATAAAGAAGAATTCGACAAGCCCTAAACCACCCGCCCCGACTGGGCGAGGGTGGCATCGTTGGAAAGAAGCTATGACCGCTGAACGAGACTCGCTAATCCTGGATTCCGTTGAATCCGCCATCGCAGATATTGCCGCTGGCAAAGCGGTGGTCGTCGTCGATGATGAGGACCGCGAAAACGAAGGCGACCTGATCTTCGCTGCGGATCTGGCAACACCAGAGCTCGTGGCCTTCATGGTGCGCTACACCTCCGGCTACATCTGCGTTGCTATGGAGGATGACCGCGCAGACGCGCTCAATCTCCCGCCGATGGTTGCCCGCAACGAGGATGCCCGATCCACCGCCTACACCGTCACCGTGGACGCGGCTACGGGCTCCACCGGGATTTCTGCCCGCAGCCGCTGCGAAACCATCACCCGCCTGGCCGACGAGAACTTTGGCCCCGAAGCCTTCACTCGCCCCGGCCACATCGTCCCGCTGCGTGCCCGCCGGGGTGGCGTGCTCACCCGCGATGGCCACACCGAGGCCTCCGTGGACTTGTCCCGACTGGCCGGCCAGGCTCCTGTCGGTGTGCTGTGTGAGATTGTATCTGAGGACGACCCCACCGATATGGCCCGCGGCCCGGAGCTCCGCCGCTTCGCTGACGAGCATGGCCTGCGCATGGTTTCCATCGAGCAGCTCATCGAGTACCGCCGCGCCACCGAGCAAACCGTAGAGCGCAATACCGAGGCCCGGCTGCCAACGACCCGCGGCGAGTTCCGCGCGGTAGGCTACACCAGCCTCGTCGACGGCACCGAGCACGTCGCTCTCGTCCACGGGGACGTCACCGGCCAGCAGGACGTCCCGGTCCGCGTGCACTCCGAGTGTCTCACCGGCGATGTCTTCGGCTCGCTGCGCTGCGACTGCGGCGAGCAGCTCCACGCCGCCATGGACGCCGTCCAGGACGAAGGACACGGCGTCGTCATCTACCTTCGCAACCAGGAGGGGCGCGGGATCGGCCTGGTTCCGAAGCTGCGTGCCTACGTCCTCCAGGACGAGGGCCTGGACACCGTGGAAGCGAACACCGCCCTGGGCCTGCCAGCTGACGCCCGCGAGTACAGCGCGGCCGCATCGATCATCAAGGAACTCGGGATCGAAAGCGTCCACCTGATCTCCAATAATCCGGCGAAGAAGCAGAGCCTCGAGAACTTCGGGGTATCCGTTACCGGCCGCATCCCGGTGCAGCCACCGGCGACCAAGGACAACGCCCGTTACCTGCAGACCAAGCGGGACAAGATGGGCCACCAGCTCGACAACCTCAACGTCGTACCGGCCGCCGACGCTGACACGAAGGAGAATTAACATGCCAGCAGAAGGTATCCCGCAGATCGCCCTGGGGCCCGGTGCAGCCGAAGGGCTGCGCGTCGCCGTCATTAGCGCTCAGTGGAACGCCGAGATCACCGATAAGCTCCACGCCGAGGCCATCAGCGCGGCCCGCGAGCTCGGCGCCAGCGTCGAAGACTGGCGGGTGGCAGGCGCCCTGGAGCTGCCGGTCGTCGTGGCCGCGGCCTGCAAGAACTTCGACGCCGTGATCGCCACCGGCTGCGTCATTGAAGGCGAGACCGAACACTTCCGCGTGGTCTGCGATGCCGTGACATACGGACTGACCCGCGTCGGCCTGGATAAGGGCGTGCCGATCGGCAACGGCGTGCTCACCGTCGCCAACCACCAGCAGGCCGTCGACCGCGCTGGCGGGCCGGAGGCCAAGGAAAACAAGGGCGCGGACTCGGCGACCGCGGCGATCCACGCCGCATTGGTTCTCCGCCAGATCGCGGCGGTAGGGTAGTAGCCGATACATTGTGGCAGTACGAGCGAGGAGAGCGGTCGAGTTTCACAGATGAGTAACCCAGTGTCGCAGGCAGCATCGGCCGAGGGGCAGTGGCTCTTTGAGGCCCGTTCGTCCTTCCTGAAGCGGATCGCGATCATCGGCGTCGTCGTCATCATGATCATCCACATTTTCATGGCTATCATCGTTGGCATCGGCGACACCGGCGTGACGTTGACCTCCGCGGACCAGTGGTCCTTCATCGGTATCGGCCTGCTCTTCTCCGGCGTGTGCCTCTTCCTGCTGCGTCCCCGTGTCCGCATTGATGAGCACGGGGTCGAGGTGCGCAACATCGCCAACGCCCAGTTCTACCCTTGGCAGATCATTCACGGCCTTTCCTTCCCGGCCAAAGCGAAGATGGCCCGGCTGGAGCTCCCAGATTTCGAGTTCGTGCCGATGATGGCGCTGAATATCTACGACAAGGAGACCATCGCCGCGAACGTCGAGCGGTTCCGCCTGCTTGAGGACCGCTACATGCCGGAGGACTAGCCGGTGGCGGAACGCACCCCGAAAACCGTTGATTATCGGCCCGCCCCCGGCACCATCCCGACGCAGCCGGGGGTCTACACTTTCCGCGATAAGCACGACCGCGTCATCTACGTGGGCAAGGCCAAAAACCTCCGAGCCCGCCTGTCCAATTATTTCCAGGACTTAAGTCAGCTCCACCCACGCACCCGCACCATGGTGCAGACTGCCAACCGGGTGCAGTGGACGGTTGTGGGCAGCGAATTTGAGGCGCTCAACCTCGAGTACACGTGGATTAAGCGCTTCAACCCGCGCTTCAACGTCATGTACCGGGACGATAAGACGTACCCGATGCTGGCCATCAGCGTGAAGGATCGGTTCCCGCGCGCCTATCTCTACCGTGGGCCGCGTCGCAAGGGCGTGCGCTACTTCGGGCCGTACCCGAAGGCCTGGGCGATCCGGGAGACCTTGGAATCCCTGACCCGGGTCTTCCCAATTAGAACCTGTGCGCCGGGAGTGTTTCGACGCCACGAAGCACTGGGTAGGCCCTGCCTGCTCGGCTATATCGACCGTTGTTCTGCCCCCTGTGTCGGAAAGGTGACCGAGGCCGAGCACCGGAGCCTCGTCGACCAATTCAGTAGCTTTTTGGCAGGCAACACCGAGCCCGTGCTGCGCCGGGTGCGCGGCGAGATGGAGGATGCCGCCGAGAATCTGGATTTCGAGCGTGCCGCGAGCCTGCGTGATCAGCTGCAGGCCATGGAGAAGGCAATGGAGAAGCAGGCGGTCGTGTTCTCCGACGCCACTGATGCCGACGTCCTCGCCATCGAGCAGGACGAGCTGGAAGCGGCGATCCAGATCTTCCACGTCCGCGGCGGACGCATCCACGGCCAGCGCGGTTGGGTGGTGGAGCATTCGGACGAGTCCCGCGCGGAGATGATCGGTCAGTTCATCACCCAGTTCTACGGCGGGGAGGCCGAGCTGGTCGCTGCGACCGAGACGGCGGTCGGCGGTGCCGCAAGCTCGCATGTGGACGTTGATCTGGCCACCGCCATCAACCCGGCCTCGGCCGCGGAGCTCGGTGGTCTGGTGGGGGATGTGCAGATCTCGCCCGTGCCCCGCGAGGTGCTGGTGCCCGAGCTGCCCGCCGGCAATGCTCGTCTCGGGGCGTGGCTCGGCGAATTGCGTGGCTCCAAGGTCACCATCCGGGTCCCGCAGCGTGGCGATAAGAAGGCGCTGTTGAGCAATGCGCACACCAATGCCACCCAGGCGCTGGCCCAACATAAGCTGAAGCGCTCCGGGGATATCACCGCTCGCTCCGCGGCCCTCCGCGACCTGCAGGAGGCCCTCTGGATGGACGAGCCACCCCTGCGAGTTGAGTGCACGGACATCTCGCACATCCAGGGCACGGACGTCGTCGCCAGCCTCGTCGTTTTCGAGGACGGCCTGCCGAAGAAGGCCGACTACCGCCGCTATAAGATCCGGGACGCCGCGGGCGACGGACATTCCGACGACGTCGCCTCCATCGCCGAGGTCGTCCGGCGCCGTTTCCAGCGGCACAAGGAGGACATCACCGCCGTCCCGACCGGCGATGACGCCGGCGACCGCCTCGAAGGAGAAGAGGAACTGGAGCAGGCTAAGGCTGAGGAGCCGAAGCGCGCCTTCGCCTACCCGCCGCAGCTCTTTATCGTGGACGGCGGCCCGCCGCAGGTCAACGCCGCGCAGAAGGTGCTGGACGAATTGGGGGTCAACGACGTCACCCTCGTGGGCATCGCTAAGCGACTGGAGGAGCTCTGGCTGCCGGAAGATCCCTACCCGGTGATCGTCCCGCGCGATTCCGACGCTCTCTACCTCGTCCAGCACATCCGCGATGAGGCGCACCGCTTCGCGATCAACTTCCACCGTCAGCAGCGCAGCAAGCGGATGCGCGCTTCCGTCTTGGACGAGGTGCCCGGGCTGGGGCCGAAACGCCGGCAAGAACTGGTGAAACACTTTGGATCCGTGGCGAAGGTACGAGCCGCCACTGTCGAGGAGATTGCCGAGGTACCTGGTTTTGGCCCTGCGCTGGCTAAGAAGGTGCATGAGGCAGTGCAAGCCCGCCCCACTAAGCCTGCGGGGTAGCTACTATAGGCAGCATGACCTCGCCGCAGAAAGAGCCCTCGTTAATCCTCGTCACCGGCATGTCCGGTGCCGGTCGCCGCACCGCCGCGGCCGTACTTGAGGAGATGGGCTGGTACGTCACGGATAACCTCCCACCGGAGCTCATTGTGCGGATGGTGGAACTCAGCTTTGACGCGGAATCCCCGGTGGAGAAGCTGGCGATCGTCACCGACGTGCGCTCCCGATCGTTCGTCGG
>DYZK01000033.1 GCA_020741275.1 Corynebacterium urealyticum
CTTCGATCTGACCAAGACCTGGTCGCAGAAGGACTACCCGCTGATCGACGTCGGCCACTTCACGCTGAACCAGAACCCGGAGAACCACTTCGCGCAGATCGAGCAGGCCGCCTTCGCACCGTCGAACATCGTGCCGGGCGTGGGCTTCTCCCCGGACAAGATGCTGCTCGCCCGCGCCTTCGCCTACCAGGACACCCAGCGTTACCGCCTCGGCGCGAACAACTCCCAGCTGCCGGTGAACCGTCCGATCCGCCAGGACTTGAACCGGTACAACACCAAGGACGGCGCGATGGCCTATGAGTTCCCGCCGCGCGACACCCCGGTGTACTCCCCGAACCGCTTCGAGCGTGGCGAGGGCACCCAGGACACCTCCGATGGCTCGGGTGTGGTCCAGAAGGGTGTGGCCGCCGGCGAGTCCCAGTACGGCTTCGGCCGCGGCGCGGAATCCGGCACCGGCCTGGCCGATGAGCTCGGCCTGTTCGACGAGAACTACGGCGGCGACCTAACCTTCGGCGCCTACCACCGCCACGAAGAGGACGATGACTTCGCACAGGCCCGTCAGCTCGTCCGCGAGGTCATGGACGACGAGCAGCGCGAGCGCCTGGCCAAGAATATCGCAGGAGCGATGGCCGGTGTCTCTGAGCAGGTGGAGCAGCAGTGCTACACCTACTGGGGCCACGTGGACGAGTACCTGGCCGCTCGGGTGAAGGAACTCTTCAACGCCAACAAGTAAGTACACTCGGGCAGCAGAGCAAGGTTTTAAGCAACCAGCGAAGGAGTTTTCGATGAGCAAGGCGCTCTACAACGCGAAGGCACTGTCCACCGGCGGCGGTCGCGACGGCCACGTCGCCACCGCGGATCGCCAGATCGACCTGGACGTCCGCCCGCCGCAGGAGCTCGGCGGCTCCGGCGAGGGCACCAACCCGGAGCAGCTCGTCGCTGCGGGCTGGGCGGCCTGCTTCAACGGTGCGCTGCAGAAGCAGATGAAGAACAACGACGTGGACCTATCCAAGGCCCCTGAGGTTCTGGTGGAGTGCACCCTGAACTCCGTTGACGAGGGCTTCCGCATCACCTCCCGTATCGAGGCCACCCTCTTCGGTGTGGATCAGGCACAGGCCGATGAGCTCGTGCAGGCAGCCCACGCCTTCTGCCCGTACTCCAAGGCAATGCGCGGCGACACCGACGTGGAGGTCGTCGCCAAGGTCGCCTAATCGGCTGACTAACTAGCGCACAGCAAAAGGCCGCCCGGAGGAAATCCTCTGGGCGGCCTTCGCGCTATCTGGGGGAGGGGAGCGGCGGCACTACTTCGCGTCTGGCGGACGAGTACCACCGGAGAGCGGGACCGTGTGATCCCAGTGGGTGGCGTGCAGCGCGCGCCCCATGAAGAAGGAGCCCACCGAGCTGATCACCAGGAAGGCCGTGATCGCCACGCAGGCGCGGATCAGGTAGCCCAGCACGAAGCCCTCGGTGGCGAAGTGGAAGACCAGATTCGCGCAGATCAGCAGCGGAATGCCCACGCCCAGTGCGGGGCCGGTCATGTTCAGCTGGCTTAGGGCATCCGGGGCCAGGTACATCGCGCGGGCAGAAACCAGCACGAACACCGAGCCGGTGATCGCCAGGATGCCGATCAGAATGACCGCGAACCAGCCCGGCTCCTGGTACTCAACCTGCTCGGACGCAGCCAGCAGAAGCTCATTCGTCGACGCAGCGGTAGGAACAGCCATGGTTTAGCGCCTCCCTCGGGTGATAATGCGGGCCGCGGCACCAGTCGACAGGGCGGAAAACAGCCCGGCGAACATCGCAACCTCGTAAGTAATCGCCGTGTGGTTAAAGATGCTCAAACACAAAAACAGCGCGATCATGCAAGCGAAAAGCATGTCGGAAAGCACCGCGCGACGCCCGTCGTTCTTGGTCGTCACCGCACGGTACAGCACCGTCAGCAAACCAAGGACGATAATCGCCGCGGCGATGCCGACCAGGATGTAGAGCAGCGTTGTGGGTCCCATCTACTTCCCCTTTTTCTTTTTTTGGTCGCGGTACTTGTTCGGGTAGAGGGGGTCGCGGAAGCCGTAGTCATCGTGCTTCGGAGCCTTCTCCTTCGCACCGTCCTCGGAGTCCTCGCCCAGGACGGCGGCGACGTAGGCCGCGGCGTGCGGGGTGGAGTCCACCTTCTCGACGTCGAACACCGTCTCGTCGGAGGAACGGCCACCGTGGGAACCACGGAAACCGCGAGGTCCTGGACGACCCCGCTCCACGAGGGAGTCGACGTCGAAGTTCTGCTTGATGCCCTTCACCGAAGGCACCAGCGTCTCCTCCATCTCGGCGAAGCCCTCCATCAGCTCCAGCGGATCCTGGCCGTACATGGCGTGGATCGCAAGGTAGCGCTGCGCGGTATCGCTGTGCTGCACCTTGTACTCGCTGGACTTGACCTGGAAAGCGTCGCTGAGGGAACGTTCGCCGCGCTCCGCGTCGTAGTCGACCTCCTTCGGGCCCGTGATACCCAGGGCCAGCGTGCCCGGGGTGATGGTGATGGAGGCCGCGAGGGCGGCGATATCCCGTTCCTTACGGACCCGCAGCGGGTAGTAGATCACCACCGGGGCGATACGGCGGCCGGTGCCGAAGGTATCGATCATCATCACGATCGACTCCTTGATCACCTGGCCGACCAGCCAGCCCGCATAAAACAGGCAGTGGAAGGGAACTTTCCAGGGCTTCATTAGCGCGCTCCTTCCTGGTCGCCGGCATTCTTGGTGCTGGCGTTATCGGCCGCGTCCGCGTCGCCGTCGGCAACCTCGGACACGCCCTGCGGCTCATCGGACCCAGGCACGTGTGCCAGTCCGGACGGACCCGGATCCAGCACCTGGCCGATTGGGCCAGGGCCACCCACCAGCTCGTCGGACTGGTTGGCACCGAAGACGGTGCTGACGTACTCGGTGGTGTCGATGAGATCCTCCGCCGCCCGGTTGGTGACGGAGAAGATCGGGCCCGCAGCGAAGAAGATCGCCACGGAGACCACGACCATCGCGGCCGAGGGGAACACGTACTTCGGCTTGATGCGCAGGTCCGGGTCTGCCTCGTTGCGGTTCATCGGGCGACCCCAGAAGATCTCACGCCACACGTAAATCATGCTCAGCAGCGCGCCGATGGAGGTCAGGATGATCGTGCCGATCGCCAGCCAGGCCTTCCAGCTGCCGTCCTCGGCAATGCCGAAGACCAGCGCCAGTTTGCCCCACAAGCCGGAGAACGGTGGGAAGCCTACGATCGCCAGCGCACCGGCAGCGAACACCGCCGCCACGAAGGGGTCGCGGCGCATCAGGCCGTGCAGCGGGCGCAGCCTGCCGTGGCCATAGGTCTCCTCGATCGCGCCACCAGCCATGATGAGGCTGGCGGCGATCACCATGTGGTGCAGCATGTAGAACAGCCCAGCGGACAGCACCAGCGTCGGGCGGGCAGAGAGGAAGGCCAGCGGGATCAACATGTACGGGATGCCGTTGACCATCTGGTAGGCCAACACCCCACGGATCGTGTTCTCCGACAGGCCCGCGAACCCGCCGATGACCATGCCCAGCACCATGATGACGAGGATCGCCCACGCGTAGCGGGCATCACCCTCGAAGACGGTCATGTAGATGCGCAGCAGACCGTAGACCGCGACCTTCGTGTGCAGGCCGGAGAACAGCGCCATCACGGCCGGGGAAGTAAATGGGTAGGCCCGCGGCAGCCAGGTGTGCGTCGGGGTGACACCGGCCTTGACGGACAGGGCCAGCAGCACCATGCCGAGGGCGACCACCAGCTGCCACTGCGTGCCGTGGATGCCATCGGCGAAGCCCGCCTCGCCACGAGGGCCAGCGGCACCGGCCAGGGCGGCGAGGTTCGTCGTGCCGACGACGGCGTAGGTCATCACCACGCCGGCAACCAGCAGCAGGGAGGTCACCAGGTTCACCACGATGAACGTGCGGGCCGCTGCCAGGCGACCCCAGGTTCCGGTCATCGCCACCAGTCCGAAGGACGGCATCAGCATGACCTCGATGAACACGAAGAGGTTGAACAAATCCGCCGTGAGGATCGCGCCCCACGCACCGCCCAGGAGCATCAGCACGAGGGCGGGGTAGAAGCGGGCGCGCATCTCACCCACGACGAGAGCGAACCAGTTGGCTGCCAGCGCCACCAGGGCGGTAGTGAAGATCATCAGGGCGCTCAGCGTGTCCGCGACCAGCGGGATCGCCACGCCGCCGACGAAATTACCGACGTTATCGGCGATCACCGATTCCTCGCCACCGAAGCGGACCAGAAGCCAGCCGGAGGTCGCCAACCCGAAGGCCGGTACCAGGAGGGCTAGCAGGTTCCGGATCTTCGCCCACGGCAGGAAGGTGCACAGGCCCGCGGCGATCAGTGGAACCACGACGAACAGGGCTAGGACCGCCCCGTCGGCAAAAGCGTCCGGGGACTGCGGGTTACTAGCTGCAAGGAGCAGGGACGTCATTATCGCTCCTCCTTGCTGTTACTCGTGCTGTTGCCAGCAGAGTGGGGGCCACCCTTACCGTAGGGCGCGCCCAGAGTGTCTGCCTGTGGCGTGTGCTTCGCAGCGGCCGCCTTTTCGGCCTCCTTGGCCACCTGCTCGGTGTCCGTGTGTTGGGAGAGGGTGGACAGTCCGCGGAACATGCGAGCGGCCCGCTCCGGATCCTCCGCGGAGGCGGTGTCGTCGTCCTGTCCCACGGCAGCCAGGGCGAGCATGACGGCCGTCGCAGCCATGGAGATCACGATGGCCGTCAGCACGAAGGCCTGGGGGAGTGGGTCGCCTGCCTCGGCGGCGCTCGTGCGGTTCATCAGCGGTTCGCTGCGCCACACCGGTACGCCTGCGCCGAGGATCAAGAGGTTCACGCCGTGGCTGATCAGGGACAGCCCCAGAATCTGGCGGAGCATGCCTCGTTGGAGGATGAGGTAGACACCGCCACCGACGAGGATTGCGATGATTGCTGCAAGAATCACTGGTCGTCTCCTCTCCGCTTCTTTTCCTGGGGTGCTGGGTTTACTTGGCCTCGTTTGCTGCGCAGTTCGTCGAGTTCTCGGTCGAACGCGTCGTGGCCGGTGAGCCGGCGTTCTCGGCGCTTGCGTGCCTTGAACTCCGCGTCGGTTTCCTCCCGGTGGGCGGGGGCTGCGTCCTTTGCTTTAACGACGCCGCCGCGTTCCACCTCGGCAGCGTGCTCCGCGGCGTCTGCTGGCCTGGCCTCCGGGATGGGGCTCACGGAGCCGGCAGGCCGCTTTGCGGACTCACGTTCCGAGCGGTGCCGGGCTTCCGCTTCGCGGGCGGCTCGGCTGACCTCGGAGGGGTTGAGCACGATATTGGAGCCACCGATGCGCACCGCGACGGGGGACTGGCTGAAGGCCTCGGCCACCGTGCGCTTCGCCGACTCGCTGGCCTGTTGGGCGGAGGCGGAGTGCATCTTGGCCGGGATGTAGCGGTCCTTGTTGACCCGGGCGTACTGGTTGCCCGGTCGGTCGCGACCACCGAGCTGGTTGATGACCACGACGATGAGCCCGAAGACAGCGAAGTAGATGCCGCCGTCGAAGAGCAGCGAGGTCGTCAGGTGCTGGCCCAAGAACGTGCCGTGCAGCGGTGCCAGGTAGGAACCCTGCAGGAAGCCCAACAGTCCGGTGCACAGAGCCAGCAGCATGCCGATGCCGATGAGCGTGTAGCCCAGGTTGTCGGAACCCAGCTTCCGGGCGCGGGACTGCGCGAGGTACCAGAAGAACAGGCCACAGGCTGCGACGAGCGCCGCGAGGAAGCCACCGCCCGGGGCGTTGTGGCCCCGCCAGAAGGTGATCAGCGAGAGGATGACCACGATCGGGATCAGCGGGTACAGCGCCATGCGCGGCAGGATCGAGTTCAGGTGGGTGGAGCGCAGGTTCTTGGAGTAGAACGGTGCCAGCTCCGGAACCTTGTGGACGTCCGGGAAACGGGTCTGGCCCGGTGCGCGGAAAGCCTCGGACGTCGAGCCTGGGCCGTAGCCCGGCTTCGGGGAGCGCGGCATGGAGGAGATGATCGCGGCGATGACGATGCCCGCCATGCCGAGGACGATCAGCTCGCCCAACGTATCGTAGCCACGGAATTCCACCAGGATCGCGGCGACGACGTTGTCCGCGCCGGCGGCGTCCGGGGTGTTCTCCAGATACCACTCCGCCAGCTCCGGACGTGGGTGGTGGCTCTGCAGCAGCCAGACGCCGAAGAAAGTCACCAGACCCACGACCGTGGCGATCATGGTGGCGAAGCGGGCGCGATTCTCGCCCTCGCGCAGATACAGGCGAGGCTGGTGGCGGACCACCAGCATCATAATGACGGTCACGCACAGCTCGACCAGCAGGTTTGTCTGGGCGACATCCGGGGCGCCGAGGGTGAGCATCATGAAGGAGACACCCACGCCGACCATGCCGATGAGCACGACGGAGGCCAGGCGCGAGCGGGTCCCGAGCAGGGCGATGAGCGCCGCGCCGATGATGATCAGGCCGATCAGGTCGGTGACGCGGTCCGCGCCCTCCATGCGGGCTGGCAGATCGCCGAGACCGTGCAGGCGGCCCGGTCCGATCAAGCTGAACAGGCCCAGGGTGATGAACATCGCCAGGATCCAGAACACGTGGCGGTTGGCGGCCATGGAGTTGGCTGGGGCGGCGACAACCCGGCCGAAGCGGATCATCCACTCCGTGACCAGGTGGATGATCTCCGCACCTGTGAGGGGGCCGAGCGGCTGGTGCTGGAACCAGCGGAAGATGGCCTTGCGCTGGAAGATTCCGATCACGCCCAGCACCATCACGATCACGGAGATCACGAGCGGGGCGTTCACCCCGTGCCACATCGCCAGGTGCGTGTGCGCCTCGCCCACGCCGGTGGCCACGGCGATGTTATCCAACCAGCTCTCCGGCCAGGCCAGGAAGAAGACGGCGGGCAGGGAGAGCAGACCCGGCAGGGCAGCGGGCAGCCAGAGGCTGACCGGGGCCTCGCGGGTCTCGGACTCGTCCATCTTGCCATCGACGAAGGCGCCGAAGACGTAGCGGGCGGAGTACATGAACGTCGCCAGGGCACCGATACCAGCGACTGCTAGCAGCACCCAGACGCCGGCCTGGGAGAACGGTGCCTCCTGGAAGGCGGTGAGCATTCCCTCCTTAGAGACGAAGCCCAGGGTCGGCGGGATCGCGGCCATGGAGCCGGCGGCGATGACTGCGGACCAGAAGGTGAAGGGCATGCGGCGCCACAGCGAGCCCAGGCGTCGGGTATCGCGGGAGCCCGCCTGGTGGTCGACCACGCCGACCAGCATGAACAGGGAGGACTTGAAGAGCGCGTGCGCCGCGGTGTGCACGATTGCCGCGGTGATGGCGAAGGGGGTGCCCACGCCGATGGTGGCCACGATCCAGCCCAGCTGGGAGACCGTGGAGTACGCGGTGAGCTTCTTCAGGTCCGTCTTCTGCATGGCGAACAAGGCGGCCATCAGCGCCGTGACCATGCCGATGATGATCAGCGTGTAGTGCCAGATCATTGTTCCCTGGAAGATTCCCGAGAAGCGCAGCAGCAGGTAGACACCAGCCTTGACGACCGCTGCGGCGTGCAGGAACGCGGAGACCGGGGTGTCCGCGGCCATGGCCTCGGGCAGCCAGAAGTGGAAGGGGATCTGCGCGGCCTTGGAGAAGCCCGCCATCGCGATCAGCACGGCGGTCACGCCAGTGAGCACCGCGTTATTGCCCCAGCTCGGGTTCGCGAGGATATCGGCCAACTGGGTGGAGCCGGTGACGCCGACCATGATGCCCAGCGCGGCGATGAGGAACAGGCCTCCCACGAAGGTCAGGATCAGGGTTCGGGTGGAACCGGCCTGGCCCGAGCTGCCGGAGCGGGCGATGAGGAAGAAGGAGGCCAGCGAGACGAGCTCCCAGCCGATGAACAGCAGGGCGACGTCGCTAGCCAGCACGAGCAGCAGCACCGCGAGCATGAAGGCCGTCATCAACAGGTAGAAGCTGAGGATCTTCTCGCCCGGGTGCAGGTAGCGCGTGGAGTAGATGAACACCACCGCGCCGATGAGCAGCGCGAGCAGCGTGAAGAAGAGGCTGAGCGCGTCCATTGTCAGCCCGAAGGTGATGTCCCCACCCTCGGGGTGCGCGGAGGAGGTGGGGAGCGCACCTTCAATCCAGGTTGCTGACCAGCGGTGTGCACCGCCCTCCATCGGAACGCGCGCGTGCTTGAGGACGTACCCCGCCAGCGCGACGAAGGTGATTGCTAGTGGCCAGCCCGCGTTTCGGTCGAGAACTTTGACCAGCAGTGGAACTAAAACGAGGGCCACCGCAACGGTGGCTGGGATCGCAAGCAGAGCCACGTGCTAAAAACACCCCAACTAAGGACTCGGTGTGCGGCCCCGGGGGGGGACCCGCAGCCAGCGGCTGCTGGTCGCGGACCCTGGAGGCGCGGCGTGCAAAGGTCTAACGCACAGACCTGCGTTGTCCGGTGGCGGTTGTGGCGCGCGGGCGCCGGATGCTTTCCGCGGTGCGACTCGTGGTGACGGCGCTCTGTGCGGATAAACCCGGGGGCTCGAGCGTCACAATGTGATGCGGATAGCAGTTATGCGACTTTCTCAGTCTATCAGTCAGGTTGTGAGATCCAACACGAGGCCCCTTTTGTCCCATTTGTCACACTCGCCACACGAGCAAACGGGGTGGTGTCGAGGCGCGAATTCAGTCGGTGGTGCGTTGTCCTGTGCCGCCTTCTTTTCCATTGGGTCACGGCCATGCCAGGTTCGTGCCCGACGTGGGTATCGCGATCCGCCATAGTCCGCTGAGTGAGTTGCGGTAACGGGCGCTTAATTAGCGCACACGAAAGAAGCCCTGGCCGAAGGCCAGGGCTTCACTTAACTTGTCGGGATAACAGGATTTGAACCTGCGACCCCCTCGTCCCGAACGAGGTGCGCTACCAAACTGCGCCATATCCCGGTCATAGGCTGCGAGGGCTTTCCTGCCGGATGATCCGGTCGGAAGATCTCCGCAACGGTTCCTTACTATAACGCGTGAGCCCCGGAAGGGAAAAACCGGGGTGGGTTTAAGGGTTAAGAACGCAGGTCGTGCCCGTTAGTCCGCCCGCTCCACCACGTGGATCAGCGTCGCGGACGGGCGGCAGAAAATCCGGAAGGGCACGTACTTCGAGTTCCCCAGGCCGTTCGTCACGTGCAGCCACGTCCGTTCCGTCCACCGGGACAACCCTTGCGCGCGGGACCGGTCGATGCCGCAATTCGTCACGATCGCCCGGCTTCCCGGCAGGCACAACTGCCCGCCGTGAGTATGCCCGGAGAGCACCAGCTGATAACCATCGGCCGCGAATTGATCCAGTACCGCCGGCTCAGGGGAGTGTGACAGGCCGATGCTCAAGTCCGCATCCGCATTCGGCGCCCCCGCCACCTGCGAGTAGTCCGCCAGGTCGTGGTGCGGGTCATCCACGCCCGTGACCGCGAGCCGGATCATCTTCGGCTCCCCACTTCCCACCGGCGCATCGGTCCCCAGCGGGAACTCCAGGCGGGCGTGGGTGGCGTCCCGCCAACCGTGCTCGAGGAACGCCGCGCGCATCCCGCGCCACGGCAACTGCACGCGCGAAGGCTTGCGTTTCTTGCCCAGCAGGTAGATGAACGGGTTCACCGGCTTCGGTGCGAAGTAGTCATTGCTGCCGAACACGAACACGCCCGGGCGCTCGAAAAGCGGATCCAGCGCGCTCAGCACGCCCGGCACGGCCTCGTCCTCGCCGAGGTTATCGCCCGTATTCACCACCAGGTCCGGGTCGAGCTCGATGAGTCCCGCGACCCACGACTGCTTCAGCCTCTGATCCGCGAGCATATGCAGGTCAGACACGTGCAGGATGCGCAGCGAATCCCAATGCGAGGGCAGCGTGCCCGGCTCCAGCAGCGGGACGGTGACTTCCTTCAGCTCGAACTGCCGAATCTCGCGGTTCGCCGCGAGCAGCACACCGGCCCCTGCCGCGGCGAGCCCCGCCACCCCAGCGCCGATTCTCCAGCCCAGGCGTGCTGCGGTGCGGTTGCCGTTCCCCGTCTTTTTCTTGAGGACGTCAATCCCCAGCGGGGCGCTCGGCTTCCCCACCGCCCACGGCAGTTGGGGCAGGAGGGCACGGAACTTCGAGGTCTTGCGCTTCAACACGGGCTCAAGTCTATCCGCCAGCTCGCTGCGACCGGATTTGCCGCCCGCTATGGCTGGCCATCTCCAGCTGCCGCTAGGTTTCCGGGGGAGAACATCAGCCCCCCGGACTAGCGCTGGGCGGCGGCTGCCCCGCCGTCGGCGAGTTCGCCAGAGCCTTTCTTTTGCTTCTGCCGTACGGGCGGCAGCTTCTTGCCACCATAGGAGTTCGCGATCGGGCCGGCGGCGGTGAAGAAGCTCCGGGCAGGTTCGTTGCCGCCGTAGAGGTTGCCGGAGCCGCACTGGCGAACTGGGGAGGTGCACAGGCTCGACGCGGTGCCGGAGTCGTTGAAGATATAGCTGCTGCCGGCAACGTTCTGGGTGAAGCCCAGGAAGGCTGCAGAGTTGCTGGTCTCGGTGGTGCCGGTTTTCGCGGAGATCGGACCACTCCAGCCGGTGGCGCGGGCGGCATCTGCGGCGGTGCCATTAGATACGTCACCCGCCATGCCATTGGCCAGCGCATTGGCAACGGCGGGGTTGAGCACCTTCTCGCAGTCCTTGCGGGGGATGTCCACCTTCTTCCCCGAGACATCCGTCACCGAAGAGACGGGGGAGGGCTCGCACCAGCGGCCCTGGTCCGCGAGAGTGGCGCCGACGTTGGTTAGCTCCAGCGGGTCCACCGGGGTGGGGCCGAGCACGAAGGAACCGGTCTGCTCCTCTTTAATGCGCTGTGCGATGGACTTATCCCCGGAGGTGCCCTCCTCCGCGTAGCTGCGCAGTCCCAGTTTCACGGCCAAGTCGACGGTACGTTCCAGGCCTACATCCTGCAGCATCGAGATGAAGGGTGTGTTCGGGGAGGTCGCCAGCGCCTCCTTCAATGTCATGGAGGACTTATAGGGTCTGACGTTTTCGACGCAGTACTTGCCCGGCGGGCAGCCGGTGGCACCGCCGTTGCCGAGGCCATCGACCTCCACTCGGGGCGGGACGTTGAGCGTGGTCTCCAGCCCCATGCCCTTCTCGATGGCGGCAGTGGCGGCGAAGATCTTGAATACTGAGCCCGCGCCGTGCCCCTGGAGGGAGTGCGGCAGCGGCAGAACGGTTTCATGATTCTCCTGGTCCAGCCCGTATTTCCGGGAGGACGCCATGGCGATGACCTCGTGGGAGTCCTCGGTCGGGGCAATGAAGCTCAGGGCTTCAGACACCCCGGGCTGTCCGGGGCCCACATTGCTCCGGGCGGATTGCACAGCGTGCTGCTGTGCGGCCGGGTCCAGGGTGGTGGTGATGGTGTAGCCGCCGCGGGCAATCTTTTCGTGGTCGAGGCCCTTCTCCTCGAGCCAATTCAGGGCGTAGTCGCAGAAGAAACCATCATCCCCGGCGGCAAGGCAGCCATTGGGTTCACCGGCTGGCTTCTCCGCGATCCCCAGCGGCTCGGCGGCCGCGCTATCGGCCTGTTCTTGGGTGAGGGAACCGTTATTGGCGCGCGCCTGGAGCACCTGGTTACGGCGGGTCAGCGCGGCGTCCGGGTTATCCCACGGATCCAGCGCGGAGGTGGACTGGACGACCCCGGCGAGGAGCGCTGCCTCGGCGTCCGTCAACTTCTCGGCGGAGTGGTCGAAGTAGGTGCGCGCGGCGGCCTCGACCCCGTAGGCGCCGCGACCGAAGGAGATGAGGTTGAGGTAGCGGGTGAGGATCTCGTCCTTGGAGAAGCGGTCGTCGAGATCGCCCGCGAGCTTCATTTCCCGCAGCTTGCGGGCCAGGCTGGTCTCGGTGGCGGCGGCGCGTTCGTCGTCGTTCTTGGCGCTGATCAGCCACAGGTAGTTCTTGATGTATTGCTGATTGAGGGTCGAGGCGCCTTCTGCGACCCCGCCGCTGGAGAGGTTGGCTGCTAGCGCGCGGGCGGAGCCACGCAGGTCCACCCCATTGTGTTCGTAAAAGCGCCGGTCCTCGATGGCGACGATGGACTCCTTCATCGCGTCGGAGATCTTGTCCGCTGGGACGTCGAAGCGCCGTTGGTCGTAGACCCAGGCGATGGTGTTGCCCTCGCGGTCCAGGACGGTGCTGGCTTGCGGGAGGGACTTATTGGTCTCGATATCCGCGAAGTTGGCGTTCATCGTGTTCGCGGAGGAGTTCACCACCGCGCCACCGAGGCTGGCGAAGGGGAGCATTCCCAGGGCAAGAAGCACGGCGATGCCGAGCGTCGCGCCGATTAGCTGAAGTACCGGCCTGGGCCGGGCGCGGTCGGGTGCTGCCTTGTTTTGCTCGTTATTCTTCTCCACGCGACACACATTAGTCGACGCACCGGACGCCCTTAGCGTGGCTAAAGCACCAGCGGTTGCACTGTGAGATCACAAGCTGCGGCTGGGGACCGTGCGGCGGGGTAGGGGCTCACTACCCCCGCCAGAGCTAGTTTTGGGGAAAGAAATATCCGACGATATTCGCCAGGCTTTCCGGAGTGAATTATCACGCATAGGGAAGCCTGGCAGAAAATGTGGGACGCATCACATTTTAAAGGTATTTCAAGAAAACTCTGTCCTGACGTGCATAAACCGGCCGCGACCTATTTTCGCGCCATGTGCACGGTCCGCTCCCGTGCTCTGTCGAGGCTATTTGCGTGGGTTGTGCTAGCGGTGCGTGGCCTATGAAAAATTTTTCTTCGCTGAAGTACCCCCGCGTCTGTGGCGCATTAGACATCCAAAATGTGACCCCCGTAACATTCCGAGCAATGCTTCAACAGGCTATGCAACACATCCTGTTGATCGCTGAGGAAAGAGCAAGCACATCAGTTCCCCAAAGAACATCGAAACGAAGAACGTTAGATCCAGCTTGGAGGCGAAGAATGGCTGAATCCCGCTCCCAGTCCCGACCAGCAGCAAAGCCCGTGCGTCAGACCGTGAAGCAGCTGACGACTCGCGAGTCTTTCAAGAATCGCGGTGAATGGATTACCCACGCGCACTGCCGCAGCGTGGACCCAGAAGAGCTCTTTGTGAAGGGTGCAGCGCAGCGCAAGGCTGTCGCTATCTGCCGTCACTGCCCCGTCGTTCTGCAGTGCCGCGCCGATGCCCTCGATAACAAGGTGGAGTTCGGTGTCTGGGGTGGCATGACGGAGCGTCAGCGCCGCGCCCTGCTGCGTCGCCGCCCGGATGTCACCGACTGGGCCGACTTCTTCGCTGGCCAGCTCGAGGCTGCCGCCGCGCAGCGCGAGGCTGAGGGGCAGGCCTAAGCCCCTCTCAGCAGGGCCACACCCCGGCCCGTCTTTAATTTCGCAGTAGCTGGAAGCTAACCGATGTGCCTGCAGCTCCCCCGGCGGGAGAGGTTCTAAAACCTCCCCGGCCGGGGATTTTTCTGTCTATAGCCCCAGCTCGTCCCCTCCATAACTCGCGCGCGATCGCTATGCTCGAGGGCATGAAGAAATGGGAATATGTCACCGTGCCACTGCTCACCCACGCGACCAAGCAGATCCTAGATAACTGGGGCCAGGATGGGTGGGAGCTCGTCTCCGTCCTGCCAGGTCCGACTGGCGAGCAGCACGTCGCCTACATGAAGCGAGAGCTGGACTAATCATGGCCAAGTCTCAGGTTCCAGCCCGGCTCGACGAGCTCGGTATCGAGCTGCCGCCCGTTGCGGCCGCCGTCGCGTCTTACGTCCCCGCCGTCCGCTGCGGCGACGTCGTCTACACCTCCGGTCAGCTGCCATTTGTCAACGGTGAGTTGCCGAAGCTCGGCCTCGTCGGGGAGATCGGCACCCACACGGGAGCCCAGGTCAGCCCGGAAGAGGCCTACGAACTGGCTCGCATCGCCGTGCTCAACGCTGTGGCGGCCGCCGCTGCAGAGGTCGGCCTGGAGAACATCGAACGCATCGTGAAGGTCACGGGCTACGTTGCCTCCGCCACCGGTTTCGGCGGCCAGCCTGGCGTCGTCAACGGAGCGAGCGACATCCTCGGTGAGATTTTCGGTGAGGCTGGCCAGCATGCCCGCGCCGCCGTCGGTGTTGCGGAGCTGCCACTGGGTTCCCCGGTGGAGATCGAGATCATCGTTCAGGTACGTCAATAGGCCTTTAGCCGCGAGTTTTCGTAGAATTAGAGTTATGCAACATCCCGCGTACAGTCAGCTTCGCCCGGTCACCGAGAACGTCGGTGTGGTGTTGGCGCCAAACCCCAGCTATGCAGCGCTCGAAGGCACGAACTCTTGGGTAGTTCGCGGCCAGGGGGATCCAGTCTCGGTCGTCATCGATCCGGGTCCGCAGGATGAGGGGCACCTCAACGTCCTTCACAGCAAGGCGGTGGGGGAAAGCATCGGTGCTGGAACCAGCGGCGAGGAAGGCCCGCAGGCCACCATCGGCCTCGTGCTCCTCACGCACCGGCACAACGATCACTCCAACGGTGCTCAGCGCTTCCGTCAGCTCTCTGGCTCGCCTGTTCGCGCCTTCGACGATCACAACTGCATCGCCGCCGAGCCGCTGAAGGATGGCGAGATCATCCGCATCGAGGGGCTCACCCCGACGATCGAGGTCATGCACACCCCGGGGCACACCTCCGACTCCGTGTGCTTCCTCATCCACTCCAAGGGTGCCTCCGATGACTCGGACGTGGAGGCGATCATCACCGGCGACACCATCGCCGGCCGCCACACGACCATGATCTCCGAGACCGACGGAGACCTTGGGCTCTACATCGAGTCCCTGAAGGAGCTGAAGCGCCGCGGTGTTGGCGTGCCACTGCTGCCGGGCCACGGTCCGGACCGCGAGGACACGAGCGAGCTCGCCGAGCGCTACATCGAGCGCCGTCAGCACCGCCTCGAGCAGGTCCGCGAGGCCCTGGCCAAGCTCGGCGAGGACGCCGATGTCATGGACGTTGTCGACGAGATCTACACGGACGTGGATCCAGTGCTGCGCGACGCCGCCGCACAGTCCACCCGCGTGACGATCGATTACCTGAAGAAGCAGCAGTAAAAGCGACAATGCCTAGCGAGTGGAAAACTCGCTAGGCATTTATGCGGGTGACCAGCCATGGGCTGGTCTTTTTTATGCGCCGGCCGTGCAGGTCCGGCGCGAAACGCTGGCGCCGTTGTGGCCCGGCTCCGGTGGATTAGCGTGCGCGGCGTGCGAGGCGCTCGGTGTCCGCGATGAGAACCGACTTGCCTTCCAAGCGGATCCAGCCGCGCTGGGCGAACTCCGCCAGTGCCTTGTTTACCGTCTCGCGGGAGGCACCCACCAGCTGGGCGATCTCTTCCTGGGTGAGGTCGTGGTGCACGCGCAGCATGCCGTTTTCCTGGATGCCGAAGCGGTTGGCCAGTTGCAGCAGCGCCTTGGCCACGCGGCCCGGAACGTCCGTGAAGATCATGTCGGCCAGGCTGTTATTCGTCCGGCGCAGGCGGCGGGCCAGCACGCGCAGCAGCTGCTCCGTGATGCCCGGGTGATCGGCGATCCAGTCGTGCAGCATCTGGGAGGTCATCACGCCAGCAGAGACCTTCGTGACGCACACTGCCGAGGAGGTACGTGGACCCGGGTCGAAGATCGAGAGTTCACCGAACATGTCCGATGGGCCCATCACGGTCAGCAGATTCTCGCGGCCGTCCGCGGAGTGACGCGCCAGCTTCACCTTGCCGGAGGTGATGACGTACAGGGTGTCGCCCTGCTCGCCCTCCTCGAAGATCGTGGTTCCGCGGGGGAAGTCGACGGTCTCCAGCTGCTCAACCAGAGCCTGCACGGCCTCGGGGTCTACCCCTTGAAAGATTCCAGCGCGGGACAGAATCTCGGTGTTCTCTGCCATCTGTTCCTTACACTCCCACTTGACGACGTTTAACCGGACTCACACTACAGTAGTAGCCATGCCGAAAACCTCAGCGCCTCGCTTGCCGAAACCTGGCAGCCATCGCGCCGCAGATCCTTCGCATGTGGAAACCCCGCTGGCGCTTAAGCGCCGAGCGAGGAAACTCAACCGCACTCTCGCGGTCGGCTACCCCGATGCTCATGCGGAGCTCGACTTTTCGACGCCACTGGAGCTTCTTGTAGCAACAGTCCTATCTGCACAGTGTACCGATGTCCGGGTCAATAATGTGACGCCGGTCCTATTTTCGTTATATCCCACCGCGGCCGACTACGCCGCCGCGGACCCCGAGGAGCTCGCCGAGGTCATCCGGCCAACCGGTTTTTACCAGGCCAAGACCCGTTCCCTCATCGGGCTCGGCGCCGCCATCGCCGAGAAGCACGGCGGTGAGGTCCCCCGCACCCTCGAGGATCTCGTCGCCCTGCCGGGGGTGGGGCGAAAGACCGCCAACGTTGTGCTCGGCAATGCCTTCGGCGTGCCGGGCATCACCGTGGACACCCACCTGGGCCGCCTTGTGCGCCGCTGGAAGCTCACTGACCAGGAGGACCCGGTCAAGGTGGAACGCGAACTCATGGAGCTCATCGAACCCAAGGAGTGGACCATGTTCAGCCACCGCGTCATCTTCCACGGCCGCCGCGTCTGCCACTCCCGCAAGCCAGCCTGTGGCGCCTGCTTCCTGGCCTGGCAGTGCCCCAGCTTCGGGCTGGCCGGCACGCCGGACCCGGAGGAAGCGATGACCCGCATCACCTCGGCAGACCGCGAACACCTGCTCGCCCTGGCCGGATTCGGAGAGGATTAACGCCATGGCCACCACCCCTTCGTCTTCCCATCCCCATCCCAACGGCGCTGCTCCCGGTCACGGTGCGTCCGACGGAAACGCCGCGACGAGCGAGGACATCGACGTCCCCCACGGTTCCGGGGACGATGCCGACGCGTCGCGACCGCGTGTCCTCCTGCTCGTCATCGCCATCATTGTCGGCCTCCTCGTCGCGGCAATCCCGCTGGTCGCAGGCGTGATGAGTGGCGGTGAGGAGCAGTCCGGCGAACAGTCCGGCGCGCAGTCCGAGCAGCAGGCTGAACCGGGCATGGTCGGCGGCACCGGTGCGGCCTCCGGTTCTCCAGGTGACCCCGGCGGCGAGGGCGACGCGGACGCGGATCCCGGCCCCGCACAGCCAGTCAGCATTAAAAATCCCCGAAACTGTCCCGCCCCGGACAGTGGAGCGCAGCCCGCCCCAGACTCCGAGCTCACCGGCATCGAGCTGCCCTGCCTCAGCAGCGGCAAGAATGAGACCGCCGACCTTGGCGCAGCCTTGACCGGTAAACCCACGATCATCAACGTGTGGGCCTGGTGGTGTGAGCCCTGCCGCCGCGAGCTGCCCCACTTCGACAAGCTCGCCAAGGAACACCCGGAGTGGAACGTCGCTGGCGTCCACCTGGACAAGAAATCCCAGGCAGGGGCTGACTTCTTGGACGAGCTGGATGTCACGACCATGCCCGTCTACGCCGACCGCAGCCACCGCTTCGACACCGCAACCAGCCTGCCGAAGGTCGTCCCGATCACGGTGGTCTACCGGGCGGACGGCACCCGCGCGCAGATGTACCCCCAAGTCTTCCGCGACTACGAGGAACTCGAAGCCGCTGTGAATGCCGCCCTGAGCGGGCAGAATTAATACCATGCCCTACCCCTTCGAAGACTGGCGCGCCGCCATTGCTGCCCAACCGCCACTCGCCGCTGACCTGCCCGAATGGCTCACCAGGCTGGCCACCGCCGCGCGCAGCGGCAGCGTGCACGAGGCGCTTAATGACCCCGCGCGCCACGTCCCGGAAACCAACGAGGACGGCGTGCCACCCCGCTACTCCGCCGTGCTGATCCTGCTCGGCGGGGACCCCAACTACCGACCCACCGCGATCCACCCCTTCCCGGAGGACGCCACCCTCGTCCTAACGCACCGCGGGGCGGATATGCGCAACCACTCCGGGCAGATGGCCTTTCCCGGCGGCGCTTGGGAGTCCCAGGACGCCACCCCGATCGACACGGCTGTCCGTGAGGCCGTCGAGGAGACTGGCCTCAACCCCGAGGGGGTGGAACCTGTGGCCGTGATGGACCCGGTGTATATCGACCGCACGAACTTCGCGGTCGTGCCGGTGATCGCCTACTGGCGGGAGTTCTCGCCCGTCCACCCCGCCACGGTGGAAAACGATTGGGTCGAGCCAGTGGCCATCCGCGAGCTCGTCCACCCGGATTACCGCTTCAAACTGGGCTTCGGCGGCTGGTCTGGCCCCGCCTTCGACGTCTCCGGGATGGTGCTGTGGGGTTTCACCGCCGGGGTGCTCGACGCCCTGCTGCGGCTTGCCGGATGGCACGAGGACTGGGATGAGGAGACCCAATTCGATCTTTTCCGTACCCTGGAACAATCCCGTAACGGCGAAGCCCGCGACCTGCGCGCCCACTTCATCGCCGAGAATAAGAAGGACACAGGAGGGTAGAAACCCACACCCATGATCGTTGATATCGCGCTAGTGCTCTGCGGCCTCGCCGCCTTCTTCTCCGGGCTGCGGCAAGGCGGGGTGGCCGCGCTGCTGAGCCTGGCGGGCGTGCTGATCGGTGGCTACCTGGGGCTGCAGGCCGTGGGGCCGGTTGTCCGGCTTATCCAGGACGAGGGCACGGAAGGCTCGCGCCTGGTCATCGCGCTGCTCACCCTGGCCGGCTGCGTGGTGGTCGGCTACTTCCTGGGCTCCAGCATTGGCCAGCGAATCCGGGACAATATCCGCACGCGCCAGCTCTACCGGGCGGATTCCGCCGTGGGCTCCCTGGTCGCCGTCGTGACCGCCATGGTGGTGATGTGGATGATCGCGGTGCCCTTGCTCAGCAGCCAGGACTCCCGCATCGCCCGGGAGGCGCAGGATTCCCGCATCATCGCCACCATCGGCGAGGTCGCTCCCAACTGGATGCGCACCCTGCCTGCTCGCATCAACGCCCTGATCAACCGCAGCGAGATCCCCGCGGTCACCGACCCCTTCGCCTCCGTCACGAAGCGCGAGGTCCAGCCGCCGGACCCCGCACTGCAGGACCTTCCGGACGTCGCCGCTATCGGGCCGTCCGTCGTCAAGGTCGAGGGTGTTGCGGAACAGTGCAGCCGGATGCAGCAGGGCACCGGATTCGTCATCGAACCGGGCGTGGTGATGACGAACGCGCACGTCGTCGCCGGGACGAACAAGGTCGCCCTGTCCACGGTCAACGGGCCGGTGGACACGGATGTGGTCTTCTACGACCCGGAGCACGATATCGCGCTGCTGCGGGCCACCGGGGAACTGCCGCTGCAGCCGTTGCGCTGGGCGGATAGACCCGCTGTTTCCGGGGACGACGCCATCGCGCTGGGCTACCCGCTGGGTGGGCCGTTCAAGGCGGCCCCGGTGCGCGTGCGTGAGCAGATGCGGATCGCGGGACCGAATATCTACGCCGACCAGCGGGTCGAGCGCGAGGCGTACTCGCTGCGCGGCACGATCGTGCAGGGTAACTCCGGCGGGCCGCTGGTCGCCCCGAATGGGGAGGTGCTGGGGCTGATCTTCGGTGCGGACTCGAATGAGGCGGACACCGGCTATGCGCTGACGAAGAAGGAAGTGCTGGAGCGCGTGGGGGATACCGCCCGGTGGAGCTCGCCGGTGGATACGCGCAGCTGCGTGGCTGACTAGAGAGCGGTTGCTGGGCCGCGCGGTTAGTCGGCGAGAATCTCGGCGCGGAGCAGCTCTGCGACGGTGACGGGGTCCTCGATGTGCGGGTAGTGGCCGACCCCGTAGATCAGCTCAGCCCGGGAGCCCGCCGCGCCACGCTCTAGGGAACGGGCCGCGAGGTCGGGGGAATAGTTCGGGTCCATCGAACCGTCGATCGCCAACACTTGGGCCTCGATGCGGCGCGGGATCGTGCGGTCGAAGATCCGGCCCTCCGGGCGGAACCGGGAGCGGAAAGCCCAGCGGCGGTACTCGCTGGCCAGGTGTGCGACTTTATCCACCTGCATCGCTTCGCGGCGCTTGATGGCGAACTCGCGGTAGAGGGGGGTGTCGCGGAAGCCCGGTGCCACGCCAGTGCGGAAGATCTTCTCGGCCGTGGCGGCGCCGTCCTTGGTGAGGGAGCGCTCCGGGAGGCGGGGGAGCTGCGCAAACAGGGTGCCCCGCGTGTGCCTCCAGCGTTCCAGCGGGCGCGAGAACAGGAACTTCGCCTCCTCGGTGGGGTGCGTCGAGGAGAGCGTGACCAGCCGGTCGATGCGCTCCGGCTCGTGGGCGGCCATCGTCCAGGCGACGAGCCCGCCGTAGCCGTGGCCCACGATGTGCGCGCTGCTGTACCCCAGGCGGCGGATCACGCCGGCCATGTCGGATGCGGCGGTCGTGAGATCGTAGCCGCGGGGCGTTTTATCCGAGCGGCCGTAACCCCGAAGATCCACCGCGGCCAGCCGCAGCGGGGCGCCCTCCAGCTGGGCGAAGAGCGGTTCGAAATCGAAGTAGCCACCGCCGAAGCCGTGGATGAACAGCACCAGCGGGTTTCGCTCGTTTGAACCCTCGGGCTTGACCGGACCCTGGAGCAGAACATGCAAACGAACACCCCGCGAATGCACGAATGTGTGCTGCGGGGTGTTCGGGGAGGGGGTGCTCACGGGAAGCTACGCGTGTGGGGGCCTAGGTGAACAGGCCCGGCTCCTTGGTGGCCACGGAGTTGCCCTCGGTGTAGCGCTCCTTATCCGGGGTCAGCTGCTTGAGCTCGCCCAGGGAGTTGATCGTCTTCTCTGGCTTCTTCGCGCCCTTGAGCTGCTTGACGCCGACCAGCGCCAGGATGCCGGTGAGCACGGCCATGATCAGGAAGACCACGAGGAACGCCAGGGAGCGCGGCATGAAGTGATCCAGCAGCCATGCCAGGGCAAGGAAGAGGAAGAAGGAGGAGTATGCGATGATCACGCCGGCAGCGGCGAACAGGCCCACGCCCAGGCCGACCTTCTTGCCGGACTGTGCGATCTCGGTCTTCGCGAGCTCAACCTCGGAGCGGATGAGGGAGGAGGCCTGTGCGGTGGCGTCCTTCACCAGGTCGCCGATGCTCCCCTGGCCCTTCGGGCGGGTGTCCACGTCGGACAGCGGGATAGCGTTGACATGAGGGTTAAAGCTATCGCTATCGGTGAATAGGCCTTCGCTCTTATTGCTCACGATCGATACTCCTGACAATTAACGGTCAATATTCTGCGCAGAAATTACTGCACACCATTTTGCCAGACCATTGGTGAGCGTGGGGCGGTGGGGTGAATTATTGTGGTGGCCATGTCTGCTGAAGGTCGTTTCACTACCGATCCCCTTGCCCCGCTCGCCGAGCTGCCCGGGGTGTCCGAGGCCGTTGAACGGGCCTCCGACTTCATCGCCCGCGCGCACCGCCACCCCGCCAACCTGCGCGGCTGGGACGTCACTGGTTCCGAGTCCGTGCTGCGTGGGGCACGTGCTTCCGCCCAGCTGGACGGCGGCACCCCGCGTCTGCCCGAGGATGGCCAGGTGGAGGATCCAATCCTGGCGGGTTCCCTGCGGGCTGCAGAGCTGCTCGCCCCGGATGGCATCGCGGAGACCCGCACCACCTGGCAGCGTGCCCCGCTGCAGGTGATCGCGAAGATCAACGCGGTAGCCTCCCCGCAGATGTCGGATGAGAATTTCCGCGCGAAGGCCGCCCACAATGCTGAGTTCCTCGTACCGGGCCGTCCGAAGCGCGCCACCGATGGCCGCCTGCAGCTGCTCGGTTCTCTCATCGCCGGGGGTACGAAGGTCAACTCTGTGGTGCTCTCCGCCATCATTCACGGCGAGCTGCTCACCCTGGAGCCCTTCGCCGACGCCAACGGGGTGACGGCCCGCGCTTGCTCCCGGTTGGCGACCATCACCGGTGGCCTGGACCCGCGCGGGCTGGGCGTGCCGGAGGTGTGGTGGAACCGCCACCGCGATGAGTACCGCGCGAAGGCCGCAGCGTTCGCGAAGGGTGGTTCAGAGGCGATGGCTGAATGGATCATCTTCCACGCCGAGGGGCTGGCCGAGGGCTCGCTGGAGGCGAAGTCCATCGCTGACGCGAAGCAGTAGCTGCTTGGTTGGGGTGCTCCCAGCTGGTTCTATGAGGCGCGGCGTGGCATGAGGCGCGCCAGGAGCGGCGAGGCGCTGGCGGAACCGACGTCCTGAGCGCGTTGACGTAACCACAGGACCACGCCGGTGGTGGCCGCGCCGAGGAACGCGAGTGTCCCCGCACCTGCCAGGACCTTCCCCGGCTTGAAGAGGGGCTCGGGCTTGCTGAAGTACTCGATCGGCCAGTCCCGCTCGCGGGCGATCTTTCGCAGCTGGCGATCCGGGTTGATCGCATAGGGGTGACCGACCGCCTCAAGCAGCGGCAGGTCAGTGTGGGAATCCGTGTAGGCGTAGCTGCGGGAGAGGTCGTAGCCACCGCGCTCGACCAGCTCCATCAGCTTGTCCACCTTCGCCTGGCCCTTGTTGAAGTGCAGGACCTTGCCGGTGTACGTGCCGTCGATCTCCTCGAGTTCGGTGGCTATCAGGTGGTCCGCCTGGAGCTCGCGTGCGATGGGGTCCACCAGGACGCGGGCGGACGCGGTGATGATGGCGACGTCGTGCCCCAACTTGTGGTGCTCGAAGATGAAGTCGCGGGCCTCGGCGTAGACGTAGGGGATCAGCACTTCCTGCAGGGCGTCCTCCGCGATGGCTCGCAGGGAGGCCGCGGGGCGGTTGCGGATCATGGAAGACAGGGCGTCCTTGGTGGCGTCCAGGTTCTCGTCCGTGTGGGTGGTCAGCATGTAGCTGAACAGCATTGCGCCGATGCGCAACATTTCCCCCGTGGTGATGATCCCGCGCTTGGCCATCGGGCGACCGTAGGCCATGGAGGCGCTGGTGTCCACGATGGTTTTATCCAGGTCGAAAACAGCGAGTGTGCGCCGGGCCGCGCGCCCTGGGGCTGTCCGGCGGCTCGCTGTGCGGTTGCTGATCCTGGGTAGAGGTGTCACGGCCTCAATTCTAGGTATCAATATTCACAAAAGTCCACAGTTTTCACAGCGTTGGTGGGCTGGTGCGGGCGTGTGATGGGGAAAATGGCGTGGCGGCGTGGTGGGCGGCGCGGCCGGTGACGTGGTTGGACGGGGTTATCCACAGAAAAACCGGGTCCTAAGGGCTGCAGTGGGGTGCGAACGGGGCCCGGCGGGTGGCTGTCCACAAGCTATTCGCGGGCCTGTCGGTGCCCGGTGCCTGCGTGTGAGAGTGAAGCCATGAATGCATGGGGGAGCAAGCTACTTCGATCAGACCGAGCGCGCCACGCTGAGGCGCTGCGGGGCATGCTGCGCACGCCGGTGATCGTCGACGTGGCCGACCACGATAGCGCTGACGCCGTGACCATGGCTGTGGCGGCGACCGGGCGGGAACAGCTGCGCCAGGACGAGGCGGAG
>DYZK01000034.1 GCA_020741275.1 Corynebacterium urealyticum
GAGTTGGTGGACATGATCTACTCCGAGCCCGCAGCCGATATTTAACGGGTAGCAACCCGAGCGAATAGCAACAGAAAGGTAGGTAGGCCCCATGTCGCGACGAGGCGCCCTTTTGAGGAGCACCCGTCCCACCCTCCGCTCGCGCAGCCGCGCCGCGCTGGCAGCGCTGCTCACCGCCGCCGTTTCCCTCGGCGGACTCACCGCCTGCGGGGATGGCGCGACCGGCGACGACGCCGTCGCGGTCGGTGGCACCTTCGAGTTCGTCTCCCCAGGCGGGCAGACCTCCATCAGCTACCCACCGGAGGAGCGCAAAGAAGTCGCCAACCTCACCGGGGACTCCCTCATGGAGGAAGGCGAGCAGATCAACCTGGAGGACTACGCCGGCAAGGCCGTCGTCCTAAATACGTGGGGCCAGTGGTGCGGGCCGTGCCGCTCCGAGGCGGATGACCTGGAGCGCGTCCACGAGAAGCTGGAAAAGCGCGGCGACGGCACCGTCTTGGGCATCAACGTCCGCGACCCGTCGCGGGAGAAGCCGAAGAACTTCGTGCGCACCTACGGCATCACCTATCCCTCCATCTACGACCCGCCGTTCAAGTCCGCGCTGCGGCTGGGCGGTATCCCGGCGTCTGTCGTCCCGACGACGATCGTGCTGGATAAGCAGCACCGTCCAGCGCACATCTTCCTCAAGGAAGTCACCGATGATGAGCTGTGGAAGGTTCTGGAGCCCATCCTCGACGAGGATGACGGAGCCGCCGCTGGGGAGGGTGCTTAAGTGCTGAGCCCGGAGCAGGCTGTGTTCACCCTGGCCGCAGGGGACATCGGCCAACGTTTCGCGGATACGGTCTCCGCCGGCCCGCTGGTGCTCGCGATGTTGGCGGCGGCGCTGGCGGGTTTGGTGTCCTTCGCCTCGCCGTGTGTGATCCCGCTGGTGCCGGGCTATATCTCTTATCTCGCGGGCGTGGTCGGCGCTGATACCGAGTTCACCGAGCAGGGCACGAAGGTCGCGAATAAGAAGGGGCGAGTGGGCGCTGCGGCGCTGCTGTTCGTCGCCGGTTTCACAGTGATCTTCCTGCTGGCCACGGTCACGGTCTTCGGCCTGATCAGCACCCTGATGATCAACCAGCAGCTGCTGATGCGCATCGGCGGCGCGGTGACGATCCTCATGGGCGTGGTCTTCATGGGCTTCATCACCCCGCTGCAGGCCGACACCCGGATGGCGCCGAAGCGCTGGACGACCCTGGCAGGAGCCCCGCTGCTCGGCGGGATCTTCGCCTTGGGTTGGACACCCTGCCTGGGCCCGACTCTCGCGGCGATCATCTCCGTCTCCGCGGGCACCGAGGGGACGACCGCCGCGCGCGGGGTGCTGCTGATCATCGCCTACTGCATCGGCCTGGGCCTGCCGTTCATCCTTTTGGCCTTGGGTTCGCGCCGGGCGCTGGCAGGCGTTGGCTTCCTGCGCCGCCATTCCCGCAGCATCCAGGTGGCCGGCGGCATCCTCCTGGTGATTGTTGGAATTTTGCTGCTCACCGGGCAGTGGGCAATATTTGTGGAGTGGGTCCGGGACGCGTTCATCAGTGATGCAACGTTGCCGATCTAACAGGTGAGTAGAGCGTGTGTGGGAAGAACGTGAAAGGGCATTCTCATGACTGAGCACAAGGCCGGTACGAAGCCAGGCGGCGGGAAGAACCCCGCTCGTCTGATCCTGGCCCTGCCCAAGCGTGGCTGGCAGTGGCTGACCAAGATGAAGACGGCCCTGGTGCTGCTCTTCCTGTTGGCTCTCGCAGCGATTCCCGGCGCCCTGCTGCCGCAGCGCTCGCTGAATCAGGACAAGGTGGCCGATTACATCGCCGCCAACGGCAAGACCGCCGAGGTCTTCGACAAGCTGGGCCTGTTCGATGTCTTCAGCTCCTCGTGGTTTATGGCGATCTACGTGTTGCTGTTCATCTCGCTCGTGGGCTGCATCCTGCCGCGAACCTGGGACCACTACCAGGCGCTGAGCTCCACCCCACCGCGGGCGCCGAAGGTGCTCAAGCGGATGCCGAATCACATCTCCGGCACCGTGGACACCGACCCGGAGGCGATGAAGGAGCTGCTGCGCCGCGAGTTCAAGGGTTGGCATATTTCGGAAACCGCCGCCGAGGACGATCGCGCAGGCCGATGGTCCATCTCCGCGGAGCGAGGTTACCTGCGCGAGTTCGCGAATCTCGTCTTCCACCTCGCCCTGGTGGGCATCCTCGTTGCCGTCGGCGTCGGCCGACTCAGCTACTACGAGGGTCAGGCGATCGTGATCGCCGATACGGAGAACTCCGAGTTCTGTAACTCCGCGGTCGGTAACTTCGACTCCTTCCGCCACGGGCAGCTTTTCGACGGCACCGGCCTGCACCCCTACTGCATCAACGTCAAGAACTTTAAGGCGGAGTATCTGCCCAACGGGCAGGCGGTGGACTTCGAATCGGACATTGATTACGCCGTCGGTGACGCTGCCTACGAGCCACATGAGAAGTGGGAAAAGACCACCCTGAAGGTCAACCACCCGCTGCGCCTGGAGGGTGACCGCATTTACCTGCAGGGCCACGGTTACGCGCCGACGTTCACCATCAAGTGGCCGAACGGGGAGACGGTGACGGAAACGACCCAGTTCCGTCCGGATGACCAGATCAACTTCCTGTCCTCCGGCGCGATGCGCTGGGACCCGCCGGCAGACATGTTCGACACGGAGCTGGAGCGCCGCAATAACCAGATCGCCATCCAGGGGCTATTCGCCCCCACCGCGGAGTTCACCGGTGAGAAGGGTGCGCTGCTGACCTCCCGCTACCCGGCGATGACGGACCCGGCGGTGGCCATCGACGTCTACCGCGGCCAGACGGGCCTGGACGCCGGCTCCGCGCAGTCCGTCTTCTCCCTGCTCCCGGAGCAGATGCACAACGGCTTGTTGGAGAAGCTGGACCGCGTGAACCTGCGCGTCGGCGAGAAGGTGACCCTGGACGACGGCACCGAGATCACCTTCGACGGTGCCAAGGAGTTCATCAATATCCAGATCGGCCATGACCCGAGCCTGTACTGGGTATTCATCTTCTCCATGCTGATGCTGGGATCCTTGGTGGTGTCCCTGGCGATTAAGCGCCGCCGCCTGTGGGTGCGTCTGGCGCCACGTGAGGACGGCCAGCCGGGGACCGTGCTCGAGATCGCCGGGCTGGCGCGCACTGACGCTGCGGGCTGGGGCGCAGAGTTCAACCGCACCGCGGAACGCATCCTGGGCCTCGAGGAGGAGGACCTGGACGAGGAACATCATGCTTCCAGCGGTAGCTGGGAAGAGGATTTCGGCGACGGACTTGACGAACAGCTTCGCGATCGCTAAATCGTTTTTGCTGGTCGCTGCCACTATCCGGCGCCGTTGGAGTGTTGGATTTCCCGCTAGGCGGGGATAATCTTAGATGTGCAAGAGATGCGCCTTAGTCGGCGTATGCCTTTAGTCCGTTGAGGAATCGAAATAATCCATGCAGATTAATCAAGATCTCGCGCTGTTTTCTGACCTGGCGTACAAGACCACGGTGGTGCTGTACCTACTCGCCCTGGCGGTGTCCCTGTTTTATTACGGGCTCGTTCGCCTGGCGAACGACGCCCGCCGCGAGCGTGCCCGGGTGCTGAAGAACGAGGCGACCCCGCAGGAGGCGAAGCGCCGCCAGAAGGTGGCGGTTGGTGCTGGCGCATCCGGCGCAGCCACCACCGATGCCGCTGCCGATGAGGTCGGGGACACCGGCGCGGCCGACGTGTCCGGCATCGCAACCTCCTCCCTGGACGAGGAGAATCTGCCGGCGGGACTGCGCGCCGAGACGATCCTGCAGCGCGTGAAGCGCGCGGATACCTTCGGGGGGATTACCCAGGCGCTGGTGTGGCTGGCTATTGCCGTCCACGCCGCCTTCCTGGTGCTGCGTGGCGTGTCCGCGAACCGTTTCCCGTGGGGCAACCTCTTCGAATACGTCGCGGTGGTCACTCTATTCGCCATGGTGGCTGCGGCTGTGGTGATCAACCGCCGTTCGATGCGCGTGATGTGGCCGTGGGTCCTGACCCCGGTGACGCTGCTGCTGTTCTACGGCGGCACGAAGCTCTACGCGGAGACCGCCCCGGTCGTCCCGGCCCTGCAGTCCAATTGGTTCATCATCCACGTCTCCACCGTCTCCATCGGCGGCGGCATCGGCCTGCTCTCCGGCATGGCTTCCCTGATGTACCTGCTGCGCCGCTGGCACCCAAAGGGCCAGGAGAAGGGCTTCTTCGGCGCCATCGCCTCCCCGCTGCCGGATGCCTCCAAGCTGGACGCCCTGGCGTACCGCAGCGCGATCTGGACCCTGCCGATCTTCGGCCTGGGCATCATCTTCGGCGCGATCTGGGCAGACGCCGCCTGGGGTCGGTTCTGGGGCTGGGACCCGAAGGAGACGGTCTCCTTCATCACCTGGATCCTCTACGCGGCGTACCTGCACGCCCGCGCAACCCCGGGCTGGCGCGGCCGCAAGGCCGCCTGGATCAATGTCATCGCTTTCGCGACGATGGTCTTCAACCTCTTCTTCATCAACATGGTGGTCTCCGGCCTGCACTCCTACGCTGGCCTGAACTAAAACCACCGATTAAAAACACGCTTGGAGTGTGACGCTTCCTCGTGACCGCTCAAACCGCTCACCAAGCGGCAGCGCCCCACCGCCGGTTGACCCACGTGCTGGTCACCGGCGGTGCCGGTTTTATTGGGGCGAATTTCGTTCACCGCACGCTGACCACCCGCCCGGGCGTCCACGTGCATGTCGTGGACGCGATGACCTATGCCGCCAACCCGCTGAACCTGCGCTCTACCGACGGCACCCCGCTGGAGCAGGCCTACCCGGGGCGTTTCCGCTTCACGCAGCTGGATCTCGCGGACCGGGAGGCGGTGCTCGCCCTGGTCGATGAGGTCGCCGCCGAGGTTCCGGACGCCGACGCGCTGGCCATCGTGCACTTCGCGGCGGAGTCGCACAACGATAATTCCCTGCTGGACCCGGCCTTGTTCGTGCGCAGCAACGTGGATGGGACGGTGCACCTCGCCGAGGCTGCAGTGCGCCACGGCATCTACCTGCACCACGTCTCCACAGACGAGGTCTTCGGGGATCTGGAACTGGACGACCCGCAGCGCTTCACTCCGACGACCCCCTACCAGCCGTCCTCGCCCTACTCGGCGTCCAAGGCGGCAGCGGACCACATGGTGCGCGCCTTCGTCCGCAGCCTGGGGTTGAAGGCCACGATCAGTAACTGCTCGAATAACTACGGCCCGCGCCAGCACCCGGAGAAGTTCATTCCACGCCAGATCACCGGCCTGCTGCAGGGGCAGCGGCCGCGGCTCTACGGCAAGGGGGATAACGTCCGGGATTGGATCCACGTCGACGACCACAACGATGCGGTGTGGGCGATTATGCAGCGTGGCGAGTTGGGGCAGACGTACCTCATCGGCGCGGACGGGGAGCGCAATAACCTGCAGGTTGTGCGGGACCTATTGGCGGCTTTCGGTCGTGAGCAGGATGACTTCGACTGGGTGAGCGACCGGCCGGGCCATGACCGCCGCTACGCGATCGACCCGTCCTCGATGGAAGGCCTGGGCTGGCAGCCGCGGTACACAGACTTCGCCGCGGGCCTGGCGGCGACGATCGATTGGTACCGCGATAACCAGCAGTGGTGGGAGGAAACCCGTGCGGCGGCGGAGCGCCGCTACGGCCAAACGGAAAAGCTGCTGGGATAGGAAAAACCCGCAAGCTCGTAGCTTGCGGGGCAGGCGGCCGGAGCGTTTTAGAGCTCAGCGTCCGCGAGGTTACGGGGGGTGCGCAGCAGCGCAAAAACGGAGATCACGCACATCACCATCAGGTAGATACCAACCGTCCAGATCATCCCGGTGCGGTTGAAGAGCATCTGGGAGATCATCGGTGCGAAAGCGCCACCCAGGATGGAACCCAGGGCATAGGCCACGGAGACCCCAGAGAAGCGCACCTCGCGGGGGAACATCTCTGCGTAGAGGGCGGACTGCGGGCCATAGGACAGCGCCAGGCCCGGGATGAACAGCAGCATGCCGATGCCGAAGATCCACAGCGAGCCGGAGTCGATGAAGAACCACACCGGCACCGCGATCACGATGAGCATGCCGTATCCCCAGAGGAAGGTCTGCACCCGGCCGATGCGGTCGGAAAGCCCGCCGGAGTACATCGTCAGCGCGATCCAGGCCAGGGCTGCGATGACCACGCACAGGAAGACGCTGACCTGGTCGTGGCCCAGCTCCTTCGTGGCATAGGAGCCCATGAAAGCGATGATCATATATCCGGAGGCGTTGTTACCGGCAAAGATCAGCGCCGCGCGGATGACGAGGCGCCAGTGGTCGCGCAACAGCACGCCCAGCGGGGCGCTGGACTCGGCGGCACGCTCACGCATTTCCTGGAACACCGGAGATTCGGCGACCTTGGCGCGCACGATGACACCCACGATCACCAGCACGAAGCTCAACAGGAACGGGATACGCCAACCCCAGTCGATGTAGGCGTCCTGCCCGATGATCGCGGTGATGGCGAGCAAGACCACGGTGGACAGGGCGAGCCCAGTGGGCACGCCGATCTGCGGATAGGACCCAAAGTGGCCACGGCGGCCCTTCGGCGCGTGCTCCACGGCGAGCAGCGCGGCCCCGCCCCATTCGCCGCCCGCGGACAAGCCTTGAAGGATGCGCAGGAAGACGAGCAGCAGGGGAGCAGCGATGCCGATGGCGGCGTAGGTCGGGAGCACGCCGATCAGGGTGGTGGCCACGCCCATGAGGATCAGGGTGCCGGCGAGCACCTTCTTGCGCCCGATGCGGTCGCCCAGGTGGCCCGCGATGGCGGCGCCGAGGGGGCGGAAGAGGAAGCTGATGCCCAGCGATGCCCAGGCGAAAACCTGCGCGAGGCTGGCGTTATCGCTGCTGGCGGGGGCGAAGAACTGCGTACCGAACACGAGGCCGGCGGCTTGGGCGTAGATGAAGAAGTCGTACCACTCGATGGTCGTGCCTACGAGCGTGGCGCCAAGGATGCGCCGGTCTTCTGAACGGTGAGGAGAGTCCATGCGCTGAAAGTTAGCAAAGGCTAAACACTTCGGGGAAGTTATGGAAAAATTGGCTTGCGAGAAATCGCGGGGATGCAGCCCGCGGCCTACCGCACCGGCTGTGTGTCCGGGCCGGGCGCTAAAGTATGGGCTATGAGTACCGCAGAGCTGCCTGTTGACTTCAGCCCCCTGGACTCGGCCACCGAGCCAACCATCGTCGACCTCCCCATCGCCGGTGCCTGGCTGTTCGCC
>DYZK01000035.1 GCA_020741275.1 Corynebacterium urealyticum
GCACCACCAGCTCGCCCTCCTCGCCGTAGTCCAGCACCTTCGTGGGGTCGTCCTGATCCACCACGCGGGCCTCCGTATCCGGGAACGGAACACCGACGTAGCCCGGGCGACGGTCATCACTCATCGGGTTACCCAGCACGATCGGGGAGGTCTCGGTCAGGCCGTAGCCCTCCACCAGGCGGCCATTGGTGAGCTTCTCCCAGTTCTCCACCGTCTCCACCGGCAGCGCCGAGGCACCAGAGAATGAGTTGCGCATCGTGGACAGGTCGAGGTCCTTCTCCTCCGCCAGCTTCACGATCGCCTGGTACAGCGCCGGCACGCCCGGCACCCAGGTCGGCTTCTTCTTCTTAATCACCTGCTGCAAAAGGGAAGGCTCCGGGGCCGGGAGCAGCAGCAACTCCCCGCCGATCAGCGGTGCCAGCGCACCGTTCATCGTCATGCCATAAGCGTGGAACATCGGCAGCGCCGCCAGCATCCGCTCCGGATCGGCCTGCTCGCCCAGACCCGGCACCCACGCCTTGCCCTGGATCAGGTTCGCGCAGATATTCCGGTGGCTCAGCACCGCGCCCTTCGGCGAACCGGTCGTGCCCGAGGTGTACAGAATCAACGCCGGGGACTCCGGCTGCACCATCGGCAGAGCATCCTGAATCGCGCGGCGACCCAACCCCGGAGCCATCGCGTCCACGGCGGCGTCCCAGTCCTCGAACTGAGTCGGCCCACCCGTCAGCTTCGCCTTCGCCTTGCGCAGCGCCGGCACCGGCAGGGAGAGCGCGACCCGCTGCAGCAGCGGCATCGACTTCGTGATGTTCACCGTGAACACCTTTTCCAGCGGGGTGGTGTCCACCAGGTGTTGCGCAATATCCGCCGTGTTATCCCAGAACACCGCGACCTTCGCGCCGTGATCCGCGAACGGCCCCTCCAGCTCGTGCGCCGTGTACAGCGGGTTGTGGTACACAGCCGTGGCCCCCAGGGAGACGATCGCGTAGAACGCCACCAGGTTCGCCGGGCAGTTCGGGAGGACGACGGCCACCCGGTCGCCCCGCTTCACACCGTTTTCCTTCAGGACGGCCGCGGCCTTATCCACCAGCTCCCCGAACTCGCTGTAGGTGATCTGCGTGCCCAGGAACCACATCGCATCCCGTTTGCCGTACTTACGCACCGCGTCGCGGAAGATGCTGACCAGGGTGGTTTCCCCGTAGTCCAGGTTCGGGGCGGTCCCTTCCGTATAGAACTTCAGCCACGGCTTGGCCTGGTCAGAAGCGCTTTTCTGGGACGGTGCGGTGCTCACAGTGGGGTTCCTCCGGACAATTGAGGGCAGTAGTTGGGGGTTTTGAATCAAGCCCGACTCACGATGATATGCCAGTGACCCCGGCCCGCGTGGCTAGTTCCGGTTAGTCGGTGATCGTCTTCCGGGAGAGCACCACCGTGGACACGATCATGATGATCAGCGCGGCGGCCATGTAGATCCACTGGTAGCCGGAGACGTCGAACTTCTCGCCCAGGATCGTGTACCCCAGCGCGAAAGCGAAGATTGGCTCCACCACCGTCATCGCCGGCAGTGAGTTCTTCAACGGGCCCGCGTTAAAGGAGGCCTGCTGCACCGCCGTGCCGATCACCGCGAGACCAATCAGCCCCCACAGCTCCCAACTGATCAGCAGATTCAGCACCCCAGAGCGGGAGAAAATATCCGTCACGGCCTTGGAGAGCACCGCCACATAACCCATGATCCCGCCGGTGATCGAGCCCAAGATTAGCGCCCGGTTCGCATGGCGCAGCCCCCGGGAAATCAGGTACATCACCGTGAAAATCACCACGCCGATACCCAGCGCCGTCAGCCACCGCGGCAGGGAAGGCTGCGCCACCCCGGCCTGCGGGCGGCCCAAGACGACGATCACCGCCACCGCGACCGTGAGCAGCGCCGCCCACGCCGTCTCCGATTTCGAAATCCGGCGCCCAGAAAGCTTCGCCGAGAGCGGCAGGGTGAACATCAGGGAGAGCACCAGGATCGGCTGCACCACCAATAAGGTGCCGAAGCCCAACGCCACGATCTGGAGGGCATAGCCCAAAAAGGACAGGCCCAGCCCGGCCCACCACCGCACACGGGTGATCGCCGCGACCACAGAAGAGGTATCCGTCCCACCGGAATCCTCGGCGACCCGGTGCCGAACCACCGTGCCCCACGCGATCGTGAGCGCGGAGGCGAGACCGAAGAAAATCGCCAGTGCGTTGCTATGCATCATCGGAATCCACCCTAAACCAGGCCCGGTTGCCCCCGGCGAACGCCCTCCTATAGGGGCGCGCCTGCGCCTACTGTAATCTGTGTGACACGTAAAACGCCCCACAACGGCAACACGAAAAACCACCCCAAATAACTCCGAGCATCCGGGAAGGCGGGCCAAAACTACATGGCACTCATCGTGCAAAAATACGGCGGCTCCTCGCTGGAATCAGCAGAGCGCATCCGCAGCGTGGCGGAACGGATCGTGGACACTAAAAAGCAAGGCAACGACGTGGTCGTCGTCTGCTCCGCCATGGGTGACACCACCGATGAACTCCTGGACCTCGCCGAGCAGGTCAACCCCGTGCCGCCGGCCCGCGAGATGGACATGCTCCTCACCGCCGGTGAGCGCGTCTCCAACGCCCTCGTGGCCATGGCAATCGCATCCTTGGGCGCCGACGCGCAGAGCTTCACCGGCTCCCAGGCCGGCGTGATCACCACCGAGCGCCACGGCAACGCACGCATCGTCGAGGTCACCCCAGGCCGCGTCCGCGAGGCTCTGGACGAGGGCAAGATCTGCATCGTCGCAGGTTTCCAGGGGGTGAACCGCGAGACGAAGGACATCACCACCCTCGGCCGCGGTGGGTCGGACGCCACCGCCGTCGCCCTCGCCGCAGCCCTGAACGCAGACGTCTGCGAGATCTACTCCGACGTCGACGGCGTCTACACCGCCGACCCACGCATCGTCAGCGATGCGAAGAAGCTGGATAGCATCAGCTTCGAGGAGATGCTGGAGATGGCCGCCGTCGGCGCCAAGGTCCTCATGCTCCGCTCCGTGGAGTACGCCCGGGCCTTCGACGTCCCCCTGCGCGTGCGCTCCTCATACAGCAATGACAATGGCACCCTAGTTTCCGGATCGATGGAGGATATTCCAGTGGAAGAAGCAGTACTCACGGGCGTTGCCCACGACCGCTCCGAGGCGAAGATCACCGTCGTCGGCATCCCAGACGCGCCGGGCGAGGCCGCTCGCATCTTCCGTGCCGTCGCGGACGCCGAGATCAACATCGACATGGTGCTGCAGAACGTCTCCAAGCTGGCCGACAACCGCACCGACATCACCTTCACCTGCCCGCGCGAGGACGGCGCCCGCGCCGTGAAGTTGCTCAAGGGCATGCAGGAGTCCGGCGACTGGCAGAACGTCCTTTACGACGACCAGGTCGGCAAGGTCTCCCTCGTCGGTGCCGGCATGAAGTCCCACCCGGGCGTGACCGCCGACTTCACCGAGGCGCTGCGTGACGCGAACGTCAACATCGAGCTCATCTCTACCTCCGAGATCCGCATCTCCGTGCTGATCCGCGAGCACGACGTCGATAAGGCCGTCACCGCACTGCACGACCGCTTCCAGCTGGGCGGCGATGAAGAGGCCACCGTCTACGCTGGAACCGGCCGCTAAACACTACGCTGGGGGCCGTTGGGGCTGCCGGGTGCGCAACGCGCCCCGCAGTGCCGCTCGCGGCCCCACAAGAACTTCTCTAAAACAATCTTTTAAGGACTGATATCCCGTGACCACGCTTGCTGTCGTCGGCGCCACCGGCCAGGTCGGCCAGGTGATGCGCGACCTGCTCCAGGAGCGAAACTTCCCCGCCGACCAGGTGCGCTTCTTCGCCTCCTCCCGCTCCGCAGGCAAGGAGTTGGAGTTCGGTGGCAAGAAGATTGTTGTTGAGGACGTCGCCGCCACACCGACCGAGGAGCTCAAGGGCATCGATATCGCTCTGTTCTCCGCCGGTGGCGCGACCTCCCGGGAGCACGCCCCGCGCTTCGCGGAGGCTGGCGCGACCGTGGTGGATAACTCCTCCGCCTGGCGCAAGGACACCGAGGTTCCGCTCATCGTCTCCGAGGTCAACCCCGGCGATAAGACCGGTGCTGGCAAGGGCATCATCGCGAACCCGAACTGCACCACCATGGCCTGCATGCCGGCACTGGGCGCGCTGCACAAGGAAGCCGGCCTGACCCACCTGCACGTCTCCTCCTACCAGGCGGTTTCCGGCTCCGGGCTGGCTGGCGTGCAGACTCTGATGAACCAGCTGCGCGAGAACCTGGACAAGATGGAGCAGCTCGTCGAGGACGGCTCCGTCTTCAGTACAGAGGACCTCGGTCCCTACGTGGCGCCGATCGCCTTCAACTCCCTGCCGATGGCCGGCAACCTCGTGGACGACGGCACTGGGGAGACCGACGAGGAGCAGAAGCTGCGCAATGAGTCCCGCCGCATCCTGGGCATCCCGGAGCTGAAGGTCTCCGGCACCTGCGTGCGCGTCCCGGTGTTCACCGGCCACATGATGACCGTGCAGGCGGAGTTCGCCAACGAGCTGACCGCAGACCGCGCCCGCGAGGTCCTCGAGGCCACCCCGGGCGTGAAGGTCGTGGACGTCCCGACCCCGCTGCAGGCCACCGGCATCGACGACACCCTCGTCGGCCGTATCCGCCAGGACCAGGCGGTCGACGGCAACCGTGGCCTGGTGTTCGTCGTGGCTGGCGATAACCTGCGCAAGGGCGCCGCGCTCAACACCATTCAGATCGCGGAGCTGCTGCTCGATAAGTAGCCCGCTGCCGGTGCTCGGGGACTGCTGAGCACTGCCCGGCACAGCCGGGCGCATAGCGAAAGGGAGCGGCCTAGCATCACGCTAGGCCGCTCCCTTTGTCTTAGCCGAGGGGTTCCTCGCGGAGGCTAGCCGCGGTCAGTGTTGTTGCTTGTGCCCTCGTCGGGGGTGGTGCCCTCAGCAGGATCGATGCCCTCGCCAGCATTCGCCTGCGGGGTGCCGTGGGTGGCAGTGCCATTCCCAGCAAGCGCGCCGTTCTCAGCGCCCGCGCCATTCGCGGCACCCGGGGCGCCCACGCCGGCCTGCGCGCTGTCCTCCGCGCCAACGGGCTCGCCAGTCTCGCCGAAGACCTGCTGATCCTCATTGGCCTCCTGCTCATCGCGCAGCTGACCCACCGCGATCAGCGCGATGCCCAGCACCGACCAGGCCAGCAGCACCAGCAGTGGCTGCCACAGCGCGGCGTCCGGGAAGTGCACCAGCAGCTTGTTCAGCTTCGTCGCAGCACCC
>DYZK01000036.1 GCA_020741275.1 Corynebacterium urealyticum
CCGGCGGCGTCCTCAGCTGCGGAAACGAGGGTGTCGACGAGCTCGTGCTCGGGCGCGAGCACCATGTACGTCGCCCCGAAGAGGGTGTCCGGGCGGGTGGTGAAGACCTCGATCGGGCCCGCGGCGGAAGAAAACGCGAGCTGGGCGCCGCGGGAACGGCCGATCCAGTTGCGCTGCATGGACTTGACCTTCTCCGGCCAGTCGAGGAACTCCAGGTCCTCGAGCAGGCGGTCGGAGTAGGCGGTGATGCGCATCATCCACTGCTGGAGGTTCTTGCGGAAGACCGGGAAGTTGCCGCGCTCGGAGCGACCCTCGGCGGTGACCTCCTCGTTCGCCAGCACGGTGCCCAGGCCCGGGCACCAGTTGACGGTGGAGTTGGAGCGGTAAACCAGGCGGTAGCCGTCGATGATCTCCTGGCGCTCGGCCTCGGTCTTCTCGGCCCAGTCGGCGTGCTCGGCCTCAAGCTTCGGGATGAGCTCGGAGATCGGGCGGGCGCGGCCCTTCAACTTCGACGGGTAGCCCGGCGCGGGCTCGGCCTCCGGGTCAAACCAGGAGTTGTAGATCTTGAGGAAGATCCACTGGGTCCAGCGGTAGAATTCGCGGTCGGTGGTGGCGACGGCGCGGCGCTTATCGTGGCCGAGTCCCAGGCGGCCCAGCTGGCGCTCCATGTTCTCGATATTCGCCATGGTGGTGGTGCGCGGGTGGGTGCCGGTCTGGACGGCGTACTGCTCGGCGGGCAGGCCGAAGGCGTCGTAGCCGAGGGTGTGGAGCACGTTCTTGCCGGTCATGCGCTGGAAGCGGGCGTAGACATCGGTGGCGATATAGCCCAGCGGGTGGCCGACGTGCAGCCCGGCGCCGGAGGGGTAGGGGAACATGTCCTGCACGAAGATGCGGTCTTCCGGCAGCTTCTGCCCGTCGGTGGCGAGGTCGCCGACGGGGTTGGGTGCGTTGAAGGTGCCGTGCTCGGCCCAGTGCTTCTGCCAGCGCTGCTCGATATCCGCGGCGAGCGCGGGGGAGTAGCGGTACGGGGTCTGGTCGGACGTGTCAGCTGGGGTGTTCATGGTTGGTCATTCTAGTAGACGGGGTAATAGACTGAACCGCATGATCGTGCTCACCATCCTGCTGGTTATTCTCGCCCTCGTTGTCCTGACGGTGGGGCTGCTCGGGTTTATTGAGAAACTGCCTGGTAACGGGGTGGTTGGCCTGCGTATTCCGGAGGTTCGGAAGTCCTCCGAGAACTGGGTTTTGGCGCACAAGATCGCGGGCCCGGCGTGGATGGGTGCGGGCGCGGCGCTGTTGGGTGCTGCACTGCTGACGACGGGGATCGGCGGCTGGATGTGGCTGGTCTTCGCGCTGTTGATCGTGGGGGCGCTGTTCCTGATCGGGATGGGTTCTGCGATGGCGGCGTCCACGATGGCTCGCCTGGAGCACGTGCGTAGCCAGCAGGAGGAAGACGAGCGGGCCGCTGCGGGTTGCTGTTCTTCTGGTTCTTCTTCCAACGACGACGCCTCGGCTGGCGGTTGTGAGCCCTCGGCGGAGGAATGTGCGTCGGGGAATGCGTGCGGTAGCTGCTCGCTCAATGGCGCGTGTGAGGGCGGGGGAGCAGCCTTCGACGCTGGGCAGGGCACTGGTGCTGGCGCTGGGCAGGGCTCGCAGCAGGGGGCGGCGAAGCCTGCGCTGGATCTGGATGCGGCCCGCCGCGCGATGGCGGAACAGGACCGTCGCTAAGAAGGATTGTCCGGGGCGTCTTCTAGACTGTGAGGCATGAACCCCGGTAAGAACCCGAACACCGCGTCCACCGACGCGGCGAACACTCCTGCGTCCACCGACGCGGCGAGCAACGTCGCGGATGGCAACGCGGCACCTGCCGTCCTCGTGTGCGGCACCATCAACATAGACACCTTCGTGGGACTCGATGAGTTCCCGCACCCCGGCGAGACCATCATCGGCCGCCGCGGGCTGCAGGGGCTCGGCGGCAAGGGCGCGAACCAGGCCGTCGCATCCGCCCGCATGGGCGTGGAGACGATTCTGTTAGGCGCAGTGGGGGAGACCAGCGCCGATAACCCCAATCAGCCGCTCGACCCACTGGCTCTGCTGGCGATCAAGGAGCTCGACGAGCACGGGGTCAACACCGCGCACATCGCCCGCACCCACCAGCCCACCGGCCAGGCGTTCATCATGAACGACGCGTCCGGGGAGAACATCATCATCGTGACCTCCGGGGCCAACGAGCTGACCAACCCGGCTGAGCTGACAGAGCTTGCCAAGGAGCTGGCCGATGAGCGCCCCATTCCGGTGGTGCTGGCCCAAGGTGAGCTGACCCCGGAGCACTCCGCGGAGCTGCCCGGCCTCGCGGAGGCCATCGGGGCCCGGTTGATCCTGAACCTCGCCCCGGTGACCACGAAGGACGCCAACCTGGTCGCGGCATCCGACCCGATCATCCTCAACGAGCTGGAGGCCGCGGACATCACAGGGCTACCCCGCGAAACCCCCACCGAGGAGCTCTTCGCCGCGCTCAAGGACCTCGCCCGCACCTGCGTGGTCACCCTGGGCCCGGCGGGCGCGGCCGTTATCGACGAGGACGGGGTCACGCGTGTGCCCGCCCCGCAGATGGAGAACATCGTGGACACCACCGGTGCCGGGGATGCGTTCTGTGGCACGCTCGCGGCCGAGGTAGCCACCGGTTCCTCCCTGGTGGAGGCCACCCGCGTGGCCGTTGCGGCCGGGTCCCTGGCGACCCAGAAGGCCAGCGCGGCGGCGTCGTACGCAACCGAGCAGGACGTCCGCGCCCTGGCGGCGGAGCAGGACAACCGCAGCTAGAGACCGAAGGCGTGGCCCTGGACCAGGATCACCACGCCCAGGATGATCAGCACCAGCGGGAATAGGATCTGCTCGAAGCGCTCGAGAATCTCGTCGATGCCGGGGCGGGTGGCGATGAACTTCGCGAGCCACACCAGCACACCCACGAGAGCCAAGAAGATCACGCAGAACACAGCGACGCCGGTGGCGTCCAGGTTCAAAAACACCGGGACGTAGACGCCGATATTGTCCCCACCGTTCGCGAAGGTGACGGCCGCGACGGTGCCGGCGGCGACCCTCTTGCCCGCGGTGGCGTCCTCCTCCTCACCGTGCCAGGCCTCCCACGCAGCCTTCAGACCGATGACCAGCGGAATCAGACCGAAATAGGGGATCGCGCTGGGCGGCAGGAAGGCGCCCGCACCGGCGACGACCAGCAGCGTCGCCGCGATTATCAGTGCGAAGCCGAGGTACTGGCCCACCGCAATGGCCCGCGTAGTCCCGGGGCGGCCCGCGCCACGGGCGAAGAACAGCGAGAGGACGATGATGTCGTCGATATTCGTCACGGCGAAAAGACCAACAGCTTGGGCGATCGTTGCGAACAAGGGGAGCTTCCTGGGGCTGGGCGCGGAGTATGCGCAGGGTGTGAAAGTGCGTGAGCAATATCCTAGCTTTCGCTCCGCTGCCTCCCGGGTGCGCGTGGCACACTTAAAGTATGAGCACTTCTGCAGCCAATAACACCCAGCCTCGCAAGATCATCCTCGACTGCGACCCCGGCCACGACGACGCCATCGCCATGCTCCTGGCCTGGGGAAACCCGAACCTCGAGCTGCTTGCGGTCACGACCGTCGCGGGTAACCAGACCCTCGAGAAGGTCACCAAGAACGCGCAGGCGCTCGCGCGCGTCGGCGGGATCACCGGCGTGCCATTCGCCGCTGGTGCGCACCGTCCGCTGGTGGGGCCACAGCTGATCCCGGATGAGATCCACGGCGAGTCCGGCCTCGACGGCCCACAGCTGCCGGAAGTCGGCGTGGAGCTGGAGGACACCCACGCCATCGACCTGATCGCGCAGGTCATCGAGCGCGAGGAACCCGGCACCGTGACGATCGTGCCGACCGGCGCGCTGACCAACATTGGGCTGTTCGCGCGCCGTTACCCGGAGCTCGTCTCCCGCGTCGCGGGCGTGACGCTGATGGGCGGCGGGCACCACACCGGCAATATGACCCCGTCCGCGGAGTTCAACATCCTCGCGGACCCGGAGGCCGCCGCGATCGTCTTCGACGCGGAGTGGCCGGTCACGATGGTTGGTTTGGACGTCACCCACAAGGTGCTCGCGGTTCCGTCCCGCATGGAGCAGCTCAAGGCCGTGGGCACGGATGTTGCGGAGTTCATCGCGGAGCTCGTGGAGTTCTTTGGGGGCGCGTACATGAAGGAGCGCCGCTACCCGGGGCCGCCGATGCACGACCCGCTGGCTGTTGCGGCGGTGGCTGACCCGGAGGTGCTGCGCACGGTGGCGGCCCCGGTCGTCGTGGAGACGAAGGGTGAGTACACCCGTGGCATGACCGTGGTTGACCTGCGGCGCACCTGGGGCGCGCAGGACCAGACCGAGGAGCACCCGGGCGATCCTTCCGCGCTGTGCCTCACGGATGATTACGCCTGCGCGGGCATGGACACCTACGGCGAGCACGTGGAGCCGGTGCGCCACCGCGTGGGCGTGGACGTGGATGTGGACCGCTTCTGGGATCTGCTGGTTGATGCGCTGACCCGCATCGGTAACACCGGCTTCCGGGGCTAGCGCGGCCGGGGCGCGGGGTCCTACGCCCCTTCCTTCTTCATGTTTTGCAGAGTTTGAGGTCGGTTTTGGGCGAATTTCCGGCATCAAACTCTGCAAAACGCATACTGAACGCGCATTAGACCCGCACTGGGGCCCGCGCGGGCCCGCCCGGCGCGCGTGCAGCCAACATCACAGGAAAAAGTGTGGACTCGCACGAATCGCCCACTTATCCTGCATATATGAACGCAACGACGCCCCGCTCAGGCGGGCCTAACAACCCCGCCGCCGCGACCCCGGTCATCGATCCGGTGGATTCGCGCAAGGGCGGCCTGCCACTGCTGATGTTCGTGCTCATCACCGCGGCGGTGGCTTTCCAGCTCAACGCCTCGATGCTCTCCCCGGTGCTGCGCACGATGGCCACGGAGCTCAACACCGACGAATCCGCGGTGGGGCTGACCCAGACCGCCTTCTTCACCGGTGGCGCGATGTGTGGCCTGTTCCTCCCACGCCTCTCGGACATTGTGGGACGCCGCCGCATCCTCGTCATCATGCTGGCCGTGATGTCCCTGGGTGGCCTGCTGGCCGCCCTCGCCCCGAATATCGGCGTCCTGATGGTCGCCCGCGCGCTGCAGGGTATTTCCGGCCCGACCATCCCGATGACGCTGATCATCCTGCGCAGCCAGGTCAAGGACGAGGTTCGCCTCGGCACGCTGATGGGCCTGATCGCCGCGATCAACGGTGGCGTGGCAGGTATCGACGTCCTGCTCTCCGGTTGGATGGCTGAGCACTGGGGCTTCCGCTCCGTGTTCTGGCTGATCTTCGCCGTCGGTGCAGTGGCCACCGCGGTGGTCGCGATGTTCGCCCCGGAGTCCAAGCCTTCCGATAACGTCCGCATGGACTGGATCGGCGCGGCCGTCCTCGTCGTTTCGGTGCTGTCCATCACGCTGGCTGCGAACGAGGCCGGTAAGGGTGCGGCCGCGGATTGGCTGTACGTCATCGGCCTGGTGGCTGCTGGTCTGATCGTGTTCGCCATCTTCTGGCGCTGGGAGACCCGCCAGGAGAACACTGCCGGTGCGGCCCCGCTAGTCGCGCCGAAGTACCTGCGCCGCCGCGAGACCTGGGGCCTGCTGCTGACCACCGTCCTGACGATGACGGGCGTGTTCGCGGCCGTCAACGGTGTGGCACCGTCCCTGGCCCAGAACGTGGAGGCTGGTTTCGGCATGCGGGCGACGATGGCGTCCCTGTTGCTGCTGACCCCGTACGCACTGATCGGTTGGGGAGTGGGCCCGTTCGCTGGTCGCCTGGCGCCGAAGGTGGGTTATGCGAACCTGCTGCGCCTGTCCAATGTCGCGTCCATGCTGCTGCTGTTCCTGCTGGCTTTCGTGGGTACGCGCTCGAAGATCGTGCTGATCGTGGGCGTGATCCTGCTGGGCGTGACCTATGCGGGCATCGGCAATATCGTGCTGAACAACCTGGGTGTGGTGAACTCGCCACAGGATAACCAGGGCTTCCTGCCGGGCATGAACTCCGCGGCCTTCAACCTGGGTGCGGGTATCTCCTTCGCGGTGCTGCCGGTGTTCCAGGTGGTGGGCTCCCCGGAGGGCTCGGATTCGGCCGCGGGCTACACCACGGCCTTCCTGGTGGGTGGCATCATCCTGGGTCTGGCTGCGCTGACCAGCCTGTTCATCCCGAAGACGACCACGGCAGAGCAAGAAGCCGCAGCGCAGGAAAGCGCCGCAGCTTAATCATCTGAAAGGGTTAACAGGGGAGCTCGCAGCGGGAGGCGTGGGGCCTCCCGCCCGGGAGGGGGGCAGGGCCCCGGAGTTAGTTTCATACTTCCCCGTCCTGGGACGAGCACCCACGGGTGAGTCACTACGTCCCCCGTCCCGGGGCGAGCACCCACGGGCCAGCTTCTTACGTTCCCCGTCCAGCGGCTAACGCCCCACGGGTGAACTCACCGCGTGCCCCGCCCCCGGGGCAGCGCACTACTTCTCGCGCTCGTCCAGCGCCTTTTGCGCGTAGGACTCCAACGCGGTACCCAACACCCCGAACTTCGCGAGTTTCACCGGGGCGGGCTGCTCCGCGAAGTAGGCCTGCAGCATCTTGCTGAACTTCTCGTACTTCTTCTCGGTGTACGGGTACCAGTTCGCCTCCAGGGCAGCACCCTGGGAGCCATCCTTATCCACGATGACGGACTTCGGGTTACACCAGCCGCGCAGGCCCTCGGCGCCCTTGTGGCGGCCCATGCCGGAGTCGCCCACACCACCAAACGGCAGCGCCGGGGTTGCCTCGGTGACCATGACGTTGTTGATGGATACCCCGCCGATGCGCAGCGCCCCGGCCACCCGGCGCGCCCGATCCATGTCCGCACTCCACACGGAGCCGGTCAGCCCGAACGGCGTGTCATTCGCCCGGTCGATGGCCTCCCGCTCGGAGCTGAAGCTCAGCACCGGGATCACCGGCCCGAAGGTCTCCTCCGTGACGACCAGCGCGTCCTCCGGCACGTCGACCAGCAGGATCGGCGGGATCAGCGCGGAACGGCCGTCCCAGTCCTGGCCGGTGAGCTGGCGGGCACCGCGGGCCAGGGCGTCCTTAACCTGCTCGTTGACCCGTTCGATCTGGAAGTCGACAATCATGCGGCCCAGGTCGTTGTTGCGGGAATCCGTGTCCGCCTGCGTGAGCAGCCGGGCCTGCCGGACCAGCTCGGCGACGAAGTCCTCCTTGATGCTCTCGTGGACGTAGAGCCGCTCCACGGACGTGCAGGACTGGCCGGTTGCCGTGAGGCCGCCGAAGAGCGCGCCTGCGGCGGTGCGGGGGATGTCGACGTCCTCGAAGACGATCATGGCGTCCTTGCCGCCGAGCTCAAGTTCGACGGGAATGAGCATGTCGGAGCACTGCTTCATGATCTTCCGCCCGGTCGCACACGAGCCGGTGAACATGACGAGGTCGGGGTGCTGGTCGATGACCTCCGCGCCCACGGCACCGTCGCCGTAGACCACCTGCACCCAGTTCGGGGCGATGTCGGCTTCCTCCAGGAGGGATTCGATCAGCCCTGCCAGTGGGGTGTGCTCGGAGGGCTTGTAGACGACCGCGTTGCCGGCAGCCAGCGCCGCCACGATCGGCACGATGGCCTGGAAGAAGGGGTAGTTCCAGGGCGAGATGATGAAGGCCACGCCGAGCGGTTCGTACCAGATCTCGGACTTCTTACCCATCATCGTCAGCGGGGTCTCGACCTTCTGCGGGGCCAGGACCTTCGCGGCGTTCTTTTCGTGCCAGCTGATGACGTCCAGCGCGCCGAACATCTCGGACATCAGGATGTCGCTGCGGGACTTTCCGGTTTCCTGCCACACGCGCTCGACGATCTCTTCGGTGCGGTTGACGATCGCGCCGCGCAGGAGGCGGAGGTGTTCGAGCCGTTCCTCGACGCTCAGGGCACGGATGGATTTCTGTGCTTCGCGTGCTCGTTCGACGACGCCCTCGACCTGGGCGTATTCGGATTCTGGGATCTGTGTTGCCATGGTGTGTGCTCCTTGTGGTTGGTGAGCGCGGGTTAGTCGCGCGGGTTCTGCGCGTCGGCGGCGGCGAGGGCGGCTTCGTAGGCCTCCTGGTTGATGGCGGTCTCGTAGCCGATGGCCTGGTGGATATTGGGTAGCTGGTTGGGGTTGGTGCCCTGGGCGAGCAGTGGGGAGTCGGTGAGTTCTTCGCCGAGGCGTACCCCGAGGTTGGAGTAGTAGAGGCTGTGGACGACACCCTTGATACCAAGGTTGGCCGTGCGCATCAGCCCGGCGAGTAGTTCGGGGAACTTGGCATTCGCGTTGGCCATCGTCACGATCAGGCGGATCACAGGCGTGGGCGCGTAGGCGCAGACGGTGGCGAGGATGAGGAAGGCGTTGCGGTCGTCGTCGTACATGTAGGAGAGCATGCGGTCGATGCCGGACGCGCATCCGGATTCGGAGAAGGACGGTAGCGCCCCGCCGCCGGA
>DYZK01000037.1 GCA_020741275.1 Corynebacterium urealyticum
CCCGGCAGCCGCTTGGTAAAGCCAGTCACGGTGTGCGAGACCTCCACATTCAGGTCCGCCAACCACACACCCTCCGCGAGCTGGCGGGTACCCCGGGTGCGCAGGATCTGGATATCTGTATCCCGCTTCACCCGCGTGCTGTACTCCGGGCTCGCCTGGTGCAGCCACGCCACACCTGCGGAAAGATCCAGGTCATCCACCAGGTACGTCTCGCCCTGGTGCACATACACCGCGCCGGGATGAACGTCCGAGACCGCGCGGGCCTCATCCACCGTGCCGAGCATGCGCCCCGACTCCGACTCCACGATCGCCACCTGGCCCGCCGCCCCGCCGCGGATCGCCACCTGCCCGTGGATCTGCTCCGCCGCCTGCAGGTCCGCGAACACCCCGTGCGGCCGCCGCCGCAGCACCCCGCGGGAGATCAGGTGCTCGGCCACCGCCTCGCCCTGCCACGCAGCGATCTCCGCATCGCTCAGCGCGCGCTCCGCAGCCGCGCACACCAGGTGATCGGCCAGCACATAAGGGTTGTGCGGGTCGAAGACCGTATTCTCCACCTCCCGGTCCAGCAGGTCCGACGGGTGGTGGATGAGGTAGGTGTCCATCGGGTCGTCCGCGCCGACCAGCACCACGAGTGCCCCCTGCCCGCGCCGCCCCGCTCGCCCGGCCTGCTGCCGGAAGCTCGCGATGGTGCCGGGGAATCCCGCGGCGACGACGGCGTCCAGTCCGCCCACGTCGATTCCGAGCTCCAGTGCGTTGGTCGCGGCCACGCCCAGCAGCTCGCCTTCGTCCAGGGCCTTTTCCAGGTAGCGGCGGTCCTCCGGGGTGTATCCGGCCCGGTAGGCGGCCACTCGCGCGGCATCCTCCGCCCGGCCCATTCCACCGAGCTCCTCCGCGGCAGCCAGGGCCACGATCTCCGCACCGCGCCGGGAACGCACGAAGCTCAAGGTTCGCGCCCCCTCCGCGATGACCCGGGCCATTACTTCCGCGGCTTCCGAGTTTGCGCTGCGCCGCACCGGCGCGCCGTGCTCGCCCTCCACGCCCTCCAGGAATCCGGGCTCCCACAACGCGATCGTGCGCTCACCCGCCGGCGAGCCGTCTTCCGTCACCGCCGCGACGCCGGCCCGACCGGTCAGCCGATGCGCGTGCGCCGCCGGATCCACACTGGTCGCGGAGGCCATGATCACGGTGGGTCCTGGCGTCCCCAATTCTGCGCCAGCCACCGACGGACCAGCCCCCGACCCAGCCCCCGGAACGAGCCGCAGCAGCCGTCGCAGCACCATCGCCACGTGCGCGCCGAAGACTCCGCGGTAGACGTGGCACTCGTCAACCACCAGGTAGCGCAGGGTTTTCAACAGCCGCGTCCACCGCTTCGGATTGCCGAGAATCGAGGCGTGCAGCATGTCCGGGTTCGTCACGATGATCCGCGCCTGCTCCCGGATCGCGCGCCGGGCCTCGGGCGGGGTGTCGCCGTCGTAGGTGGCGACCATGACGTCCGCGAGCTCCGGGGTGGCTGCGCACAGCCTGGCCAGGGCCTGCATCTGGTCCTGCGCCAGCGCCTTCGTTGGGGCCAGGTACACGGCGGTGGCGGTCGGGTCCTCGGCCAGCGCGGTGAGGATCGGAAGCTGGTAGCCCAGCGACTTTCCGGATGCGGTCCCGGTGGCGACGATGACGTCCCTGCCCTCCCACGCGTGCTGAGCAGTTTCGGCTTGGTGGGACCACGGTTTCACGACGCCGCCTCGGCGCAGCGTCTCCCTGAGCGAGGGGAGCAGCCATTGGGGCCAGTCCGCGGGGGTGGACAGGCGCGCCGGGACGTGGCGGATGTGCGTGACGGTGGAGTTCGGCATGGCCGTGCGCAGATCCTCGATGAGTTCGGCGCCGAGTGAAGGGGGCACGCTGCTGGCGCCGAGTGAAGAGGGCGCACTACCGGCGCCGGAGGTGGGGGTGGTGGACTGCTCATCCATGATGACGGCAGTCTAGCCCGACCGCCAGACACGGAGCCTACTGGAGCGCTGCATTAAGCGTTCGACCGATTGTTCCTCGTGAACCCCTATCGGTGGCGAAAGAAACATGGCACACTGGTGTGTGGTCCCAATCCCATGCGCGGTGTCAACCGTTGATATGGCGGTGAAGGCCCTGCTCCGCCGAAAGTTGGCGGGGCTGGTACGCCAAGAAAGATAGGTTGTTTGAAAATGGCGCAGGGAACTGTGAAGTGGTTTAACGCGGAGAAGGGCTATGGCTTCATTGCCCCAGAAGATGGCTCCGCGGACCTTTTCGTCCACTACTCCGAGATTCAGAGCAGCGGCTTCCGCACTCTCGAGGAGGATCAGAAGGTCGAGTTCGAGGTTGGTGAAGGCGCGAAGGGCCCGCAGGCTCAGAACGTCCAGCCGCTGTAAGCAGCGAGTGTGAGCTGTATCCGGCTGCCGACTAGGCAGTAGGCACAGCGAAGAGCAAACGCCCCGGGGCGGTGGTTTCCACCGTCCCTTTTGCTTTTCTCCACCCCCGTGTCTGCACCACCCGCTAACCTCTGTCCCCAACGGCAGCAAGAACCTATCTCGGGCGTGCCGCACCATCCGGTGGGGTTGCAGCAGGGGTGGGGGAACTGCCTCAAAGGTGGGGATAACACACCGCCCGATGTCCACTAAGCAGGTATCACTTGCCTATTGTGGCAATCTAAGGAGCAAATCCATGCGGAGGTCACGTGAAGCGTTTAGTCATTGTCGAGTCTGCAACTAAGGCCAAGAAGATCGCCCCAATGCTGGGGTCCGATTACATCGTCGAGGCTTCAGTTGGGCATATTCGTGACCTCCCACGCGGTGCCGCGGACGTTCCGGCGAAGTATAAGAAGGAGCCGTGGGCGCGCCTCGGCGTGAACGTGGATAAGGGCTTCGAGGCCCTCTATGTGGTCTCCCCGGATAAGAAGAAGCGCGTCGCCGATCTGCGCGCCAAGCTCAAGCAGGTCGACGAGCTGCTGCTCGCGACAGACCCCGACCGTGAGGGCGAGGCCATCGCTTGGCACCTACTGGAGGTCTTGAAGCCCAAGGTCCCAGTCCGCCGCATGGTCTTCCACGAGATCACCAAGTCCGCGATCCTCGAGGCCGTGGAAAATACCCGCGAGCTGGATTACAACCTCGTGGACGCCCAGGAGTCCCGCCGTGTGCTCGACCGCCTGTACGGCTACGAGGTCTCCCCGGTGCTGTGGAAGAAGGTCATGCCGCGCCTGTCCGCAGGGCGTGTGCAGTCCGTCGCCACCCGCGTGATTGTCGAGCGCGAGCGCGAGCGCATGGCTTTCCGCGCCGCGGACTACTGGGATCTGACCGCCGAGCTCACGATCGACCCCGCCGCCCGGTTGGACGGCGATCCGGCGTCCTTCCAGGCCAAGCTCGCCACCGTGGACGGCCAGCGCATCGCACAGGGCCGCGACTTTAAGGACGACGCAACACTCAAGGCCAGCAAGTCCGGCACCCCGCTGGTCCTGGACGAACAGCGCGCGAAGCAGCTGGCGTCCGGAATTAAGGGCGAGGAACTGCACGTCGCAAACGTGGAGGAAAAGCCCTACACCCGCCGCCCGTACCCACCGTTTATGACCTCCACCCTGCAGCAGGAGGCCGGCCGGAAGCTGCGCTTCACCTCGGAGCGGACGATGCGTATCGCGCAGCGCCTGTACGAAAACGGCTACATCACCTATATGCGTACGGACTCCACGACGCTGTCCACCGCCGGCATCAACGCCGCCCGTGCGCAGGCTGCCCAGCTGTACGGCCAGCAGTTCGTCGCGGACGGCCCGCGCCAGTACACCCGCAAGGTGAAGAACTCCCAGGAAGCCCACGAGGCGATCCGCCCCGCTGGCGAGCGTTTCCAGACCCCGGGCCAGCTTGCACAGAAGCTGGATGCCGAGGAGTTTAAGCTCTACGAGCTGATCTGGCAGCGCACCGTCGCCTCCCAGATGGCCGACGCCCGCGGCACCTCCATGAAGGTCACCATCGCGGGTACCTCTGGCGAGCCGGAGGCGGGCACCGAGGTGGAGTTCACCGCCACCGGCCGCACCGTCACCTTCCCGGGCTTCCTGAAGGCCTACGTCGAGGTCTCCCGCACCGCAGAAGGTAAGGACGTCGCCGACAATGCGGAGAAGCGCCTCCCGCAGGTCACCGAGGGCGTGTTCCTCACCGCGGATGAGGTCACCGCGGACGGTCACACGACGACCCCGCCGGCCCGTTACACCGAGGCCAGCCTCGTGCGGAAGATGGAGGAGCTCGGCATCGGGCGCCCGTCGACCTACGCGTCGATCATCCGCACCATTCAGGACCGTGGTTACGTCCTGCCCCGCGGCAACGCGCTGGTCCCCAGCTGGGTGGCCTTCGCTGTCGTCGGCCTGCTGGAGCAGAACTTCGGCGCGTTGGTGGACTATGACTTCACCTCCGCGATGGAGGACCAGCTCGATGCCATTGCTGAGGGCAATGAGGACCGCACGAAGTGGCTGGAGGGCTTCTACTTCGGCGGCGGCACCAGCTCCCAGAACTACGGCCTGAAGAACGTGGTCGCCCAGAATCTGGAGAACATCGACGCCCGCCGCGTGAACTCCTTGCACCTTTTCGACGACGCCAACGGCGTGCCGATCGTCGTCCGCGTCGGCCGTTACGGCCCGTACCTCGAGCGCATGGTGACAAACGATAAGGGCGAGGAGGAAGCGCAGCGCGCGAACCTGCCGGAGTCCATGACCCCGGATGAGCTGACCCTGGAGGTCGCCGAGAAGCTTTTCGCCACCCCGCAGTCCGGCCGCGAGCTGGGCCGCAACCCGGAGAACGGGCGCATGATCGTGGCCCGCGAGGGCCGGTTCGGTCCGTACGTCACCGAGGTGCTGGGCGAGGACGAGGAGGCCGAGGTTACCGCGAAGGCGGAGAAGGTCTTCCTCGCCGAGCGCGATGAGGAGGACGCTGAACGCGCGAAGGAGGGCAAGAAGCCCCTGTCGCGTGAGACCAAGACCTTCGAGAATAAGAAGGCCAAGCGGATCAAGGAGATCCTCGAGGAAACCCTGAAGCCGAAGACTGCTTCGCTATTCGCCAGCATGGAGCCGGCAACCGTCACCCTGGAGGATGCGCTGAAGCTGATGAGCCTTCCTCGCGAGGTCGGCGTGGACCCCGCCGACGGGGAGGTCATCACCGCCCAGAACGGCCGCTATGGCCCGTACCTGAAGAAGGGGTCGGACTCGCGCTCCCTGGGCAGCGAGGAGGAGCTGTTCACCATCACGCTCGACGAGGCGCGCCGCATCTACGCGGAGCCGAAGCGTCGCGGCCGCGCTGCCGCGAAGCCGCCGTTGAAGCGTCTGGGGGACAACGACGTCTCCGGCAAGCCGATGTCCGTCAAGGAAGGTCGATTCGGGCCTTATGTCACCGATGGCACGACCAATGCGTCGCTGCGCCGCGGGGACACCCCGGAGACCCTGACGGACGCGCGGGCCAATGAGCTGCTTTCGGAGCGCCGGGCGAAGGACGCCGAGAAGGCTGCCGCCGGGCCGGCGAAGTCCACCCGCAAGAGCACGAAGAAGACCGCGAAGAAGGCAGGAAAGAAGGCAGCTAAGAAGGCTACGAAGCGCAGCACCAAAAAGACCGCTAAGAAGGCGGCCAAGAAGGCTTAGGCCTCAAGCGGCACTAGAGCGCTGAGGTAGCGCTAGGCCCGGGTGGTGGTTCCCAGTAGGGAGTCCACCACCCGGGCTTTCTGTAGTAGCAGAGCCGGGGCCGATTGTGCGGTGTTCTGCTGCCTAGTGGCGGTCCGCGAGGGTGGCGCGCACCGGGCGGGCCAGCTGCGTCATCTGGCGGCGGCCGCGCAGCTCCACGGACTTCAGCATCGTCCAGCGACGCTGCTCGGCCTCATTAGCCAACCGCACCGTCGTCGCGCTCGTCAGCACCCGCCCTGGGGTGTCCTTCGCGAGGTCGGTCAGGCGGGAAGCCTGGTTCACGGCATCGCCAATGACCGTGTACTCGAAGCGGTCCTTCGCGCCGATGTGACCGGCGACGACCGAGCCCGCAGCCACGCCAACGCCCGCCTCGAACTCCAGATCCGTGAGCTT
>DYZK01000038.1 GCA_020741275.1 Corynebacterium urealyticum
CGATGAAGAGACCAAGGGCAAGGGATCCAAGAATTCCTAACACTCGCCGATGGGGTAGCGGTGGCGAAGTGCTAGTAGCCTAGGGCGTCATGCTGCATGCCGTTTCCTTCGCGCTCGTTGATTCGCTCAACGCGCTGCTCATCGGAGTCATCGTCGCCCTCGGCGTGATGCTGCCGCCCGCAGCGCCCTATCGGCGCATCGCCACGCTCGTGGTGGGCGGGGACTGGCTCGGCGTGCTTGTTCTTTCTGTCGTGACCATGCTGGCGTTCGACGGGCTCGGCGACGCGGTCACACGCGCGCTGGATTCCCCGGTCTTCGCCATCGTGCTCATCGCTATCGGTGTGCTCACCCTTGTTCTGACGCTGCGCAGCAAACCAGGCGCTGAGCAGTCCCAGCTGCTCAACCGGATGGTGGGGCCACTGACTACCCCGTCCGCCGCGACCTTCGGCCTGGGCTTCCTGCTCGGCGTGATCCAATCCGCAACCTCGGCGCCCTTCTTCACCGGCCTGGCTTATCTCTCTGCCGGGGATTATTCCGCAGTCTTGCGCTACGTCGGGCTGATTTTCTACGCCAGCCTGGCGCTCAGCCTCCCTGCCTTGAGCGCAGTGTTCGTCGGCCTCGTGCGGGCCTACCCGAACGGTGCGTTCGGCTCGGCGATGGCAGCCATGCGCGAGCGCAAGGCTACGATGGCCAAGGCTGCCGGCTACTTGGTCGCCGCCGTCCTCATTCTTTTCGGCGCCTCGCTGTTGCTCTAAATTTTTTTTGAGGACGTCAACGGCCCCGCTGCAGGAAAGCAGCGGGGCCGTCGTGGTTTCGGCTGGGCGGCAGTCTTGCTGTCGCGCCCATGCCGACCAGGGCGAGGCTAGTCTGCGACGAGCGTCTCCAGGGACAGGTCCGGGAACTCCTTCTCGATGAAGGCCAGCTTCCACTTATCGCCGAACAAGGCGATGAGCTCGCCGTCGCCGCGGGTGAAGATCTCCACGCCGCGCTGGCGTCCCAACTGCGGGGCGGAGGCCTCGTCCGTGCGGCGGGCCACCGAATAGGGCACCGGCTCGGTGACGGTCTCCACGTTGTACTCCGCGGCCATGCGCCCCTGCATCACCTCGAACTGCATCGGGCCCACCGCGGCCATCACCGGGGCAGCGTCGCCGCGCAGGTCGTTGCGCAGGATCTGAACAACGCCCTCGGACTCCAGCTGCTCCAAGGCCTTGCGGAACTGCTTGTATTTGCCCAGGGACTTCGCGCGCAGCGTCTGGAAGTGCTCCGGGGCGAACTGTGGCATCGGTGGGAACTGCACCTTCTTGCCGGTGTAGATCGTGTCGCCCGGCGCCAGTGCGCCCGCGTTGACCAGGCCGATGATGTCGCCCGGATAGGCGTTTTCTACCGTCTCACGGGTCCGGCCAAACATGGTCAGCGCGTGCTTGGAGGAGAAGCTGCGGCCCGACTGGGCGTGGGTGACCTGCATGCCGCGCTCAAACTCGCCGGAAATGATCCGCATGAACGCCAGGCGGTCGCGGTGGTGGGCGTCCATGCCAGCCTGCACCTTGAACACCACGCCGGAGAAGTCATCCCCGGTTTCGCGGAACTCCTGCACCGCGGCGGAGGCGCCGGACTGAGCGGCCAGCGCTTTCTCGTCAGATGCCCGGCCGGCGGGGGAGGGGGCGAGCGCACACAGGGTGTCCAAGATCTGGTGCACACCGAAGTTCAGCATCGCGGAAGCGAAGATCACCGGGGAGGTCACGCACTGCAGGAAGAGTTCCTGATCGTGCAGCGCCCCGTCGGCGGCCAGCAGCTCGGCCTCCTCGACGGCGGTATCCCACGCGTCCCCCTCGCGCTCGGCGGCTTCATCCGGGGTGTAGTGCTCCTCCGGGGCGATCGTGGAACCACCGGCGGTGCGGGTGAAGTGGATGTACTCCTCCGCGTTGCCGTCGCCGTCGATACGGGCCAGCCCCCGGAAGTCCCCGGCCTCGCCGACTGGCCAGAACAGTGGGGTGGGCTGCAGGTCGATCTCGCTGACAATCTCCTCCACCAGGTCCAGCGCATCCCGGCCCACCCGGTCCCACTTGTTAATCACCGTGACGATGGGCAGCCCACGGGCCTTGCACACCCGGAACAGCTTCAGAGTCTGCGGCTCCAAGCCCTTGCCGCCGTCCACGAGCATCACCGCGGCGTCCACGGCGGAGAGCACGCGGTAGGTATCCTCCGAGAAGTCCGCGTGGCCCGGAGTGTCCACCAGGTTGATGACGTAGGGCTCGCCCTCGTGCCCCTCCGGTGCGTAGTCGAACTGCAGTGCCGAGGAGCCGATCGAGATACCGCGGTCCTTCTCCATCTCCATCCAGTCGGAAACGGTGGACTTGCGTCCGGCCTTGCCGTGCACCGCGCCGGCCTCCTGGATGACGTGGGCGTGCAGCGCCAGTGCCTCGGTGAGGGTGGACTTACCGGCGTCCGGGTGGGCGATGACGGCGAAGGTACGGCGTCGGGTTGCTTCAGCAGCAGCGTGGGCGTTCATGAGTACCCAGGGTAGCGCCCCACAGGCCCCCAGCCCGAATCTCTCCAGCCGCTGGGCAGGGGGCGGGGCCCGTCGGCTAAACTTTCACACCATGTCCAGCACTGACCCCCAGTACGTCGCGATCGATACGGTCGTGCCCGCAGTACTTGGGATCGTGCTGATGATCCTGATCTGGGCGACCCTGCGCTCCATGCTGGTGCTCTCCTCAGAGGACAGGATGTTGGGCGTGCGCATCCCCCGGGTCAAGCGCCTCAACCCCGTTGTCTTGGCCGCGAAGTCCGACTTCAAGAAGACCAACACGCGAGTGCTGCTGCTGTTCTCCATCGCGGTGCTGATCGCGCTGGGGCAGGGGGCACACCGCCTGGTGCTGTGGGGCTGTGTGGTGCTGCCCGTGATCCAGATCTGCGCAGGATTATGGTTCTGGGCGAGGGGACGCCGGGCTATCCGGCAGGAGCGCAGGCTTTCGCGGTGGTGGGAGATCGGCGATGAGAATGCGGATTTCGCGGACGCGGAATCGGCCTCCGAGTCCGCCCGCAAGCAGTACGCCCACTATCAGCAGCAGCCCGGCACCGTGCCCCGCTCCTTTGACCAACTGGTGTACCCGAAGACCGCGGGCTGGTTGTTTATCCTTGCCTACGGTGTGGTTGTCGCCGCCGGGGTGGTCCTGTGGTGGAACATCGATGTGCACAGTGGCTGGGAACTGTGGCAGGTCTACCGCACCCCGCTTGTCGCGGCGCTGCTCGCGCTGGTGGCCTTCATCGCCTCCTACTGGCTGAGCTTTTATAACCCCTCGGCTCGCGGTCAGCAACGTGGCTCGGAGCTCATTGCGTGCATGGCGAGGCTGCAGCGAGGGATCGCGTTGCTGGCGCTGATCGGCCTCATCGTGGTGAACGTGGGCGTAATCACACCGGCTGTCCCTGAACTCGCGGAGTACACAGACATGGTGGGCGCCCTGCGGGTCGCAGGCTGGGTATGCGCCGCCATCGTGCTTGCCGTGGATATCCTCTGGCCTGCGTTAACGCTGTGGAGGCTGCGCAAGAACGCAGCGGCGAAGCAGTACTCCTAACGCGCGGGGAGAGACACGTCGCCGAGCCGGGCTTGGGGGAGGCGGAGAGAGAAAAAAGGGGGCAACACTAGGGGTGGAATCCCACTTTCAACCCCAAGACAATTAGGGTTTAGGGTGGTTAATCTTTACCCCTTTAATTTTTGGAGGTCTCATGTCCGCTTCTGCGTCCATCGACAAGCAGCAAGCTGATTGGAACGAGCGCGTCGCCCTGGCGGAAAAGATGATCCCGCTGCTCGGGCAGCTCCGCCGCGAAAAGAACGTCGTGACGTCCATCTTCGGTCGCCAGCTCATCAACGTTGCTGAGACCGACATTCTGAAGCAGCACCGCTTCGCACGTCGCATCATCAACAACGACCTGCCGATCGCGCACACCATGCCGATCCTCGAGCGCATCGCAGAGCTCGACCTGAACACCGTCGCCGCGGACCTTGGCGCCCTGGCCACCGCATTCGAGGACAAGGGTGGCGATTTCGGAGACACTGCCGCCATCGATGAGTTCCTCAAGGAGCAGTTCGCCGACGTCATCGGCACCCGCGGTGACACCCCGACCACCGACGTCGTCCTCTACGGCTTCGGCCGCATCGGCCGCCTCCTGGCCCGCATTCTGCTCGCCCAGAGCTCCGAGAAGGCCGGCCCGCGCCTGCGTGCCATCGTCGTCCGTAAGAACTCCGAGGACGACCTGCAGAAGCGTGCCTCCCTGCTGCGCCGCGACTCCGTCCATGGCAGCTTCGACGGCACCATTTGGGTCGACGAGGAGAACAACGTCATCTGGGCCAACGGCACCCCGATCCAGGTCATCTACGCCAACAAGCCGGCCGAGATCGACTACACCGAGTACGGCATCGACAACGCCATCGTCGTCGACAACACCGGTGTGTGGCGCGACCGTGAGGGCCTGGGCCAGCACCTGCAGGCCAAGGGTGTTGCACGCGCGCTGCTCACCGCACCGGGCAAGGGCGACATCAAGAACCTCGTCTTCGGCATCAACCACACCGACGTCGACATGGACGCCGAGGAGGACCGCATCCTCTCCGCAGCGTCCTGCACCACCAACGGCATCACCCCGGTGCTGAAGGTCGTCAACGACAAGTGGGGCGTGGACCACGGCCACGTCGAGACCGTCCACGCCTTCACCAATGACCAGAACCTCATCGACAACTTCCACAAGGGCGAGCGCCGCGGTCGTGCCGCAACCCTGAACATGGTGCTCACCGAGACCGGCGCTGCCAAGGCTGTCTCCAAGGCCCTGCCGGAGTTCGAGGGCAAGCTGACCGGTAACGCCATCCGCGTCCCGACCCCGGACGTCTCCATGGCCGTGCTGAACCTCAGCATGTCCCGCGAGGTCACCAAGGACGAGGTCAACAACTACCTGCGCGACGTCTCGCTCGTCTCCGAGCTGCGTCCGCAGGTGGACTACATCGACTCCCCGGAGGTCGTCTCCACCGACTTCGTGGGTTCTACCCACGCTGGTGTCGTCGATGGCCGCGCGACGATCGCTGCCGGCAAGAACCTCGTGCTCTATGTCTGGTACGACAACGAGTTCGGTTACTCCTGCCAGGTGGTCCGCATCATCGAGCAGCTGGCCGGCGCGCAGCACGCCGTCGTGCCTGCCCGGACCGCGCTCGACAAGCTGGACTAGTTTTACGTGTAAGGGTCGGAAGCCCGCCACCAATGCTGGTGGCGGGCTTTCTTATGTTCTGAAGCTTCCGGGGGTGGGGACCGTGCGCAGGGCCGCCGGCTAGCCGTTAGGCCGTCTTCTTAGGGCGCACCTTGAATCCCATGATGATCGCTTGGATACCGTAGGCAACGCCAAAAATACCCATGACCCACACCATGGAGATCATCGTGGATGTTGGGTTGGCCACCAGGAGGATGGCCAACAGGACGCCGAAGGCTATATTGATGATGCCCAGCCATAGCCCGCCCGAGATGAAGTTCCTATTGCGGATCAGTCCGATGCCCGAAATGATAACGGAGATCGCAACGAACCACAGCACTAGCAGGCTTCCGGCCCAGGCGAAGGACAGGGGGAAGACGAAGATCGCAACACCGGCGATGACACCGGCGATGCCGCCCACGAAAGGCCAGCCCCACTTGGAGTCTTCGACCTTGCGCTCCTGCCAGGCCAGCGTCGCGGTGCCGATCCCCTCTGCGATGAGCCAGATGGCGATGAACACGGAAGCGAGTGTAGCCAGCGAGGCTCCCGCGATAGCCGGGGCTAGGAGCAGGAAAATGCCAAGCAGGACGCCGAGCACCCCGCGGAGGATGAGGATGGTCATAGCCCGTTTGCGTAGCTGATTAAACGCCTCGGTCAAGCCACCGAGGTTCGGCCCCACGCTGGGGTCGAAGCTGTGGCCCCCTATTGGGTTGTTGTGCATGAGTGAGCTCCTAGTCGCTGTCAATGGTTTAACGCTAATATCCACTGTAGCGCTGGGTAGAGCAGACTTCTGAGGTGCGATGTCCGCGGTTCCCGAGACCGTGGGAGATGGGGCGCACCGCGCGGTCCCATGATCGAGCTAAAGGACCCGCGACCGAAACTGGTCGCGGGCCCTTTCACGTTCCCTGTTAGCGGCTGCGCCCGTGGATCTCGTTCTGGGCGATGGCCACCCCGCGGCTCACAATCAGCCGCACCGCGTCTGCCGCATCCCCCAGGGATAGTGGCAGCCACTCGAGCTCCTGCTTGCTGAAGGGCTTGAGCACGAAGCTCGCCGGGTCCATGCGCCCCGGCGGGCGACCGATGCCCATCCGGATGCGCACGTAGTCCCGGGTGCCCAGCGCCTGGGTGGTGGACTTCAGGCCGTTGTGGCCGTTCTCCCCGCCACCGATCTTGATGCGCACTGCCGCCGGGTCGAGGTCCAACTCGTCGTGGATCACGATAACGTGCTCGGCCGGGACCTTGAAGAACTTCGCCAGCGCCCCGATCGCCCCGCCCGAGAGGTTCATGTAGCTGCGGGCTCGTGCGATGATTACGGACTGCCCGTCGATCTTCGTCTGGCAGGTCAGCGAGTTGGTGCGCTTGTGGGCGCTCAGGGTGCCCGGCATGGGTGTGAGGTCGTCCAACAGCTCATCGACGGCCAGGTAGCCGATGTTGTGCCTGGTGGTCTCGTACTGGGCGCCCGGGTTACCGAGCCCAACGACGAGCCACGGGGCATCCGCGCTGTCAGCAGCCTTCGGGGACTTCTTGGGGGAGGAGTTCTTCAGTTTTCCACACACAGTTGGAATCCTTCCATAGAAAGACCCGCCGCGCTGAGGCGCAAGGTATGGCTCATACCTCGTGCCCGGCGCAGCGGGTGTAAGTTGCGACCCCGGCCGTGAGCTCGCGCTCAGCCGCCGGTGTGCAAGGGGAGGGGATTAGTCCTCGGACTCTGCCGGAGCCTCAGCCTCTTCGCCCTCAGCGGCGGCCTCGCCCTCCTCAGCAGTCTCGTCGTCCTCAGGCAGCTCTTCCTCCTCCGGCTCGACGATGTTGATGACGAGCTCTTCGGCGTCGGAGACCAGGACAGCGTTGGACGGCATCTTGACGTCCTTCGCCAGGATCTGCTCGCCGATCTCCAGGCCGTTGATGTCCAGGACGATCTCTTCCGGAATGTCGAGGACGTCCACCTCGAGCAGCAGGACGTCGACGTCCTGAACGACCATCGCACCCGGTGCCGGGAGGCCCTCGTGGATGACCGGAACCTCGACCTCGACGCGCTCGCCGCGCTTGACGTTCAGCAGGTCAGCGTGGTCGATGTCCAGGGTCAGGACGTTCTGGTCGATGGCCTTGACCATCACCAGGTTGTCCTCGCCGTCGATGTTCAGCTCGAACACGGCGTTAACACCCTCGTTACGGACCAGTGCGTGCAGGTCCAGGGTGTCGACGTGGACGTGAACCGGGTCCAGCTCGTTGCCGTAGACAACCAGTGGGATCCGGCCGTCGCGACGCAGGCGACGGGATGCGCCCTTACCGAACTCGGTGCGCAGAACGCCTTCGATACGAGTCAATTCAGCCATGAGTGCTCCTTAGAGAGTTGAAATGCTGTGAAAATATTGCGGTTGCCGTTGCTTTTGCCGCTACTGGGGGCCAGAAACGAAAAAAGCCGCGGTTTCTCGCGGCGGGTGTCCACCCCGCCCACGTGAAGCCCCTGAGAAAGGAAGCCGCATGGCCGGGTAGTTCATCGCGCCGATAACGGCCAGCTTCTTTAAGAGCCAGCCCTCGCCGAGATCACCCGATATCTTACAAGGCGGCAGCCCACGTGGGCAAACCCCATTTTCGGACGCAGCGTTGCAGTGTGGCGCCTGGTGCGGGTGAGACAGCAGTGTGACGTGGGGGTAGGGCGGGGGATAGGCGGCTGGGAAGTCTTAGGCGCGAATTAGACGAACTCGATGCTGAAGGACGTGTACTGCCCGCGGGCCTTCTCAGCACAGGAGCCGTCCCTGTTTTTGTCCCCCGCGGAGCTGCCGAGCATGCAGCGATAGCCGGTGCTCACCTCGCCGGGGCCGTGGTTGCTGTACCCGCCATCCGCGTATTCCTGCAGGGCGGCGCGCATGGCCTTACAGTCACCGTCGCCACGAGTCAGCCGAGCAGCCGGTTTCTTGCCGTTCTTGGCCTTCACCGGTGCGCACGTCCCGCCGAGTGGTATCTCGCTGTCATCGACGTAGATCTCTTTACCGCGAACATGCACACGCCGATGCCCCCACTGGAGAATGTGGAGGCCGGAACGGCCGTGATACCGCGTCCGCTCGGCTCCGCGTTGCCGTCTTCGTGGGCGCCTTACAGCAAAAACCCCCGGCCCCGCCCACAGCGGGCGGAAACGGGGGGTGTGGCGCGCAGTCAGGCGCAGGCGGGGGGCTACTCGAAGAGGGTGGTCACCGAGCCGTTCTCGAAGATCTCGTGGATCGTCTTCGCCACCAGCGGGGCCACGGAGAGAACCGTGAGGTTATCCCAGCCCTCGGTGCTCTGAGGCAGGGTGTCGGTGGTGATGATCTCACGGGCGCCGCACTCGCTGAGGCGCTCGCGGGCCGGGCCGGAGAACACGCCGTGGGTCGTCGCGATGATCACGTCGCCCGCACCGGCGTTCTTCAGCACCTGCACAGCACCTGCGATGGTGCCACCGGTGTCGATCATGTCGTCCAGCAGCACGCAGGTGCGGCCCTCGACGTCGCCGACCACGCGGTTGGAGGTGACCTTGTTGGCTACGTCGATGTCGCGGGTCTTGTGGATGAAGGCCAGCGGGGCGCCGCCCAGCTGGTTGGCCCACTTCTCGGACTCCTTCACGCGGCCGGCATCCGGGGAGACGACCACGATGTTGTCCAGGTTGTAGTTCTCCTGGATGTGCTTGGTCAGGATCGGCAGCGCGTGCATGTGGTCGACCGGCCCGTCAAAGAAGCCCTGGATCTGGTCGGTGTGCAGATCCACAGAGACCAGGCGGTCCGCGCCAGCGGCCTTGAACAGGTCAGCGACCAGGCGGGCGGAGATTGGCTCGCGGCCGCGGTGCTTCTTGTCCTGGCGGGCGTAAGGGTAGAACGGGAGGATCGCCGTGATCCGCTTCGCCGAGCCGCGCTTCAGGGCGTCGATCATCAGCAGCTGCTCCATCAGCCAGTCATTCAGCGGCTGCGGGTGGGACTGCAGGACAAAAGCGTCGGAGCCACGGACGGACTCCTCGAAGCGCACGAAGATCTCGCCGTTGGCGAAGTTGCGCGCCGTGGTCGGAGTCAGCTCGACACCAAGCTCGCGGGCTACTGCCTCACCCAGCTCCGGGTGTGCACGACCCGAAAACAGCATGAGGTTCTTTTGGTTGTCGATCCAGTGAGTGGTGGACACAGATCAGCCTTCCCGAGGATTTGTTTTCTTGTGTTCGCCGGTACGTTGCCGCCCATTGACCCCTTGCGCAGGATCGTGAGGGCGCCACCCGCTCGCCGCAGTGACCAGCTTTACATGAACTGATGATAATTGCCCTGGGTTTAAAGAACCAACGAGGGCTAGGGCTACCGCCCCTGCTCCGGGGTCTCGCCCTCGGGCTGCGGGGTAGCGGGCTTGCTAGCGGCGCGCTGCGCGGCCTCCGCCGCCGGGGTGCCGGGGCGGCGCTTGGCCACCCAGCCCTCGATATTGCGCTGCTGGCCACCGGAGACGGCCAGAGCACCGGCGGGGACGTCCTCCTTGATGACCGTGCCGGCCCCGGAGTAGGCGCCATCGCCGACGGTGACCGGCGCAATGAACATCGTGTCCGAGCCGGTACGCACGTGCGAGCCGATTGTGGTGTGGTGCTTGTTCACCCCGTCGTAGTTGACGAAGACGCTGGATGCCCCGATGTTGCTGTACTCGCCGATGGTGGCATCGCCCACGTAGGTCAGGTGCGGCACCTTCGAGCCGCGCCCGATGGTCGAGTTCTTGGTCTCGACGAAGCCGCCCAGCTTGCCCTCCTCACCGAGTTCGGTGCCCGGGCGCAGGTAGGTGAACGGGCCAACGGTGGCGCGGGCGCCGATGGTGGAGCTCAGGGCGTGGGTGCGCACCACGGATGCGCCCTCGCCAACGGTGGTGTCCTGCAGGGTCGTATCCGGGCCGACGGTGGCGTTATCCGCAATCTGGGTGTGGCCCAGCAGCTGGGTGCCCGGCAAGATCGTGACGTCCTGGCCGACCTGAACGTCCACGTCGATCCGGGTGCTGTGCGGGTCCACGATCGTCGCCCCGCCCCGCATCGTGCGTTCCAGCACGCGGCGGTTGAGCTCCTCGCCGGCGCGGGCCAGCTGGACTCGGTCGTTCACGCCGGCGAGTTCCGCGGGATCGTTGGCGGTGTGCGCGCGCACCGGGTGGCCGTCGGCCCGTGCGATGGAGAGCACATCGGTGAGGTAGAGCTCGCCCTGCGCGTTGTTCGTGTTCAGACGGCTCAGCGCGTCCCTCAGGATCTCAGCGTCGAAGGCGAAGACACCGGAGTTGACCTCGGTGATCGCGCGCTGTTCCTCGGTGGCGTCCTTTTCCTCGACGATCTGCATGACATCGCCGTATTCGGAGCGCACGATGCGGCCATAACCGGTGGGGTTGGACTGCTCGACCGAGAGCACCGTCACCGCGGTTGGCACCTCGGTGTGGGAACGGTATAGCGCGGTGAGCGTCTCACCCGTCAGCAGCGGGACGTCGGCGTTAGTGACGATGACGGTGCCATGGAAGCCCACCAGCTCGTTCATCGCGCATTGCACGGCGTGCCCGGTGCCGTTCTGCTCCTCCTGGACAGCCAGGTGGATCTCACGGCCCAGGTCCTGGGCCACCTGTTCGCAGGCCGGGCCGACCTGATCGCGGCCGTGCCCGATCACGGCCACCATGTTGCTTGGCTGCGCTCCCGCCGCGGCGTGAAGGCTGTGGGCCAGCAGCGTGCGTCCGCCGATGGCGTGCAGGGTCTTCGGCGTGGCCGACTTCATGCGCGTCCCAGCGCCCGCAGCGAGGATGACGACGGCCAAATCCGAGCCCGCAGAAGTCCCACCAGCTCCCGTGCTCTGGGTTTCCGTTGGCTGGTCGGTGGCTTGGTTCCTGTTCGGAGTGCGCGACACGGCGGCAGCCCCTCCTTGAAAATCGGGTGTGGACGGTCTCAGTAGTACACCAGCATAACTGCCGCGCCGGACAAAGCTTCGCGGACCGAGGGCTGTGTCGCGCTGCGAATCGGTGGGGGCTAATCCTGCCGGGCAGAAACCTCGGGCAGCTTCGCCGCAAGCAGGGAGCCCAACGCGCCAAACGCGGCCAAAGCGCCGAGGGCCCACAGGGTGCCCATGAGGCTCAACAGCGCGGTCAGCGCACCGATGAGCAGCAGGATGATGCCCATCAGCGTGTTGGAGACCGAGACATAGCGGGTGCGCTGACCACCCTCAGCCATGTCCACCACATAGGTCGACCGGGAGACCCGGATAGCCGCGTGCGCCACCGAGATGCCGAAGAAGGCGACGGGCAGCCACCAGTACAGGGCGTCCTCCCAGACCAGGGCCAGGCCGATGGTGATCAGCAGCAGAACGACGGCGAAAAGCGCGCCGCCCGACAGGGTGTTCCTCGAAGATTTATCCGACAATGCGCCGGACACCCGGCCGGCCGTCAGCGAGGCAAGGCCTGCAGCGACGACAAACAGGCCCAGGCCGGTCACACTCGAGCCCGCCCGTCCCTGCAGAGTGACAAGAAAAGTGGGGGAGAGGGCGGAGGCAAGCATGAGGGAGCGGACCAACACGAAGTTGCGGAAGGGCTTGTCGTCACGCACCAGGCCCCACACGTCGTCCCAGATGGCGCGATTCATCTCGATAACGGAATGCGGCGGCTCAGCGAGATCCCCCTCGTCCACCAGCGGCTCCTGGATTCCTCTGAAAAGCAGGAAACTCACCAGCCACGCGCCCGCTCCGGCTGCAAAAAGTACACCAAAGGTGCCGGGACTCAGACTGTCGCGCAGAGCGGCGATGATCAGTCCCACCACGATGGTCACCGCACCTGCGAGCGTCGTTGCGAAACCAGTGACCCGGCCGCGGTAACCCTTCGGCATCGTGCGGCCCTGGATGTCCTTACTCGTCAGCGACACCAGCGAGCGGGCGGCGGCGAGCAGCGCGAGACCGAAGAGAATGAGCAGGCCAGCGGCCGTTCCGGAAGTAAACAGTGCCGCGCACATCGCGATGATGCAGCCCAGCGCCTGACCCAGCGTGCCCAGCAGCAGGATCGGCAGTCGGCGGGAGCGGGCCTGGACCCACGGGCGGAGCCCGGCCTGCGGCAACATCGAGCCGGACTCGCGGATCGGCACCAATAGCGGCGCGATCCAGGTGGGCGCGGCCAGCATCTGCAGCAACCACGGCAGCGTCGTCTTCGCGCTCATGATCTGGTCGCCGATGTTTTGAAAACCAAAGGCCGTGGAGAAGCGCAGACCGTTCTGCTCCACGTTTGGGAGATCGGACTTCGGCGGCTTCCCGATCAGTTTCTGGGACAGGCGCGTCGAAAAAAGCCCCTGCTCGGAGTGAGTAGGGGCTTGAGCTTGTTGGTCTTCGCTCGTCATGCTCCCCCACCAGGACTCGAACCTAGAATGACGGTACCAAAAACCGCAGTGTTGCCAATTACACCATGGGGGAAAACGCTAGCCGTCGAAGGTCCCGCAGGATGACGCTAACGGCTTAACACCCTACCCCATGCCGCACGGCGGGTGGAAAATCACCGAAGCGCCACAGCCGCGGGACGGTGCAGGCCAGGCACGAGGGTGTCTGCCCCCACGGCTACACTGGGGCGCTATGAGTACCACGGTCCGCCCATCGGCAAGCCAAAATACGTCCGCACCAGGGAATAGGGGACACGCGGCTCCCGCGCTGTCGGGTGTGCTGCGGGCCGCCGCGCGCGACTCGAAGCTCAAGGGCCTGGTCACCCACGTCGGGGCTGCGCAGTTGGCGATCCAGGGCCCCGACGCGGTGTGGCCCTTCGCCGTCGGCACCATCGCCCAGCACGCCCCGGTATTGGTGATCACGGCGACCGCCCGGCAGGCCGAGGATCTCACCGAGCAGCTCAAGGCCATGCTGGGTGACGAGGTGGAGCTCATGCCCGCCTGGGAGACCCTGCCGCATGAGCGCATCTCCCCGAACGTGGAGACCGTCTCCCAGCGGATGAAGGTGCTCCGCCGCCTGCACCGGCAGACTGCCGGCGAACTGGGGGAGTCTGAATCCCGGATCCGGGTCGTTGTCGCGCCAGTACGCACGCTGGTGCAGCCCATCCAGGACAGCCTCGGTGCCGTAACCCCCGTCCACCTCGCCGTCGATCAGGAGGTGGATTTCGAACAGATCCAGCACGAGCTGGTGGAGCGCGGCTACTCCGCGGTGGACGTTGTCGCCAAGCGCGGTCACTTCGCGGTGCGCGGCGGCATTCTCGACGTCTTCCCGGCCACGGGGGAGCTGCCCGTGCGTGTGGAGTTCTGGGGCGACGAGGTCTCCGACATCCGGCCCTTCAGCGTCGGCGATCAGCGCACCGTTCCCGGGGTGGAGCTCGACGAGATCACTGTTTACCCTGCCCGCGAATTGCTCATCACCGACTCCGTGGCCACCCGCGCTGGGGAGTTGGCTAAGGAACACGCCAGCCATGCCGAGCTGGCGGATGTCTACCACAAGATCAGCGAGAAGATCACCGTGCCCGGCATGGAGGCACTGATTCCGAGCCTCCACGACGGTGAGCTGAAGCTTCTCCCGGAATTCCTGCCGGAGGGCACGCACACCATCGTGCTGGCCCCGGCCGCTGTCGAGCGCCGCGCCGCAGACCTGAAGGAGACCGGCGAGCAGTTCCTCGAAGCCGGCTGGGAGGCCGCGGCCATGGGGGCGGACGCTCCCGCTGACGGCGTGGCCTACGTGTCCGTTGCCGCAGCCCGGCATGCCCAGGCGGCATTGGAGCGGCCGTGGTGGACGCTGTCCCCGCTCGGCATGGTGGACTCCGACGAGGGCTTCGACGGCGACGCCCTCCTCCTGGACTACGACGCCGCGCCCCAGCCCCGTGGCGAGATGGAGGCCATCGAGCACATGATGGCCGATATCCGCACCCGTGTGGAGGCCGGCGGTCGGGTCGCCTTCGCCGCCCCAACACCCACCGTCGCTGCCCGCATGCTGCGCCGCTTCCACGAGGCGGGCATCGCCGCAGAGGCCGTGGGGGTGGACCTCCGCGGCCAGCGCGGCATCGGCCGTCAGGCCGCATCCAAGGCGACCCCGGACCAGGAGCCGGCACCGAAGAAGGTCAGCATCTACCACGCGGTCGCCCACGAGGGCCTCGTCTTCCCGATGGCTGGGGGAGAGCACCCCAGCCTGCTGTTCCTCACCGAAACGGACGTCACCGGCAACCGCGTGGAGGCGGCGGCGACCGGTAAACGCAAGCCAGCCAAGCGCCGCAACCGCGTCGATCCCCTAGCCCTGGATCCCGGCGACCTGGTGGTCCACGATTCTCACGGCATCGGCAAGTTTGTGAAGATGACCGAGCGCACCGTCGGCAAGGGTGCGGACGCCTCCCGCCGCGAATACCTCGTCCTCGAATACGCACCCAGCAAGCGGGGAGGACCGGGCGACCAGCTCTACGTCCCCATGGACCAGCTCGACCTGCTGTCCCGCTACGTGGGCGGGGAGAAGCCTGCCCTGTCCAAGATGGGTGGTGCGGACTGGAAGAACACCAAGCGCAAGGCCCGCAAGGCCGTCCGGGAAATCGCCGGGGAGCTCGTGCAGCTCTACGCCCAGCGCCAAGCCGCGCCGGGCTACGCCTTCGCCCCGGATAGCCCGTGGCAGCGGGAGATGGAGGAGGCTTTCCCCTTCACCGAGACCGAGGACCAGTTCAACGCCATCGAGGCCGTGAAGTCCGACATGGAAAAGCCGGTGCCGATGGACCGCGTCATCGTGGGTGATGTGGGCTACGGCAAGACGGAGGTCGCGGTGCGCGCCGCTTTCAAAGCCGTCCAGTCCGGCAAGCAGGTCGCCGTCCTCGTCCCAACGACGCTGCTCGCGCAACAGCACATGAAGACCTTCCGGGAGCGGATGCAGGACTTCCCGACGCGCATCGCGGAGCTGAGCCGTTTCACCACTCCGGCTCAGTCCAAGGAGATCCTCAAGGGATTGGCCGAGGGCACCATCGACATCGTCGTGGGCACCCACCGCCTGCTGCAGACCGGCGTGACCTGGAAAAACCTGGGGCTCATCATCGTCGATGAGGAGCAGCGCTTTGGCGTGGAGCACAAGGAGCACATCAAGTCCCTGCGCACCCACGTGGACGTCTTGACCATGTCCGCTACGCCGATCCCGCGCACGCTGGAGATGTCCATGGCCGGCATCCGCGAAATGTCGACCATCCTTACCCCGCCGCAGGACCGTCATCCTGTGCTGACCTACGTCGGTGCCCAGGAGGACAAGCACGTCGCCGCCGCGATCCGCCGCGAACTGCTGCGCGACGGTCAGGTGTTCTACATCCACAACCGGGTGAAATCCATCGAGCAGGCGGCGGAGCATATCCGCAGCCTCGTGCCCGAAGCTCGGGTCGTGGTCGCCCACGGGCAGATGAGCGAGGAACAACTGGAAACCACCGTGGAGGGCTTCTGGAACCGGGAGTTCGACATCCTGGTGTGCACCACCATCGTGGAGACCGGCTTGGACATCTCGAATGCCAACACCCTGATCGTGGAGAATGCCCACCACATGGGCCTATCCCAGCTGCACCAGCTGCGCGGGCGCGTGGGTCGGTCCCGGGAGCGGGCCTACGCCTACTTCCTCTATCCGAAGGGTGAGGTTCTCACCGAGACCTCCTATGACCGACTGTCCACCATCGCGCAGAACAATGAGCTCGGCGCGGGTATGGCCGTCGCGATGAAGGACCTCGAGATGCGTGGAGCCGGCAACGTGTTGGGTGCCGAGCAGTCGGGGCACATCGCGGGAGTTGGCTTCGACCTCTACGTCCGGCTTGTCGGTGAGGCAGTGGAGGCCTTCCGTGCGATGGCCGACGGTAAGCCGGTGGACGGGCGCGAGGAGGAGAAAAAGGAGATTCGCATTGACCTGCCGGTGGATGCGCACATTCCGGTGACCTACGTGGCCTCCGAGCGACTCCGACTGGAGGCCTACCGCAAGCTTGCCGAGGCGCAGGATGAGGACCAGATTGAGGAGGTGCTAACCGAGTTCCGGGACCGCTACGGCGAGCCGCCGGACCAGGTGACCAACCTCGCGGTGCTGTCCCGACTGCGGTTGGTGTGCCGTGACCTGGGGGTCTCGGAGGTCGTGGCGACGGGCTCTCGCATCAGTTTCAGCCCCATCGATCTGCAGGACTCCGGCCAGGTGCGGTTGAAGCGTCTGTTCCCGGGGGCGACGTACCGGGCGACCACCAAGGTCGTGGTTGTCCCGGCGCCGAAGGAGGGTGCGGGGATGAGGGCGGTCGCGCTGCGGGATGTGCCGCTGGCCCAATGGTGCGCGAATGCGCTCACTCAGCTGGCTGGCATCCCGGAACGGGACATCAGGGGAGGTAGTGCCCCGACGCGTTAGCCCCTCGGTGCGAAAACTTCCGAGTCACTAGCGTAAACTTTAGCCCCATGACAGTCGTACTCCTCGATCCTCGATTCCCCTCGATGATTCCCGTCGACGCCGTGACCCTGCTCAGTGGCAAGGTTTCCTATACGGAGGAAGTGCCGATCCGCATCCGCTGGGTCATCGGCGACCTCGGCGGCCACACGGTGTACGAGTCCGACGTTCTCGTCACCACCGATCTGCGGAACGACCTGGTCATCGAGCGGATCGAGGAGGGCGACGAGCTGCTGACCGCCCCGAGCCTGCTGGTGCACCTCTCCCCAGATCGGGAGATCGGGCCGCGGGACTCCGGCGAGCTAACGCCGGCGCACACGCCCGCGCTGCCGTCCGCGGAGGCGATCGGCCAGGCGATGTCTGGAATGGGGGAGCAGGACCCGGCGGAGGCGCTGGAGTCTTATCAGCAGTACGCCGATGCCGTGGACGATGCTTATCAGCAGTCCGCGCATCTGTACTACCAGCCGAGCGCCCAGCAGAGGGATGAAGACTACGCCGCCGACGCGGTGGCCTCGGCTGCCTATAGCGGCGAGGGGTTCGTCGAGGGCGAGGTTCTTTCTGCCGACGAGCACACGGCTGCGGTGGCGGGCAGTCGCCGCACCGCGCGCACCGAGGTGCCTGAATCTGTCATGGACGAGATCGAGGACGCCGTGGCGCTGATGGCTCGCGCACTGCGCCAGGGCAAGTGGGAGCAGTCCATGACCCACGCCGACCTCGTGCCCTTCGTGCGGGAGGAGACCGAGGAGCTGGCGAGCACTATCGAGCTGCGGGAGGTTCTCGCCGCCGTAGGCTCCGAAGATAAGGCCGATGGTGATGGCGAGGTCCCAGAGTGGGCTGAGCAGGACCTCTGCGAGGAGCTTTCGGACGTGCTGCTGCAGGTCCTCTTCCACGCGGAGATCGCGAACCGCCGTGGTGCCTTCGACATCGGGCATGTGGCTGGCTCGTTCGTGGCAAAGCTGCGTGATCGTGCGCCGTACCTCTTCGAAGAGGTCGAGCGCGCGGTGGGTATTCAGGAGCAAAACGACCTGTGGCGTGCTGGTAAGGAGGCACAGGAGCAGCGCAAGCGTGAAGCGCACGGCCCAGCCTTCCGCGACTACCTGGATCGGAAGGCCGAGCTGAAGCAGCAGGCCGCCGAGCAGCAGGCTGGACCGTCGCAGCGAGGCCCGCTGGGTGCGCAAGCCACGGCACAGGCCGGCAATGCTGGCCAGGGGTCTTCGGCGAAGCAGGGCAACCCGGTCGCTCATCCTGCCCAGGCCGTGCAGGCCGCACAGACGCAGGCGCAGCAGGCGGGTCAGCCAGCCCCAGCCACCCAGCGAGCCGCAGCCGCCCAGCCTCCTCAACCGCGCCATACCTCTGCGCTGTCCGCGGCCGATGAGATCATCCGCGAGGCCCGCGAGCGTGGTCTGCGCGACGCAGACATCCCGACGGACATCCGCTACCCGATGGTCGGCCTCGAGCTCGACGAGCCAGGCGGGGCGGAGGACCGCCTGCTCAAGGCGGTTCAGAACTTCCGCCAGCAGCTCGACCGGATGGGATGATAGAGCCTTCGCCGTGCGCCTTTCCGATCTCCCTTTCCGCTCGCAGGACTACCTCAAGGCGATCTTTGATGTCCAGGAGTGGAGCGGCACCGGGGTCGGGCTGACCCAGCTTGCTGCCAAGGTCGGCCAACAGAACTCCACCGCTTCCGAGGCTGTGAAGCGGTTGGCCGCTCAGGGGCTGGTCAACCACCGTCCCTACGCGCCCATTACCCTGACGGATTTGGGTTATGAGCTCGCGATCCAGATGGTGCGCCGTCATCGGCTGATCGAAACCTACCTCTGCCGCGAGCTGGGCTATTCCCTCGACGAGGTCCACGATGAGGCCGAAGAACTCGAGCACGCTGTCAGCGATAAGTTCCTCGCCCGCATCGACGAGCTGATGGGCTACCCAGACCGGGACCCACACGGTGACCCGATCCCGAACGTGGCGGGTCAGCTCCCCGAAACCGAATCTTTTCCCCTCTCCGAGGCAGCCGTCGGCGATGTGCTGTGCGTCGAGCGGGTCTCGGACTCTGACCCTGACCTGCTCCGTCACCTGGAGGGCAGTGGCGTGACCCCGGGGGTTCACATCCGCGTCGACCCCCGGCCTTTCGAAGCGCTCGCTGAATTCAGTATCGTGTCCGGTACGCGATCCGGTTCGGTGGTGTCCCTGCCCGCCGCGCAGTTATCCGCGGTTCGGTGTATCCGGCCCGCGTAGCCCACCGCCACCGGTATCATTCTTTGCCCATGCCCAACGCACGCCGCAAGGGCGCTCTTCAGCGCGCCAGCGGGAAGGAAGTCCTGTGAATCACAACCGCTACGAGCCCGCGGCCTCGGTCCCACGCCGTCGCCGCTCCGGGTGCGCTGTGATGGGCTGCGGCGTCGTTGTGGTCGCCCTGCTGAGCATCATTGCCCTGGTCGGTTTTCTGGTGGCTGCCTTCACTGGAAACTCACCGATCAAGGCCAACCGCCTTCCCATTCCGGACGACGTTCCGCCAGCCGCCGCAGCACCCGCGCCGACCATTGATATCCATCAGCCGGGGCGCACCGCGAACCAGTTGGCCCGCTGGGCGCGTGGTCAGGTGTCGGAGACGAACATTCCCTACCAAGCCCTGATTGCCTACGGGAATGCAGAAAACATCGCTCGCCAAACCAAACCGGAGTGCAGGCTGAGCTGGAATACCCTCGCCGGCTTGGGCTTCGTAGAAACCAAGCACGGCTCCTACGCCGGCTGGACCCTGCGTGGCACGAAGCTGAATGATCAGGGAACCGCGGATCCGAAGATCTTCGGTCCCCAGCTCAACGGGGAGAAGTTCGCCCGCATCGAGGACACGGACGGCGGCAAGCTCGACGGGGATAAGGAATTCGACCGCGCGATGGGGCCGATGCAGTTCATCCCCGAGACCTGGAAGCATTACGGAGTGGACGCCAACGGCGATGGGGTGGCGGATCCGCAGAACATCGACGACGCAGCCGCCGCCGCTGCCCGCTTGTTATGCGACTTCGGCCGTGACCTGAGCACCCCAGAGGGGTGGACGCAGGCGATCCGTTCCTATAACCAGTCGGATCAGTACGTCCGCGACGTCCGTGACGCCGCGGCGAATTACGCCCTGGGCCAGTCCGCCAGCATCATGTAGTGCGCTGTAGGGGCTGGCCAAAGGGCGCGGTTCAGCGCACCGACTCCCGCATAGCCCATTCGACGGCGTCGAGCGGCAGCTCCGGGTCGACGCTGTCGCGAGCCTCGCGGACCGCGGCGAGGTAGGTGCCGTAGTCCGCAGCGGACCAGTCGGAATCCTTCTCCAGGCCCGCGATCTTCGCGCGATTGGAGCAGATCACCAGCGGCTTATCCTCGGTGGCAGCCTGCGGTCCGCCCAGGAAGTAGGCGACGTAGGAGGCGAACTTCGCCGGCAGGTCGATGCTCGTCAGCGCCTCGTACTGCGCTGCCGGCTCTTTGGACTCCAGGGTCGGGATCGTCTTGAGCAGGCTGGCGGCCTTGGCCTTGTTTCGCAGGAACTGCTGCAATGGCAGCACCGCCTGGGACTGGCCCGCCCCGTAGGCGAAGGCAGCACCGATGAAGTCGATGACCTGCTCCCGGGCGTAGCCGGAGGCAACGGCGCCCTCCGCGAAGTTAAACACTTCTGCGCGCGTGATGGAGGCGGTGGCGTCATCCCGGAAGGGCGGGACGTGGCGCAGGTGGAACGGCCAGCCGGACTTCCAGCGACGAGGGGAGAAGGTCACCGAATCGTTCATGACCTTCTCGGTAGTGGGGGACACTTTATTCACAGCATCTACGATCTGATTCATGGCCCCATTGTGGCAGAACTTGGCTCGGGGGCGACCGTGTGGGTCGATCGGCGGTCCCGTGGCGGGCGCATGGCAAAATAGAGGTGGCTACAATAGTTCCTGGCTTTCGGGTCCGGGGCCGGTGCGATGGTGCCCGGCTCAGCCCGTCCACGCCAGTGGTCAAAGCAACGTCGAATGTGCCTAGGAGGCAGACACAGATGGCCGGAATCCTTAACGTCAGCGCGCTGGAGATCATGGACTCCCGCGGTAACCCCACCGTCGAGGTCGAGGTCATCCTCGACGACGGTTCGATGGGCCGTGCCGCCGTGCCTTCGGGCGCGTCCACCGGTGTGCACGAGGCGCACGAGCTGCGCGACGGCGGAGATCGCTACCTGGGCAAGGGCGTTGCCAAGGCTGTCGATTTCGTCAACACCGAGATCGACGACGCCCTGGCTGGCCTGGAGGCTGACGACCAGCGCCTCATCGACCAGACCCTGCTGGAGCTCGATGGCACCGAGAACAAGTCCCGTCTGGGCGCCAACGCCCTGCTCGGCGTGTCCATGGCCGTCGCCCACGCGGCCGCTGACTCCGCTGGCCTGGAGCTCTTCCGCTACGTCGGTGGCCCGAACGGCCACGTCCTGCCGGTTCCGATGATGAACATCCTGAACGGAGGCGCACACGCGGACTCCGGCGTGGACGTCCAGGAGTTCATGATCGCACCGATCGGCGCGGAGACCTTCGCCGAGGCGCTGCAGGTCGGCGCCGAGGTCTACCACAGCCTCAAGGCCGTCATTAAGGCCAAGGGCCTGTCCACCGGCCTGGGTGACGAAGGCGGCTTCGCTCCGTCCGTCGAGTCCACCAAGGCGGCCCTGGACCTCATCGTTGAGGCTATCGAGAAGGCCGGCTACACCCTGGGCGAGGACGTCGCCCTGGCCCTGGACGTCGCCTCCTCCGAGTTCTACGAAGACGGCGTGTACAACTTCGAGGGCGGTAAGCACAGCTCCGCCGAGATGGTTGAGGTCTACGCTGACCTGGTCGAGCAGTACCCGATCGTCTCCATCGAGGACCCGCTGGACGAGGACGACTGGGAGGGATACATCACCCTCACCGAGAAGCTCGGCGACAAGATCCAGATCGTTGGCGACGACCTCTTCGTCACCAACCCGTCCCGCCTGCAGGAGGGCATCGACCGTGGCGCGGCCAACGCCCTGCTGGTCAAGGTGAACCAGATCGGTACCCTCTCCGAGACCTTCGACGCCGTGGAACTGGCACACCGCAACGGCTACCGCACCATGATGTCCCACCGCTCCGGCGAGACCGAGGACACCACTATCGCTGACCTGGCCGTCGCTCTGAATTGCGGCCAGATCAAGACCGGTGCCCCGGCCCGCTCCGAGCGCGTGGCGAAGTACAACCAGCTGCTCCGCATCGAGCGCTACCTGGAAGGCGCAGCAGTCTACGCGGGCCGCTCCGCTTTCCCTCGCTTCAAGAACTAGGGCGAGCGGACTAGAATAGCCCGTTATGACCCACCCCTCCCGCGATAACTCGCCCCGCCCCGCTGGCAGTGACCAGCGTGGTGGGGCGAACGCGGATTCTGCGGGCCAGCGCCTGCCCCAGGCCCGCTCCATGGAGCGCAATCAGGCCCGGCGTCGTCGGATGCGGCAGGCGCCTCAACGCGTGGCGCGCCGATTCGTCGCTTTGCCGTCCCGAATGAGTCCCGGTGCTGCGATCGTCGTGATCCTGGTGGTCGTTCTCATGGCGCTGTCCCTGGCCACCCCGCTGCGTAACTACTACGAGCAGCGCACGGAGCTTGCCCAGCTGCAGAGCACCATCCAGGAGCAGGAACGCCACAAGGCAGAGCTCCAGGCGGAACTCAACCGCTTCGAGAACGAGAACTACCTCAAGGAGCAGGCGCGCATCCGGCTCGGCGTCATCGAGCCTGGCGAGTCCGCCTACCGCATCATCTCGCCGAAAATCACCGGGGCTGCAGGGGAGGATGCCCCTGGGGCAGGAAAGAGCCCGTCGGAGCAGGAATACGAAAACAGCCCGTGGTTTAAGAAGCTGTGGGATTCCGTGGCGGTCGAACCTGGCGAGGAAGCGCCGGGTGATCCCGGCAGTGCTCCTGCTGGTCAGGGCGAGGGGCAGGACTCCGGCAGCAGCCCCGAGGGCAGCGAACAGCCAAGTGGCGATATGAAACTTCCGATTTTGCCCGACAACCAACCATAATCGCCGGAGTCGGCACACCCCGCGGAAGAGCTTGGGAGAACCCAGGCCCGCGGGCCTTTTCAAGAGGAGAATGAATGACGGTCAGTCGTGAAGACCTGGACATCATGGCCGCCCAGCTCGGCCGGGAGCCGCGCGGCGCGGTGGAGGTCAGCTACCGAACCCCGGACGGCCAGCCCGCCGTCGTGAAGACCCACCCCAGGCTGCCGGACGGCACCCCGTTCCCGACGCTGTACTACCTAACCGACCCCCGACTGACCGCAGAAGCCAGCCGCTTGGAGGTCGCCGGCGTCATGAAAACAATGCAGGAACGTCTCAGCACTGATGAGGACCTGCAGCGGGACTACCAGGCTGCCCACGAGCACTACCTGGCCACCCGCAACGCAATGGAGGACCTCGGTACCGAGTTCTCGGGCGGTGGCATGCCCGATCGGGTGAAGTGCCTGCACGTTCTCATGGCCTATGCGCTGGCCGAGGGGCCGGAACGCCTGCGGCTCGGGACCGAGACCGTGGCTCTGGCCGTGGAGCACGACCCGAGCTTGTCCGGCACCGCGATCCCGGCCGATTGGCCGACCTCCGAGAAACTGGGCATCTCCCTCGTCCAGGCCACCACCGTGGAGGGTGCGGAGAACACCGGCATGTTCCTGCCCGAGCGCGAACGAGACCAAAGGAGCTAGACACATGGCTCAGCCCGACGCCCCACGCCGCTTCGCTGCGATCGACTGCGGAACGAACTCCATCCGCCTGCTCATCTCCGAGCGGGCGGCGGACGGCACCCTGATAGAGCTCAACCGCGATAACATCATCGTTCGGCTCGGCCAGGGTGTGGACGCTACCGGGGGCTTCGCGCCAGCGGCCCTCCAACGCGTCGACGACGCCCTGGCCACCTACGCCCAGCGCATGGTGGATCACAACGTCGAGGACGTGATGATGGGGGCGACGAGCGCTACCCGCGATGCGAAGAACCGCGACGAGTTCTTCGCCATCACCGCCCGTCACCTGGGCCGCATCGTCGATGGCCGGCAGGCGGAAGTCATCAGCGGCGAGCAGGAGGCGGAGCTGAGCTTCGCCGGGGCCGTAGCCGACCTGCCGTCCGGGAGCTCCGAGCGCATCTGCGTCATCGACTTAGGCGGCGGCTCCACCGAGTTCGTCGTCCACGACGTCGACACCGACGGCGCAGTCGCGGACACCGGTACCGTCGAGGCCTACTCCGCGAACATGGGCTGCGTGCGGCTCACCGAGCGCTATCTGCACAGCAATCCGCCGACCGCGGAGGAAATCGCCGCGGCGGAGTACTTCGTTGCCGAGCAGCTTCGCGAGGTGGAGGAGCACGTTGACCTCACTGGCGTGACTCGCCTGGTGGGCGTGGCTGGGACCATGACCACCCTCAGTGCGATCACCCAGGGGCTGGATAGCTACCAGCCGGATAAGATCCACTTGAGCCGCCTGCCGCTGCGCACGTTCCGGGATACCGCGATCGACCTGCGGGATAAGACCGTCAACCAGCGACTCGAGTGCGGTCCCATGCACCCCGGCCGCGCGGATGTCGTCGGAGGTGGCGCGGTGGTCATCGACGCTGTCGCCAGCCGCTTCATGGCCCTCGGCGTCGAGGAGATCACGATCAGTGAGAAAGACATCCTCGATGGTATGTTGGCAAAAGTTATGCGCCGCAACGGTGCCTAACTTCCGCGCGCAGTAGTGCGCGGGCCACTGGCCCCTATAGCCCAATTGGCAGAGGCAGCGGACTTAAAATCCGCGCAGTGTCGGTTCGAGTCCGACTAGGGGCACGAAAAAGCCAGGCCGGAGAGTCTTTCTCCCGCCTGGCTTCGCTGTTGGTGCCGGTGGCTGTGCGCCGCCGTTGCTAGTCGTTCTTTGCTGCCTTCTCTTCTTCCTTGGCAGCCCTTGCTTCGGCCTTGACTGCGGCCTTCTCGACCTTCTTCAGCTGCTTCTCGAGGTTGAAGTCCACCTCTGGCCACTCCAGCTTCATGTTCCGCAGCTCGTTGAGCAGCAGGTAGCGCACGACCAGGCGGGCGTAGTCCTGCTTATCACTAGGAATGATGTACCACGGGGCGACGTCATTGGTCTTCTCGATGGCCCGGGCGTAGGCCTCGTGGTACTCATCCCACTTCTTCTGCACGCCGAGATCGCTGGGGGAGTAGCGCCAGCGCTGCGCCGGGTTGCGCAGGCGGGAGAGGAAGTTCTTGGTCTGGAACTGAGGGGAGATGTGTAGCAAAACCTTGATGACGCGGGTGCCGTCGGCCTCGAGCTGCTTCTCGAAGCGACGGATGGCGTCGTAGCGGCGGTCGATTTCCTCGACGTCGCTGAGCCCCTCCACGCGGGAGACCAGAACATCTTCGTAGTAGGAGCGGTCGAAGATCGCGATCTCGCCGTTATTTGGCAACTCGCGGCGGACGCGGGCAAGGAAGTCGCGGTTGTCGGTGTCGTCGATCGACTCGACTGGTTCCGCGAAGGTGGCGACGTTCACACCCTGCGGGGACACGGCCTGCAGGATGGCGTTGGTGGCGCCGCTCTTACCTGAGGCATCCACGCCCTGCAGGATGATGAGGATGCTGCCGACCTGCTCGTCGCTGGCGCCATTCGCGTAGAGCTTGGCCTGCTCGGCGCGCAGTTCTTCGGCGATCTTCTTATAGGCCTTGTTGACCCGCTTCTCGAACTTCTCGCCTTTGCCCCTCACCCCCGGGGTTTCGCGAGGGTTGAATGACTTGAGGTCGATGTTGCTCTTGGGTGCGCGCAGCCCGAGAGCGTTGTTCATTCCAAAGCTCATAACCCCAAGCTTAGCGGCTCCGGTGGCTTTGCTCAGCTCGACGGGGCTGGTGCAGCTCGCAGGCTGCTCACTAGCATGGTGAGCATGGATAACGCAGCTTTGGATCAGGACCATTCCACTACCGGAAATCGCAGTAATTGGCCGCTGGCGTTGATTACGGGAGCTTCGCGCGGCATTGGCCGGGCGATCGCCGAAGACCTTTCCCATGATCACCGGCTCATTCTATGCTGTTCGTCGGAGACCTCCGCGCGAAGCCTGCGGGAGGCTTTCCCGGACGCCCAGGTGATTGCCGCGGACCTGTGCGATCCGGCGGCGTTGGGGGAGGTTTTTTCTTCCGACGTCGCCCCGCAGCGTCTCGACCTGCTGGTGCACTCCGCGGGCGTGACGGGACATGCACCCATCGCCGAGGCGCCGCTGCAGATGTGGCGGGAGGTGCTCGACGTCAACGTCATCGCCGTCGCCGAGCTCACGCGGTTGCTACTGCCGGCGCTGCGCGAGGCACAAGGCATGGTGATTGCCATCAACTCCGGGGCGGGGCACAATTCCGGCCCTGGCTACGGACCCTATGCGGCCTCAAAGTTCGCGCTCAAAGCGATCACGGACGCCCTGCGTGAGGAGGAGCGCGGGAAGGTTCGGGTCAGCTCCGTACACCCCGGGAAGGTGGATTCGGATATGCAGCGCGAGCTGCAGGCCCAGGCGGGGAACGCTAACTACGACCCGGGCGTCTATGTCCGCGCGGAGGACGTCGCCGGCGCGGTGCGGCTGGCCGCGGAGATGGGACCTGAGGCCTGCCTGGAGACCGTGAGCGTGCGCCCGGTCGTCAAGTAAGGGCGTGTTACCGCTGCTGATAACGCCGCGAGTGCTTCTTGGTGGCTGGCGTTCCATCAAGAAACCCTCCCCGGGGAAAGAGTTCCGTCGGGGAGGGCGGGCGCGCGTGTGCTACGTCATTAGGGCAGCATGCGCAGCTTCTTGCCGGCCAGCAGTGCGCTGCTCATGATGCGCGCGTAGGCCTTCGCACCCAGGCTCTCCGGACCACGCATCGACATCCACCGCTGCTCGGTGATGTTCTGGCTATCGGTGTACTTCAGCAGCCCGGCCGCGCCGTGGCGGCCGCCCATGCCAGAGTCCTTCATGCCGCCACTGGTGTTGTCGATGGCCGACCATGCGGCCGTGTAGCCGTCGTTGATGGAGACAGAACCTGCCCGGATCTGCGGGGCGATGCGGTGCCCCGTATCGGGGCTGGCGAAGACGGAGGCGTTGAGACCATAGACGGTGTCGTTGGCGGCATTGACCGCAGCCACCAGGTCGTCAACGACCTCGACGAAGACGACCGGACCGAAGACCTCCTCGGTGCGCAGCTTCGCGTCGGCAGGAACATCCGCGAGAACGGTGGGCTCGTAGAAGTAGGGGCCTAGGTCCGGGCGAGCCTTGCCGCCAGCGAGCACCCGTGCGCCCTTGGCGACAGCGTCGTCCACGTAGCTGGTGACCGTATCCAGCTGCTGTTGGGAGGCCAGCGAACCCATCGCCACCTCCCAGTCGAAGCCTGGGCCGAGCGTCATGGCGCGCACGGCGTCGGCGAACTTGGCGCTGAACTCCTCGTAGACCGGTCGCTCCACGTACACCCGCTCGATGGACACGCACAGCTGGCCCGAGTTGGAGTAGCAGGCATCAACCACGCCACGGACCGTGTAATCCATCTTCGCGTCCGCCGCGACGATCAGGGGGTTCTTGCCGCCCAGCTCCGCGGAGAAACCGATCAGGCGGGAGCCCGCGGTAGCCCCAAGGATCTTGCCGGTGGCGGTAGATCCGGTGAACATCAGGAAGTCGCAGGTATTGGCTATCTCGCTGCCCACGACCCGGCCGGAGCCGGTGACCAGCTGGACGAGGTCGCGTGGCAGGCCGGCCTCGAAGAGCAGGCCGAACACCAGCAGGGAGGTAAACGGGGTCGCGGAGTCCGGCTTCGCGACCACCGCATTGCCCGCGATGAGCGCAGGAAGGGCGTCGGAGATGCCCAGAGTTAGTGGGTAGTTCCATGGCGAGATCTGGCCGACCACGCCCACGGGCTGGAAGTGCTGGCGGGACTTGGCGAGCACCGGAACCGCGGAGCGTCGGCGCTTCGGGCTCAGGATCTTCTCCGCGTTATTGGCGTAGTAGCGGGAATTATTCGCGACGTCCATGACCTCATCGAAGGCGGAGGCGCGGTTCTTGCCGGTCTCCAGCTGCACCATGTCCATCAGCAGCTCGCGGTTCTTCAGGACGGCGTCGTGGAAACGCAGGAGGATGGCCTTGCGCTCCGAGAAGGGAACGTGAGCCCAGGAGCGCTGTGCCTGACGGGCGGCGTCCACGGCACGGTGGACGTCCTCCTCATCGCCGGAACCGACCCAGCCGAGGTGCTCCGCGGTGAAGGAAACCTCGACCTCGATCGTCTTCTCGGGCTTGGAGCCATCGGCGGGCAGCTTGTTGGCGGACAGCCCGCGCAGCGCCTCTTGGAAGTTTGCCGGGAGTGCGCCGAGGGACAGTCGCTTGGGGAATCGCAAAGCAGTCATGGGTGGAAATATACCTTTGTCGAGGAACCTATGCGGTGGGTTGAGAAAGAAAGTCCGCAGCGTCGGGAACTAAAAGTGCGTCACATGCGTTGGTACATTGTGAAGTAAGAATTTTTAACCGACTACCAGTATCGTGGCGCGCCCCGGCACTGCCGGGACATCGCGCGTGACATGAACCCCGATCTCCGATCGGGTCGTGTAGACGCACCACTTAGGTGCGCGCATGGCGGCAAGAACGAGTCTTCCGAATAATCGAAAGTTGAGGCTTTCAGGTGCAGAAATCTAATCCATTCATGGCCGAGCTGACCGGCCAGAACCGCCAGGGCCAGCAGCCCCAGGGCTATGGTCAGCCGGGTTACGGTCAGCAGGGCTACGGCCAACAGGGCGGCGGCTACGGCCAGTTCGCCACCAGCGCCCGTGGTGCCGCTGCCACGGCGACCTACCAGGACGGGCTGCAGGACGCCGCGAATTACGGCCAGGCCGGCCCGGCCGACCGCCCGATTACCGTGGACGATGTGGTGGCAAAGACCGGCATCACGCTGGCCGTCATCGTCGTGCTGGCTGCGGCGAACTACTTTATCTTCGGCACGAATCCGGCAACGGGCTCGATCCTCACCGTGGTCGGCGCCATCGGTGGCCTCATCACCGTGCTGGTCTCCGCCTTCGCGAAGAAGTACGGCTCCCCAGTCGTCACTCTGCTTTACGCAGGCTTCGAGGGTCTGTTCGTCGGTGGCTTTAGCTACATGCTCACCGGCATGGCGGTGGGGGACACCAACGCTGGCGCCATGATCAGCCAGGCGATCCTGGGCACCATCGGCGTGTTTGCCGGCATGCTCTTCGTCTACAAGACGGGTGCGATTCGCGTGACCCCGAAGTTCACGAAGTTCATGGTCGCCGCACTGATCGGTGTACTGGTACTGGCGCTGGGCAGCATGGTCATCGGCCTGTTCACCGGTGGCGCTGGCCCGCTGCGCGATGGCTCCCCGCTGTCCTGGATCTTCTCCCTGCTGTGCATCGGCCTGGCAGCGCTGAGCTTCCTGCAGGACTTCGACGCCGCCGACCGCCTCGTCCGCGCCGGTGCGCCGTCCAAGATGGCCTGGGGCGTGGCCCTCGGCTTGGCCGTGACCTTGGTCTGGCTCTACACCGAGATCCTGCGCCTGCTGTCTTACATCAATAGGGACTAGCCCTAGCAGCGCAGGGCCAGGGCGCATGCGCGCGCTGGCACTTCGAGAAACTTTGCCCCTGGTGGTTTAACCCCCAGGGGCTGTTTCATGCCCCTGGGGGAGGGGGTTACCCGCGCCGAGCCCGCGTGTCTGTAGATATTGGTAGCGTGATCAGTTCAACGACTGTCAAACAGCTGGGCGCACAAGCACTGACCCGGCTAGCAAGGAGCGCCGATGAGTCTCGGCGAAAACCCACGTCCGACTAAGACCCAGGCCGCGGCCGAGCTGCTCAAGGCCGGAAGAAGTTCCCACGTCGGTTTGTATCCGCACGACCTGCATCCCGGGTTGGTCCCGGGCTTGAGCGTCGAAGATCAGAACAAGAGCTTCTCGCTGGACCGCGTCGTCTTCTTCGTCACCGCCACCCTCATCGTGGCCTTTATCTCCTGGGGAATCGCCTCCCCAGAGTCGGTGTCCACAGCGTCGGCCGCCGCGTACGACTGGGCGATGAATAATGCCGCGTGGCTGCTCAACCTCGTCATGAGCTTGGGCATCATCGTCATGCTCTACCTTGCGTTCTCCCGTTATGGCCAGATCCCGCTGGGCCGGGATGATGAGCCGCCAGAGTTCTCCCGATACTCCTGGATCGCGATGATGTTTGGCGCCGGCATTGGCGTGGGCGTGTTCTTCTTCGGCCCCTCCGAGCCTCTGGCGTACTACCTTTCACCGCCGCCGGAGACCGTAGCCGCGGAAACCCCGGCGGCTCTGCACCAGGCGCTGGCCCAGTCCCACTTCCACTGGGGACTATCCATCTGGGGGCTCTACGCGCTGGTCGGCGGAGCACTGGCCTATTCCACTTATCGCCGCGGGCGCCCCTCGCTGCTGAGCTCCGTGTTCCGGCCTCTGCTGGGCACTCAGCCGAATGAGGGGATCGCGGGCCGGGTGATCGACATGATGGCGATCGTCGCCACCCTTTTCGGCACCGCTGCCACGCTCGGGCTATCTGCCCTGCAGATCGCCCAAGGTGTGGAGATCATTTCTGGGGCAGGCCCGCTGGCCAATAATGCGGTCATCGCCATCATCGGTGTGCTCGGCGTTGCCTTCATCATCAGCGCCGTCTCTGGCGTGGCGCGGGGCATCCGCTACCTGTCGAATATCAACATCACGCTGACGCTGCTGCTCGTGGCCTTCGTATTCCTCTTTGGCCCGAGCCTCTTCCTGCTGAACCTCGTGCCATCAGGGGTTGCGACCTATATCGATCAGCTGCTGCCGATGATGGGCAAATCCCTGTCCTGGGGTCAGGAGACCCTCGAGTTCCAGGGCGCGTGGACAGCCTTCTACTGGGCTTGGTGGATCGCCTGGACCCCATTCGTCGGCATGTTCATTGCTCGGATTTCCCGTGGCCGCACCATCCGTGAATTCGCGCTGGCAACGATCGCCGGCCCGACCGCCATCCTGGTCCTGGCCTTCACCATCTTTGGTGGCGCCTCCATCACCTTCAGCCGGGAAGGCCGCGAGATGTTCGACGGCTCCGCGAATTCCGAGCAAGTCCTCTTCGCACTCTTCGACCAGTTGCCCTTGAACACGATTACCCCGTTCCTGCTGATCGCAGTTCTCACGATCTTCTTCGTTACTTCCGCGGACTCGGCGTCCGTGGTGATGGGGACCATGTCCTCCCAGGGCAACCCTGCGCCGAACAAGCTGGTCATCGTGTTCTGGGGTGCATGCATGATGGGTATCGCCACGGTGATGCTGCTGGCCGGCGGAGAAACCGCGCTGACAGCGCTGCAGAACCTCACGATCCTTATTGCGCTGCCGTTCTCGATTGTCCTCCTGTTGATGACCGTGGCCTTCCTCAAGGATCTCCGCACCGACCCTGCAGCGATCCGCAAAGACTACGCCAGCACCGCGGTGGAAAACGCGGTGGTTCGTGGCCTGGAGGAGCACGGCGATGACTTCGAATTCATCGTCGCTTCTGCACCGGAGGGCAGGGGAGCGGGCGCCCACTTCGACTCCTCCTCTGAGAACGTCACCGACTGGTACCAGCGAGTGGATGAGGAGGGTGAAGAGATCGCCTACGACCACGAAACCAAGCGGTGGGCGGACCAGGAGGGTAACGCTGCGGATGCACCGGCTGGTTCCGTAGACACCGCGTCATCCGCTGCTGATGAACGCTCGGTGAAGCACCCGGAGCGTTAACACCGCCAGCAGGCTTTGGCAGCGGCAGCTAGGCACAAAGAAACCCTCGGCCCTGGATTTTCAAGGGCCGAGGGTTTTCGCGTTGCCAGAGTGAGGCAGTGCCGCTCCAGAATTACTTCTGCATCGCGCGCGGGATGTCCAGATCCGGGTTATATGGCTCTGCCTCCACGAGGGTCACCCGGACGGTGTCGCCGGTCGGGGTTTCGTACTCACGGGTCTCGCCGACCTTCGCGCCGACCAGTGCTGCGCCCAGTGGGGCATCGGTGGAGTAGGTCTCCAGTTCCGGGTTGGAGGACTCCAGGCCACGGGTACCGATGAGGAAGGTCTCCTTGTCCTCCTCATCGTCGTCGTAGTAGACGTGCACGACGGTGCCGACCAGGGCGACGCCGGACTCCTGTGGAGCTTCACCGATGGTGGCGTTGTCCAGCAGCTCCTCGAGGTAGGCGATGCGGGCCTCTTCCTGGCCCTGCTGCTCGCGGGCGGCGTGGTAGCCACCATTCTCCTTGAGGTCACCCTCTTCGCGGCGCTCATTGATCTCGGCGGCCAGGACCGGGCGGTTCTCCTTCAGGGCGAACAGCTCCGCGTTGAGTCGGTCGTAGGATTCTTGGGTGAGCCAGGTGGTCTGATTGTCTGCCATCTGCGCCATCCTCCTTGGAAACTATTTCAGTAATTTTCAGCTGATCCGGGCAATCACGGTCCATGCACCGTCCCCGGCGGTAGCGCCTCGGGTGGCGATAGCTTTGCAGGAAATGTCCCACGGTTTCGCCGACGCCTGCCGGTTCTCGCTTGTCCGGGCGTATTCTAGCACCGAATAGACGCGAAAACTTCAGTGGACGCGTCGTCGGTTGCCGGCTTTTGGTGGGCTACTGCTTCAGGTGGGAGGGGATGATCGAAGAACAGCCGTAGATTTTCCCGGCGTAGCCCTGCACGCGGGTGTTGATATCAACCGAGTGCCGGGACGTTTCCGGCCCGTCGGCAGGGACGTAGAACTCGCGGCGGCCGACCTCGTTCTTGTCGTAGTCCATCGCGGTGACGACGCAATAAGCCGGCTTGGACGGATCCTCTCGGGTGACGTCGACGCGCATGTTCAGCCGGTTGTCGGACACCACGGAACCGCCGGACTCGACTGCGGTGACGTCCGCGGTGGACGCATTCATGAACTGGTTGACCGCGTAGGCCATCGCCCCAGCGATGAGGACAACCAACGCAATGACCAGCACCTTGCCGGCAAAGGGGCGGTTGCGCTCAGCACCGTAGCGGGCCTTCAAGGCATCGTCGGCGGGCATCTGCGCATTACCCGGGCGGGAGTTGGGAACCGAAGGGGAAGCATCAGAGGTCATGGTGGTTTACATTCTAGGCAATGCACCCGGAAAAGCAGATTTTCTCTCCCCAGTCCGACCTGCTCCTGCGGTGGGGAGGTGCCGTGTGACTTCTCTTCATCACGCGTGGAACAATACGGAAGTATGACTGATTCGACGACGAGCGGTGCCCAGGGTGGCTACCGTGTGCTGGCGATTCATGCCCACCCGGATGATGAATCCAGCAAGGGCGCGGCGACGATGGCTCGTTATATCGACGAAGGCCACCGTGTCCGCGTGTTGACCTGCACGGGCGGCGAAGAGGGCAGCATCCTCAACCCCAGGATGGACCGGCCCGAGGTGCACGAGAACCTAGCGGCTGTGCGCAGGGAAGAAATGGCCCGCGCCGCGGAGATCTTGGGGGTGGAGCACCGTTGGCTGGGCTACGTTGACTCCGGCCTGCCGGAATCTGGAAAGCGGGAGGATCTCCCAGACGGCTGCTTTGCACTGCAGGATGTCGACGAGGTGGCCGGTGACGTGGTTGCGCAGATCCGCGAATTCCAGCCGCACGTGATCATTACCTATGACGAAAACGGTGGTTACCCGCACCCGGATCACCTGATGGTCCACGCAGTGTCCATGCGCGCCTGGGACTTGGCAGGAGACCCCGAGTATCGACCCGATCTTGGCGAGGCCTGGGCTCCCCTGAAGCTGTATTACACACACGGATTCGTGGTGACCCGTTTCAACATGCTCGCCGAGGCGGTGGCACAGCGGCAGGCCAACGGTGAGATGACCCTGCGTGAGTACCAGCGCACGATGACCCAGCTGGCCTTCTGGCGCGCGAAGCAGGACGTCTACCCTCGCGTCACCACCCGCGTGAACGCCGCGGATTGGTTCGAACGCCGCGATGCCGCGCTGACGGCGCATGCCACCCAGATCGACCCGGACGGTCCGTTCTTCGGTGTGGACGTGGGTGTGCAGCGCGAGACGTGGCCCACGGAAGAGTTCGAATTAGCGAAGACCCGGGTAGCCACTACACTGCCAGAGAGGGAACTCACCGCGGGCCTTCCGCCGGTGGACAGCGCCGATGAGCTCAGCCAGAGCCAGCCGCCAGAGGTGCCGGTGCGCCCCGAGCAGTAGGATTTCCGCTAGAGAATTTTTAGCCCAGTACTCACACACGGCTTGACCGCCGCCGAAGGGAATGGATGACATGTTCGCAGCTCTTTCGACCCCTGCTCTGTCAGCAGCGGATCTGGTGAACGCAGGGGCGGCGTACACGACCACTGTTATCGCCCAAGGTCCAACCCCCAATACGGGCCCACGCGGCGAGGAGTTCGGCAAGGCCTCGCCGGTCGGGCTGTTCGTCATCTTGGGGCTGCTCTTTGTGGTCATCGTTATCGGATTCGGCATGAATCGCAGGCTGCGCCGCCTGGAGCGCCGCCGCGCCTTCGCCGAGCAGCACGGCATCGATGTGTTTGATGAGGAGCGGCTCAACAAGGCGATGGAGGAGAGCGGTTATGAGGAGTACGCGAAGGGCGGGGTGTTGTTTGCTCGCACCGAGGTGCCGCAGACTGATGCTCGTTTCGAACCGGCCTCCGGGCAGCTCACGGGGCCAGACGCGATCGACGCAGAGCGCGCGAAGGCTCAGGAAGATGAAGACGAAAACGAGAATCCTGCACGCTAAGCGAGAGGATTAACAATCGTGCGTCTACCAAAGCTTGCGGCAGCGATCGGGAGAACCGAGCCGCTGAAGAGGCTCGCCAGTCTGCTCTACCCCGCCTATGAGGCGCGGCTGGCTCGTTCTCTTCGAGATCTGCCGCGCCCGGCTCACATCGCCATCATGGCCGACGGCAACCGACGCTGGGCGAGGGAGAACGGCTTCACCGACGTCTCCCATGGGCACCGCGTGGGCGCTCGTAAGATCGCCGAGATGTGTAACTGGTGCGACGAGATGGGCATCGCCTCGGTGACCGTGTACCTGCTCAGCACCGAGAACCTCAAGCGTGAACCGGAGGAACTCGAGCTGCTGGTCAAAATCATTGGGGATGTCGCCGACGAGCTTGGGCAGGCGAAAGCTGGCTTCCGCGTGCGCTCCGTGGGACACCTCGAGCTGCTGCCACAGCAGCTGCGGGAGCGACTGGAATACAACGAGCAGCTCACCGCCAATAACACAGGCGTGTGCGTCAACGTCGCCGTCGGCTACGGCGGACGGCAGGAGATCGTCGATGCGGTGCGAGACACCGTCGCGGAACTCGCTGCGGACGGCACGCCAGCGGAAAAGATCGCCGAGAAGATTACCGTCGACTCCCTGGGCAACCACATGTACACCAAGGGACAGCCAGACCCGGACCTGGTGATCCGGACGTCGGGGGAGCAGCGGCTTTCTGGCTTTCTGCTGTGGCAGTCTGCCTACTCCGAGATTTGGTTTACGGACACCTACTGGCCAGCCTTCCGGCGGGTGGACTTCCTCCGCGCGCTGCGGGAATACTCCCAGCGGCACCGCCGCTTCGGGCTCTAGTTCAGTGCTGTACTGGTTGTCCTGAGCCGTCATGGGAAGGCCGGGGGCAGTGTCGGCTGTGGGCGGGCGGGTCTAAATCTTGCGCATCCGCACCCGGTCGACGAGGTGATCTGCGCCCTTGCGCATTACCAGGCTGGCCCGGATCCGGGTCGGCAAGATGTTCTCCATGAGGTTGGGCAGGTTCACTGTCTGCCAGATCTCCCGGGCCACCTGGGCGGCCTGTTCGTCGCTCAACCCCGCGAGGTGGTGGAAGTGCGCATCCGGGTCCTTGAAGGCGGTGTTTTTCAGCCGCAGGAATCGGGAGATGTACCAGTCCTCGATGTCCTCGACCCGGGCGTCGACGTACACGGAGAAGTCGAAGAGATCGCTAACCATGAGGGTGGGTCCTGTCTGCAGCACGTTGAGACCCTCGACGATGAGGATGTCTGGTTGGTCAACCACCTCGAACTCGCCGGCAATTCGGTCGTAGGCCTCGTGCGAGTAGACCGGCGCCTTGACGTTTCGGGCGCCTGATTTCACCTTGGTCACAAAATTCAGCAGGGCTTGCTGGTCATAAGATTCGGGGAAACCCTTGCGGTGCAGCAGACGACGGCGCTCCAGCTCGGCGGTGGGGAAGAGGAATCCGTCCGTGGTGATCAGGTCCACCCGGGGGCTGGAGTCCCAGCGCTGCAGCAGCACCTGGAGCACACGCGCGGTGGTGGATTTCCCGACGGCCACGGAGCCGGACACTCCGATGATGTACGGCGTGGGAGGCATAGGTTCGCCGATGAAGGTCTCGGTAGCCTGATTCAGGCTGCGCTGGGCCTCGACCCGCAGGTTGATGAGGCGGGACAGCGGGAGGTAGACCTCGCTAACCTCGTCCAGGTCAATCTCGTCGCCGATGCCGCGTAGCTGGTCGAGCTCCGATTCGCTCAAAACCTGCGGCATGGACTTACGGAGTTCGCGCCATTGGCTCCTTTTGAGCTCGATAAAGGGCGATACAGCCGCGTCCGCGGAGGCGCGCTGGGGCGTACGATTCATGGCCTCATTGTGCCTGTGTGGGGGGAGATAACCCAAATGTGCTAGGTGCACTGTGACCTGCGTCCGGGGCAGGCGCTAAGATGTGGGGCGCAACGCAACAACACCTTCTACCCCAAGGATCGGTCTGCATTCTTGGTGGTATACACCCTTTTGAAGGAAGGCCGACGGAAACTTATGTCCGATTCTCCACAGACCATCCAGCACAACGTGCCGCTGGCCGAACTCGACCCGGATGTCGCCCGCGCGATCGACGGTGAGCTGGCTCGCCAGCGCAACACTCTCGAGATGATCGCGAGTGAGAACTTTGTGCCGCGTGCAGTGCTGCAGGCGCAGGGCTCCGTCCTGACCAACAAGTACGCCGAGGGCTACCCGGGACGCCGCTACTACGGCGGCTGCGAGCACGTCGACGTCATCGAGGACCTGGCCCGCGACCGCGCGAAGCAGGTCTTCGGTGCCGAGTTCGCCAACGTGCAGCCGCACGCCGGTGCGCAGGCCAACGCCGCCGTCCTCATGGCACTGGCAAGCCCACGGGATAAGATCCTGGGCCTGTCTCTGGCGCACGGTGGCCACCTGACCCACGGCATGCACCTGAACTTCTCCGGCAAGCTCTACGAGGCCATCGCCTACGAGGTGGACCCGGAGACCATGCGTATCGACATGGATAAGGTCCGCGAGCAGGCCCTCAAGGAGAAGCCGACCGTCATCATCGCCGGTTGGTCCGCCTACCCGCGCCACCAGGACTTCGCCGCCTTCCGCTCCATCGCGGACGAGGTCGGCGCGAAGCTGTGGGTCGACATGGCCCACTTCGCAGGTCTGGTTGCTGCTGGCCTGCACCCGTCTCCGGTCCCGCACGCTGACGTCGTGTCCACCACCGTGCACAAGACCCTCGGCGGCCCGCGTTCCGGCCTGATCCTGGCGAAGCAGGAGTGGGCGAAAAAGCTCAATTCCGCAGTCTTCCCGGGCCAGCAGGGCGGCCCGCTGATGCACGCTGTTGCCGCGAAGGCCGTGGCAATGAAGGTGGCCCAGACCGACGAGTTCCGCGACCGCCAGGCCCGCACCCTCGAGGGCGCGAAGATCCTGGCTGAGCGCCTGTCCGCTGCTGACACCAAGGGCGCTGGCGTCGAGGTCCTCACCGGCGGCACCGACGTCCACCTGGTGCTGGCTGATCTGCGTCACTCCGAGCTGGATGGCCAGCAGGCGGAGGATCTGCTGCACGAGGTTGGCATCACCGTCAACCGAAACGCCGTTCCTTTCGACCCACGCCCGCCGATGGTCACCTCCGGCCTGCGCATCGGTACCCCGGCCCTGGCTTCCCGCGGCCTGGATACGGCTTCCTTCACCGAGGTCGCGGACGTCATCGGTACCGCGCTGGCACAGGGTAAGAACGCCGACATCGACGCGCTGCGCGCTCGTGTCTCCAAGGTTGCCGAGGACTTCCCGCTGTACGAGGGCCTCGAAGACTGGAAGCTGGTCTAACAATGGCGGAATCCGCTGTGAACCCGCAGGGCAGCCAGGCTGGCTCCGCGTCCCCGTCCGCTGGGGCGGGGCACGCGCTGATCATCGTTGACGTGCAGAATGACTTCGTCGATGGCAGCCTGGCTACCGAACGTGGCGCGCAGGCCGCCGAAGCGATCAGCAAGCACATCGCCGGCCTACACCGGTACGACGTCATCGTGGGCACGAAGGATTGGCACATCGACCCGGCCGGGCATTTCGCCCCAGAGGGGGCTGAGCCGGACTACCAGGACACCTGGCCGGTGCACTGCGTTGCCGGAACCACCGGCGCGCAGTCGCACCCGGCGCTTGCGACCGACCAGGTCGAGGCGTGGTTCCACAAGGGTGAGTACGAGCCCGCTTACTCGGGCTTTGAAGGCCACCTCGCGGACTCTCTGGCAGCTACGGAAGCGAAGAGCGCTGCTGCCGACGAGGAGCGTCCGAAGGTACTTCTCGCGGAATGGCTGCGTTCCCGCCGCATTGGTCAGGTGACCGTGGTTGGTATTGCGACCGACTTCTGCGTGCGCGCCACCGCACTGGATGCGAAGGCTGAGGGCTTCGACGTCAATGTGATCCCGCGCCTGTGCGCGCCGGTGTCAGCAGCGGGCGAGGAAGCGGCTCTCGCCGAACTGCGTGAGGCCGGTATCGAGGTGAAGTAGTCGCAGTCGTGACTCAAAGCCGAAAGAACCCGATGGTGGAAACCATCGGGTTCTTTGTTGTGTTGCTCACCGGGTGGGGCGCTCAAGCTGCGCCCAGCCGGGTGAGGGCAGGGGAGTGGCTTACTCGCCCTTAGCCAGCTTGCGGGAGACGATCTCCAGCATGATCTCGTTCGGGCCACCGTAGATCGGCTGGACGCGGGAGTCCAGGTAGTGGGTAGCGATCGGGTACTCCATCATGAAGCCGTAGCCGCCGTGCATCTGCAGTGCCTGGTTCACGACCTCGATCTGCAGCTCGGTGGTGTGGTACTTCGCCATCGCAGCGGTGGTCTCGTCCAGTTCGCCCTTGACCTTGGCCTCGATGCAGGCATCGACGAAGGACTGTGCAGCCTGCAGGCCCTGGACCATCTTGGCCAGCTCCCAGCGGTAGGCCTGGTGGTCGACCAGACGGTTGCCAAAGGTCTTGCGGTCCTGGGAGTGCTGGTACACCAGGTCGAAGGCGCGGCGGGAGGTCGCGATGGAGCCCACGGCGATGGACAGGCGCTCCTGTGCCAGGTTGTGACGCAGGTAGCCGAAGCCAGCACCGCGCTCGCCCAGCAGGTTCTCGGCCGGGACCTGGACGTTCTCGAAGGAGAGCTCGGCGGTGTCCTGGGACTTCAGGCCGACCTTCTTCAGCGGACCGGTCTTGGTGTAGCCCTCCATGCCGTCCTCAACGATGAGCAGGGAGATGCCGGCGCGGCCCTTCTCCGGGTCGGTGATGGCGACGATGATGGTGAAGTCCGCCTGGACACCGTTGGAGATGAAGGTCTTCGCGCCGTTGACGGTGAAGGAGCCGTCGCCGTTGTCGCGGGCCAGGGTGCGGATGCCAGCCAGGTCGGCGCCGGCCTCCGGCTCGGTCATAGCGATCGCGGCGATCTTCTCACCGGAGCACAGTGGCTTGAGGAAGCGCTCCTTCTGCTCGTCGTTGGCGAAGCGCTGCAGGTATGGGATGACCAGGTCGTTGATGGTCTGGATGCCCACGATGATGGAGCCGGAGTCAGCCTTGGCGAGCTCCTCGGTCAGTACGGCGTTGAAGCGGTAGTCGTTCATTCCGCCGCCGCCCCACTGCTCGTCGACCTCCATGCCCAGCAGGCCCATGTCGCCGGCCTTCTTGAACATCTCGCGGTCGACGTAGCCCTGGTCGTGCCAGCGCTCCACGTTCGGGCGGATTTCGGTCTCCACGAAGCCGCGAACGGCCTCGCGGAACATCTCGTGCTCTTCGTTGAACAGGGTGCGCGGAAGGTAGTTCTTCATGTTGTCCTCTCCGGAAGTCGGGGGATGTTCGGTGAAAGAGCTGGCACAGTTCGCACTGTGACCCAGAACTCTTAATGCTTATGTTCATAGTAACGCTTTGTGGCCTCAGTCACCTATTTATGAAGAAATATTTTTTAAACCCTTGTGCCCAAACTTAGGTAATGCTAACCTCAAATCAGCGCCCACGGAGGATCATCTCACGAGGTGCGCCAGTAGTGGATAGTCGTTTTCATCCGCGCCGCTCGGGAAGGATCCTCTTCTCTCCTTGCCCGGCAACTTGTCACGGCGCGTAGGAAAGCGATGGGTTGAAAAGCTGCCGTGGCCTAGTCACCCACGGCGGTCAACGGGGTACACCCGGTGTCGTCGCACGGGTACCAAAAGCTCAGGCGGGGCTTAAGCACTGTGATGCTTAAGCCCCGCCTGAGCTTTTCCCTTAAGTCGTTCCCCCCAGGGCGGATGACCTAGTTCTTGCCACCTGGGCGATTTTCCGCCAGCGACTTCCGAGCCTCGCGCAGCCACTCCGGCTGATTCTCCAGCAGCTCCTTGATCTCGGAGGTGGTCAGCGGCTTATCCAGATCATTCTTGCGCAGGGCGGTGATCGTAATGCCCAGCTTCCGTGCCACCTCAGGGCGTGGGTGGGGGCCCTCGAGGCGCAGCTGCTGCAGCCACTCAGGTGGGTTCTGCTGCAGCTCCACGAACTCCTCGTGGGCCAGCGGGGTGTTCTGAAACTCCTCCGGGGCGGCCGGTAGGTAGATCCCCAGCTTCTTTGCCGCCGTCATTGGCTTCATTTTTGGTCCCTTTGAGACCTTCTTTTCTGTCATTGCCTCTCCTGATCGCTCAGACACACTGTCCGAGCCGGTATTTCTCTCGTCCGCGCGCCGCCAGTAGCGGCGCTGCGCATGCTCAACTTTCCCGTCCCCATCCTAGAGCCAAGTGCCCGCTAACCCCGCCTCCCGACAACCTGGCCTGACATTCCTTAAGCGCCCGCGGGGCCTCGCGATAGTATGTTCCCATGGCTCAGCTCGCCCCGCGATACCTCCGCGTCGTCTTTAGTCCTGGCATCAACCCGGACAAGTGGTTCGCTCGCTTCGACGACCGCGTCCCCGGTTGGAGAAGCGCTGGCGCCGCCGCGGACGACCCGCTGACATATATCAACAGGAGAGAAGCGGACGTTGCGATCGTCCGTCTCGGCCAGAGGGGCGTGGAGAAGGAAAAATTCCACGCCGTGACCCTCTATGAGGAACAAATGGGTGTGGCCGCCCCCAAGGAGCACCCGATCGAGGTGCTGGACCGGGTCACGTGGGCCGAACTCTCCGACGAGATGTTCATGTACACCACGCCCGCCGACGGCATCGACGACCTGCCCAAACTCCGCGAAATGCTGGGTGTTGTCGCGGCCAACGTCGGAATCGTCGTCGCACCTCGCCCACTCCTGCGGGCTCTGAGGGCCAGGGGAGTGGTCAACCGCGAACTCCTGCTCCCCGCACCGCGAGACGAAGATTCGGAAGCAGGTTCAGTCGATCAGACGGCGAAGAGCGGTGAGGAAGAGAGCACCGCGCCCGGTTCAGAGCTGCCCGGCACGACCGTCGTCGCCGTCGTCTGGCTGAAAGAACGGGACGCCGAGGAAATACAAGAATTCGTCGGCATCTGCCGCGGCCGAAAGGCCGGAAGCAGCCGAGGGGAACTCAGCGGCGCGGAACAGAAACGGGCCGGCCGCACGCAAAGAAACGCGACGTCGACGGCAACCACCCCACGCCGATCCCGCGGAGCCGCAGGTGCGCGCAAGAAAAGCGGAAAGAAAAGTTGGAAAGGCCGCCGGCACTAAGGCAGAATCTGTGCCATGACGACCGTGGGTAAGAACACTCCAGAGACGACGGGTGGATCTGAGGCGAAGATCCAGGACGTCGAAAGCCCGAAGCGCGCAGAAGACAGCATCATCATCCGCAACCTCCGCGAAGAGGACTACCCGGAGGTGCGCGCCATCCTGCAAGAAGGCATGAACACCGGCGAAGCCACCTTCGAGGCCGAAGCCCCCGAATGGGAGGACTTCCGGGCGGCCCGCCTGCTGGAACTGACCTTCGTCGCCGAAGACGAAGCCACCGGCAAGATCCTCGGCTGGATCGCAGCATCCCCAGCTAGCCAGCGCGAAGTCTTCCACGGCGTGATCGAAGACTCGATCTACATGTCCAGCGACGCTAAGGGGCGTGGCGTAGGCGGCAAGCTGCTCGACACTCTCATCGCCGAGGCCACCAAGGCAGGCCGCTGGTCCATCCACTCCCACATCTTCCCGGAGAATGAAGGTTCCGTGCGCCTGCACGTCTCCCGCGGTTTCGAACTCGTCGGGACCTTCCACTCCATGGCAAAGATGAGCTACGGGCCCAAGAAGGACGCCTGGCGCGATAACCAGGTCTACGAGCTCGTCCTCGAGGAAGGCCCCGCCCGCAACGGCGAATAATTCCCCCAGCTGAGCCGCTTCGCTAGGTTAGCGTCTCGCTGAGCCGCTGGGGCCGAATAAAGACCAGCACCAACCCCGCCACCAGCATCGCCGGCGCCAGCCATCCCAACACCGGCACCAGCGCATCGTTATACGCGCCCACCACAGCATCCCGCACCGGAGCCGGCAGCTCGTGCACCGCATGCGGCGTCAAACTGTGCTGACCGCCGTGGGCGAACTTCTCCGCGTACGGCGCCGCCTCAGGCCCCATCGCAGCCAGCGCCTCCGGCAGCCGCTGCGACATAAACTCACCAGCCCGGTGGCTAAACAAACTGCCCACCACCGCGGCACCCACCGAACCACCGATCTGCCGGAAGAAGTTATTCGCAGCCGTCGCGGTACCAACAATCTTGATGGGGAAGGTGTTCTGCACCACCAGCGTCAAGATCGGCACCGTCAGACCCAACCCCACACCAAACACCGCGAGGCACAGCCCCAGGTACGTCATGGAGGAATCCGGGGTTAGCCGTCCCACCATCAGCAACGCGACCGTCGCGATCCCCAGGCCCACAACGGGGAAGTACTTGTACTTGCCTGTGCTGGAGATGTAGCGGCCCGACGTCGTCGAGGAGATGAGCATCCCGGCCATCATCGGGATCATCATGAGGCCCGCAGCAGTGGGGGACAGGCCATGAATCATCTGGATATACGTCGGCAGATAGGCCATGGCACCGAACATCGCCACACCAACGATAATGCTGGAGATCGTGGTCAGCGCGAAGTTGCGTACCCCAAAGAGCTTCGTCGGCAGCACCGGGTTCGACACCCGTGGCTCAACCACCAGGAACAATGCGGTGGCCACGATGGTGGTACCCAGCAGTCCCAAGATGACCGGGTCGGTCCAGCCGTAATCCCGGCCGCCCCAGGTCAACGCCAGGATCAACGTGCTCGTTGCGGCAGCCAACAGCAGGGATCCGAACCAGTCGAAAGGTGCACGTTCCCCGCGCCGCGGCAACTTCAGCGCGAACGCCGATAGCGTGAAGGCGATGACCGCCAGCGGCACGTTGAACCACAGCGCCCACCGCCAGCCGGGGCCGTCGGTAAAGAATCCACCCAGCAAGGGGCCAAGCACGCTCGATAGGCCAAAGACCGCGCCCATGAGCCCCATGTACTTGCCTCGCTCGCGAGCCGGGACCACGTCGGCGATGATCGCCTGTGAGAGCACCATCAGGCCGCCACCGCCCACGCCCTGCACCGCGCGGGCGAGGATCATCATCCCCATGGACTGCGCATTCGCACCGATAAGCGAGCCGAGCAGGAATACCGCAATCGCGAACAAATACAGCGGCTTGCGCCCGAGCTGATCTCCGAGCTTGCCGTAGATCGGCATGCCAATGGTCATCGTCACCAAAAATGCGGTGATGACCCAGCTCATCTTATCCGCCCCGCCCAGCTCGCCGACCAGCGTCGGCAGCGCGGTGGCAAAAATCATCTGTCCCAGCGAGGACATGAGCATGCCGATCATCAGCGAGGCGAAAACCAGCGGGACGTTATTTTGCTTGCGGTAATCCTCCGTTGTGGAGGCAGGCGCAGATTCTGTCATTAACTTTTCCTACTGTTGGGGGTAATTGTCGAAATGTTTTCCAGGTGAGGACGTCACGTCCCCGCCTTGAGGCCTCTTCACTCGAAGCTCAGCCGGTCGAAACCAGCGTGAAGTGTGCCGAGAGCGCGGGTAGCGGCGTCGAAAACCTCTGCATCGGCGATGCCGCTGCCGGAGCTATGGGCCAGGGCCAGCGCGGACCACACCGTGGAGGTCACCATGTTGACCAGCAGAAGCGCTTCCTGCTCGAGTGGCAGATTCCGCAGGCATCGATTGGTGGGGTGCCCGGACAGATTGGCAATAATGGCCTTTTGGAGCCGCTCCTTAACCAGATCGAGCGAATGATGGCGGGCGTAGAGCAGCTCGGGGGAGGTGCGCAGCAGTACAGCGCGGCGCCGGGTGATCTCCCGGGAGAGCGCTGGATCGATCGAACGGGCGTGGCGCCGTTCTCTGACCTCGATATGCGCCCTGCCGACCAGCTCCACCACCCGCGCCGGAAAGGGGAGGTCCTCCTCCGCAGGCAATTCGGTGATCTCTGCGAGAAGGGCCGGGGTGATGACGCTGGCTGAAGGCCCACTCAGTAGCTGGGCCTTGGATTCGAAGTAATTAAAGAAGCTCCGCCGGCTAATGCCTGCGCCTTCGCAAATCTGTTCCACGGTCACTGCATCCACGCCGTGTTCGAGAAAGAGGCGGGTAGCCACATCCTCAATGGCGAGGGTGGTGTGGAGTCGGTTTCGCTCACGTCGCCCGGTCGGCGGACCGTTCTGGTCGGGCGTATGTTCGGAATCTTGATGCTGTGTCACCTAAAAAAGATTACGCTCAGTGCACTATTGCACGCAATGCAAAAATATGTGAGATAGCTGATATTTCGGCCCGTAGAGTGGGCACAAGAAAACCGGCCGGGCCACGGTGATCCGTGCCCCGGCCGGCGACGCGACGCGTGAACTGATCTCGTGCCAGTTCATCGCGGCGGAATGCTCCTTAGAAGCGATCGCGGTCGGTGTTGGCCATAGCCAGCACGTCGAGGCGCTTGTCGAGCTCCTCCTCGGAGAGCTTCTCCGGGACGAAGCCCAGGTCGATGACGGTCTGGCGGATGGTCTTCCCCTCAGCCAGCGCGGTCTTCGCGACCTTAGCTGCGTTCTCGTAACCGATCGCGGAGTTCAGCGGGGTCACGATGGATGGGGACTTCTCAGCCTCCAGCTTCATGTGCTCCTCGTTGGCCTCGAGACCATCGACGAGGCGCTCGGCGAAGACGGTCGCGGTGTTCGCAAGCAGCTTGATGGACTCGAGAACGTTGCGGGCCATCATCGGGATGAAGACATTCAGCTCGAACTGGCCCTGGGTGCCACCGAAGGCGATCGCGGCGTCGTTGCCGATGACCTGTGCGGAGACCTGGGTTGCAGTCTCACACAGAACCGGGTTGACCTTGCCCGGCATGATGGAGGAACCCGGCTGAAGATCCGGCAGGTGCAGCTCGCCCAGGCCGGTCAGCGGGCCGGACCCCATCAGTCGGATGTCGTTGGCGATCTTGTAGAAGGAGACGGCGACGCTGCGCAGCGCGCCGGACATCTCGACCAGGCCGTCGCGGTTGGCCTGAGCCTCGAAGTGGTCCTCGGCCTCCTTCAGGACGTCCAGACCGGTGAGGTTCTTGAGCTCCTCGGTGACCTTCGCGCCGAAGTCAGCCGGGGTGTTCAGTCCAGTGCCGGTTGCGGTGCCGCCAATCGGGAGTTCGCCGACACGCGGCAGGGTTGCCTTCACGCGCTCGATGCCGAGCTCGATCTGGCGGGCGTAACCGCCAAACTCCTGGCCCAGGGTGACCGGAACCGCGTCCATCAGGTGGGTGCGGCCGGACTTCACAACGTTCTTGTACTCCTTGGCCTTGTTCAGGAGGGAAGCCTCAAGCTTCTCCAGGGCCGGAATGAGGTCCTTGACGGCGGCCTCGGTGGTGGCGACGTGGGTGGCGGTCGGGAAGGTGTCGTTGGAGGACTGGCCCATGTTGACGTCGTCGTTCGGGTGAACCTCGACGCCCGCCTGCTTAGCCAGGGACGCGATGACCTCGTTGGTGTTCATGTTCGAGGAGGTGCCGGAGCCGGTCTGGAAGACGTCGATCGGGAACTCGGCGTCGAACTCGTTATCGGCGATGCGCAGGGCGGCGTCGACGATGGCCTGGCCCTTCTCCTCCGGGAGCAGGCCGCGCTCGATGTTGACCTTGGCGCAGGCTGCCTTCAGCAGACCCATCGCGCGGATCTGTGCGCTCTCCAGCGGGCGGCCGGAGATTGGGAAGTTCTCCACTGCGCGCTGGGTCTGGGCGCGCCACAGGGCCTTCGCCGGGACCTTAACCTCGCCCATCGTGTCGTGTTCGATGCGGAACTCTTGATCGGTCATAATCGCTACCTTCTTTTCTGAAGAATTAATAGTTCGGATTATCGCGCGCCCCAGCTGGGGCGGGAAGCTTCAGGCGCTCCCCATGCCACACAACATTCTACCGAGCTTTGCGGCAAGCGGGTTGCGCGGCGGTTTCCATGCGAGTGGGGGAGCGCTTGACGTTCGCTTTAGATGTAGTCGAGCACCGAGTACTCCTGCAGCTTGCCCAGCTGGTGCTGGGACTCCAGGAAGCGGATTGTGCCGGACTTCGAGCGCATGACCAGGGAACGGGTCACCGCGGAGCGGTTGCGGTAAGACACGCCGCGCAGCATGTCGCCGTCGGTCACGCCGGTGGCGACGAAGTAGCAGTGCTCGGAGTTCACGAGGTCGTCGGTGGTGAGGATCTGCGACAGGTCGTGGCCGGCGTCGATGGCCTTCTCACGCTCGGCGTCGTCCTTTGGCCACAGCTGCCCCAGGATCTCGCCACCCATGCACTTCATGGCGGCGGCGGTGATGACACCCTCCGGGGTGCCACCGATACCCATCATGATGTCCACGGAGTTGGTGGAGTAGTCCTGGGCAGCGGCGACCGCACCGGCGACGTCGCCGTCACCGATCAGTCGGACCTTCGCGCCAGCCTCGCGGATCTCGCGGATCAGGTCGTGGTGGCGCGGGCGGTCCAGAACCACGACGGTGACTTCCTCGGGGGCGATGCCCTTGGCCTTCGCGACGACCTGGATGTTGTGGGATGCCGGTGCGTCCAGCTCAATCAGGCCCTTAGCCTCCGGGCCGACGGCGATCTTCTTCATGTAGAACACGGCGGATGGGTCGTACATGCTGCCGCGCTCCGCCGCCGCGATCACGGAGATCGCGTTCGGGCGGCCCTCTGCCATCAGGGTGGTGCCGTCCACCGGGTCGACGGCGATGTCCACCGCTGGGCCCTTGCCCGTGCCGACGGACTCGCCGTTGAATAGCATCGGTGCTTCGTCCTTCTCACCTTCACCGATGACGACGACGCCGTCCATTGCGACGGAGTTGATCATCATGCGCATTGCGTCCACAGCGGCGCCGTCGCCGGACTCCTTCTGGCCGCGACCGACCCACTTTCCGGATGCGAGAGCGGCGGCCTCAGTCACGCGCACGAGCTCCATGGCGAGGTTGCGATCTGGGGCCTGCTTGGTCGACTGTGGGGTGGCGCTGGAATTATCGGCGGACATGGTGTTAAACCAACTCTTTCACTCGATTGGATCGTGCGGGCTGAGCGTGCTGATCGACTCCACCACGTTTTCTCTTTCCGGCAGAGTGCAGCCCTGTACGGCCCTCATTTTATATCTCTCCACACACAGAGGTCGGCAGCGACGTGGGGACTGCCCTAACTGGGGCCGAGCCGTTGATTGCTCGTTCGGCTGGGGAATTACCAATTCTCCCTGCTTCTGGGATAATGACCGGCGTGCGTATCGAAAAGCCCCGTCTGTTTCAGTCCACGAAGGACATCCTGCTGACCCTGGGTGTCCTCCTCCTCGTGACGTTCTTCACGGTGGGTTTTACCGGCCTGTGCTCCTTCAACCCGGGTGGGCCGGATAAATCCGGCCCGGTTCGTGAGGTGGACGCCCACTCCTTCCTCACCCTGGAGGCTCGGGGTATGAATTTCCCGCTGCGGGAACCCAAGATGCCGGAGGGCTGGGTGCCGAACTCTGCCCGCCGATCCCAGGTTGGGGCCGAGCCGGCGCCGCTGGTGGGCTGGGTGATTGACGGAGAGCGATACATCTCGCTTCGCCAGACGTCTGCGGACTTTAAGGCGGCAACCCAGCCGGATCAGCACTTCCGCGAGACTGCGGGGACCGAGGAAGCCGGCGGGCTGACCTGGCACGTCTTCAAGGGGGAGGACGCCCGCCCAATTTGGGTCGCCGACGCCGGCGAGACGCGTTTGATCCTGGAGGGGATGGCTAGCCACGAGGACATGGTCACCGCCGCGGAGATCACGGCGAAGACCGAGCCGATGGAGGTGTCGGCTGACTCTCAGCCCGCCGAGGGAGCTCCCGCAAGCGATGGTGCGTCAGACTCCGGAGTTGCCGGCGGAGCATCCAGCGACGCACGGTAAGAGGCTAAGAGCTGCTCGGAGTACCGGCTTGGGCCCCGGCCCCGTCCTGTGCTGAAGAGCCCTGGCTCGCATTGCCCTGCGGCGAACCGCCCTGGCGTGCGTTTTCCCGCGCGGCCAGGGCTTTTTCGATGCGCGTACTTGCTCCATCGAGATACTTCTCGCAGTACGCTGCTAGCTCCTCGCCCCGCTCCCAGTAATTCAGCGATTCGTCGAGGCTCATCTGGCCAAGCTCGAGGATGCGAACGACCTCTACCAGCTCGTCGCGAGCCTGCTCATAGTTCAGCTCCTCGATTGGGCGAAACTTCTGCTGTTCACTCATGGGTGCTCCTTGTACTGATCTTTAAAAACTATTCTTCGTCGGTCTTCGTCGCCGCATTATCCCGCGCCGTATCGGAAGCCTCCGCGCCGGGGGCTCGCTCGACCGCCATGGCGGCTGCGGTCACGGAACCATCCGCCACCCGGATGCGCAGCTGCGAGCCAGGGCTGACATCCGCCACCGTGGTGACCACGGCAGGTCCCGACCCATCTCGGGGGATGACCTGCATGATCGAATAGCCACGGGCCAGAGTCTGGGATGGGCCCAAGGCGTTGACCTGGGCGCGCAGCGAGCTGATGCGGGAGCGCATGTCGCGAACGAGTAAGCCAAGCGCGCGGTCTTTTCGGCCCACCGCCTCCTCGATGATCTCCCGCTGCCTACGCAGGGGGAGTAATGGGTCAGCCAGCACTGGTCGGGAGCGGATACCCTCGAGCGGGCGACGCTCCGAGCGCACCCAACTGCGGAGGGCACCCACGGCCCGTTGGCGCAGCTCCGCGATAGCCTGCTGCTCGCCGAGCACATCCGGAACCACCTTCTTCGCCGCATCGGTTGGTGTTGCGGCGCGCACATCGGCAACCAGATCGAGCACGGGATTATCCGGCTCGTGCCCGATCGCCGAGACCACTGGAGTACGCATCCGTGCCACCGCGCGGACGAGTGCTTCTTCGGAGAACGGCAGCAGGTCTTCCACCGAACCACCGCCGCGGGCGACGATGATGACGTCCACGTCCTCGTCAGCCTCGAGCCGCTGCAGTGCGGCCACCACCTCGGGCACGGTATTCGGACCCTGCACCGCGGTGTTGATCACTTCGAAGCGCACGGCTGGCCACCGCTGCTGGGAGACACTCAGCACGTCCCGTTCCGCGGCAGAACCCCGGCCGGTGACCAGCCCGATCTTCTTCGGCAAGAACGGGGGAGCAGACTTCAAACGAGGGTCGAAGAGCCCCTCGGCGCTCAGCGCCCGTTTCAACTGCTCAATGCGTGCCAGCAGCTCGCCCACACCAACCTGGCGCACCTGGGTCACCCATAGGGAGAAGGAACCCCGGCCCGCGTAGAAGGCGGGTTTGCCGTAGACCACCACACGGTCGCCATCACGCAACGGGGTCGGCAGGTTCTGCAGCGTGCGGGTGTTCATGGTCAGTGGAATGGAGAGGTCCTTTTCCACGTCCCGCAGGGTGATGTAGGACAGCTTCCACGTCGGTTTCATGTTGACCTGCGTGATCTGGCCCTCCACCCACAAGAAGCCAAGGCGCTCGATCCACCCCTTGATCTTCTGGTTGACCATGGATACGGGCCACGGCTGCTCCGGTGAGTTCGCGTTCATGCGAGTCATTGTAGAGACCGCTGCAGACAAGCCCGGGAGGCCTCGCAGACAAGGCACACTTGCTCTCTGCCGAAGTCCGCCCCGACGGCCGCGGCGGAACTGCTGAAAAGCCTTGATTTGGCAGCTGGGCTAAGGTGGGGGGCATGACTCTGCCTGGTACTACCGACACCCGACAAAACGACGACACCTCTGCGGCCACCCCAGCGGACACCGCGGGGAAGAAGAAGGTTTACCTCGCCGCTCCGCGCGGCTACTGCGCCGGCGTAGATCGTGCCGTTGAGACCGTAGAAAAGGCGCTCGAAAAGCATGGCGAGCCTCTCTACGTCCGCAAGGAGATCGTGCACAACAAGCACGTCGTCAAGACCTTCGAGGAACGCGGCGTGATCTTCGTCGATGAAGCCGATGAAGTGCCCCGCGGATCCAATGTTGTCTTCTCCGCCCACGGCGTGTCCCCGGCCGTCCGCGACCAGGCCCGCCAGCTGGAGTTGAAGACCTTCGACGCGACCTGCCCGCTGGTCACCAAGGTGCACCACGAGGTCACTCGCTTCGCGAAGCAGGGCTACCAGATCATCCTCATCGGCCACCACGGTCACGAGGAGGTCGAAGGCACCGCAGGCGAGGCGCCGGACGTCGTCCACCTTGTCGAGGACCAGGAGGATGTCGACAAGCTGGAGTTCGCGGATGACGAGAAGCTCGTCTGGCTCTCTCAGACCACCCTCTCCGTCGACGAGACGATGCGCACTGTGAAGATGTTGCGAGAAAAGTTCCCGCACATCCAGGATCCGCCGTCCGATGACATCTGCTACGCCACGCAGAACCGCCAGGTCGCGGTGAAGGCCATTGCGCCGAAGGTTGACCTGATGATCGTCGTCGGATCCCAGAACTCTTCCAACTCGGTGCGGCTCGTTGAGGTCGCGCTGCAGAACGGGGCGAAGGAGGCCCACCTCGTCGACTACGCCGAGCAGGTCAAGCCGGAGTGGTTTGAGGGTGTTGAGAACGTCGGAGTGACCTCGGGCGCCTCCGTGCCTGAGATCCTCGTCCGCGGTGTGCTTGAGCTGCTCGCCGAGCGGGGCTACGCCGACGTCGAAGAGGTCACCACCGCCACGGAGGACTTGATCTTCTCCCTGCCACGCGAGCTGCGCCCGTCCCGCACCGCCGGCCGGAAGGCTTAAGCGCCCGCACGTTGAAGCCAGGTTAAGGGGGTGATCCGCCTGGCTTAACGCGAAAACCCACCACGACGATCGTCGTGGTGGGTTTTGCTTTTGCTAGGGATCGAGGCTGAAAGCTGTGTCAGCTGGCTTGCTCCTGTGCGAAGCCCGGTTCGGTCATCCCGCTGGCTGTGCCCCGCTAGTGGTCGCGGTCCTCAGCGGATGCTCGCCCGGTGCCGGTGTGTCGGCTCCGCGGCAGGGGGCTGCGGCGGTTGTCGTAATCCGAACGACCAAAGCGCGATTCGCCATCGGCGGGGGAAGAGTAGCCAGTGGAGTACCGGGATGAAAACTCGGAGGAACGATACCGCTGAGTCGAGCGCTCATCAGCCCGGCCCGGGACACCACGACGGCGCTCGGAGGAAGCCCGCAAATCCTCGCGGCTATAGCTACGAGAGCCCTCAGCACGGCGCTGTTGGAATCGCGCCGGGTCGAAGGGGACATTCTTCCCGCTGGTAGCCGAGCGCCGGTGCGCGGCACGAGAACGGGCACGCTGGGAGAGCTCCTCGTTGGAACGGTTCGCGTCGGACTGGCGGCGTCGGCGCTGAGTGGCCCTGGCCCGCGCACGGTCGACGCTCTCCCGGTACCGCCACCACCGCACCGCCGCGAGCAACACGCAGATCAGCATCGTGACAGCGAGCCACAGGTAATGCTGGACGATCGGGTAGGCGGACGTCGCCAACTTCGCCTTGGCCGAACCGCCGGAGGGGGCTGCGATGCGGGCGATGATGAACGTCCCCACGACGAACCAGAGGGGAAACGAGGCCACCGTCAGGAACAGGCCACGTGGCTCCACGAACAGGGTGCAGACCACCATGGCGGCGGCGAAGAGCACGAAATACCCCGTGGGCAACGTTGTGCTGCCCCAGCCGATGACAAGCCCAGTGAGCAACACCGCGGTCATCACCAGCAGGGGCGACCAGACGGGGAAGCGGGAACTTGAGTTATGCGGTGAGGTATCAGACACGGCCATTGATGTTACTTATCGCCCTTGCGTAGCGGGTTAAGCAGGTTGCTGAACGTCAGCTTTTCCTTAGTGACCTTCATCGCATGACGCTGGCCCTCCAACCACTGCTCCGCCTTGCGCTGGGACTGCGCACCGGACAGGGACCCCGCGGTGGTGGCGAATTCGATGTCCTCCATGGACTTCTCGCCCGTCGCAAGGTCCGTCAGGTCGCCCATGTAGCGCAGGACGACGGCGATCATCGCGGCAGCCGGCACCGCCAGGAACGCGCCGATGATGCCGAAGAGCGTACCACCCAGCGTCACTGCCAGCAGCACGATCACCGGGTGGAGGTTCATCGCCTTGGCCTGCAGCCACGGCGAGAGCACGTTGCCCTCCAGCTGCTGGACAGCCAGCACCAGGATCAGGGTGAAGATCGCGGTCTTGAAACCAACGCCCACCAGTGCGATCAGGACCGAGAGAACACCGGCAACCGTGGCGCCGACGATCGGGATGAAGCCCGCGAAGAAGGTCAGAACCGCGAGCGGGCCGGCCAGTGGAACACCCATGAGGAAGAGGCCACCGCCGATGAACACGGCGTCGATGAAGGAGACCAGCGCCTGGGTACGGATGAACCCGCCGAGTGTCTGCCAGCAACGGGTCAGCGCCTCGGTGAGGTGCCAACCGACGCGGCGACCGGTGATGCGGCGGACCATCGGGAGGAAATTCTCGCCGTCTTTGAGGAAGAAGAAGGTCAGCACCAACATGATGAACAGCGTCATCAGGGCCGACAGGGTGGCGGAAGCGCCCGCGGCGACCTCAGAGGCGATACGTCCCGACTGGTTCTGCAGCCAGCTCGTAGCCTGAGTCAAGGCATCGTTGAACTGGCTCTCCTGGAGATTGACCGGCGGGCCTTGCAGCCAGCGCTGAATCGTGCGGATACCGGCATTGGCTTGGGAGGCTAGTTCTCGGGACTGATCCACGGCCGGCGGGATAATCAGCGCGAACAGGCCGGCGATCAGCACGAAGAAGCCGATGATGGTGGTGGCGACCGCCAGCGCGTTCGGGAAGTGTAGCTTCTCACGCAGCACGCGGACGGCCGGCCACAGCACGGTACAGACGATGAGCGCCAGCAGAACCGGCAGGATGCCCACCCACAGCTTGCCGAAAGCCTTGGACGCCACGAAGGCGGCCAGGGCGATGATCAGCAGGCGCAGGCACCAGCCCGCGAACCAGCGCACGGAGGTGCCCAGCACCTCGGCACGGTCCCGCACTTCGGGGTTGAGATCCTCGGCCTCATCAAGGCTGGTGTACTTATCCAGCGACCCGTCGTGGAGGTGAGGATGCTTCTTGTGGAATTCGCGAGACTTCTCGCTCAACTTCTCGGCGAGCTTATTCTTGCCGCCGGCGTGCTCGTTGTCATCGCTTTCGTTATCCGCCATGCCTTCCGGGATAGCGGGCGCGGTACCGTCGACGTTGACGCCCTTGGCGTCGCTGTCATCGTTCTGCATGGACTGGTTGTCCGCGCTGCGACGGCTGCGAACCTGCTCTTCGGGCAGGGGCAGGGTGGACTCGTGATCAGCACGCCGAGATCCAGCGAGGAAGTCGGCGAAGTCGCGCTCGCCGTCGTGGTCGGGGAGATTCTCGCTCTCGCCACGACCGCTGTTGCGCGGTTCCTTGGAAGAATTCATGTTTCCATCATGCCTGAAAGGTGCGTCAAAACAATGCTTAACCCCACCGCCAAAGCATGGATTTAGCGGTGGGGTTAGTTTTTAACGCGGAGGAGAGGGGCTAGGACACCCGAACGGCGGCGAGTGCTTCGTCGTGGGTGCCTGGGGCGGTTCCGAGTTCGCCGGATTCCTCATCGGTGCTGTTGGTCAGCATGATGACGGATCCAACGAGGCCACCCCAGATGACGAGGATGAAAAGCACCATCATGATCAGCGCGATTGCGGTCATGTTAGTTGTCTCCCTTCTTGGCGGGGTTCGACGCGGCCGTGGTGGCAGCCGAGCCCTTTGCTGCTGCGGCCAGGGTGTTTGGTTCGTTCTTTTTTCGGCCGAACTTCGGCACGCCGTAGTCCGAGCCCGGGATGCCGTTGACGTGGACTCCCTGGCGGAACGGAACGATCGTCATCACGATCGCGGCGATCACGATGACCGCAAGCACCAGCCAGCCGTAGGTGGTGATCTGGGCGGTACCGTAACCCTCGTAAGGCTCCTTGAGCAGCCCGATGATCTCCGAGATCATCGTGTACAGCAGGACGATTGGGGTCAGGACGAAGGCGAAGAACTGCCAGATCGGGCCGACCTTTACGGAAGACACAGCGTTAAGGTGCTGAGTCATCTCCACGCGGCGCTTGAACACCCACGCGGTGAGGATGAGGGACAGCGAGGCACAGAAGATGATGCCGATGTTGTTCGTCCACTTGTCCATGATGTCCAGGGCGATTAGGCCGGTGGTCGCCGAGAACAGCAGGGTGGAGATGGTGCCCATGGCCGCGCCGATGATGACCGCGGTGGTCTTGCGCTCCAGGTTGAACTTATCCTTCACGGCGGAGACCACGACTTCCATCAGCGAGATCAGGGAGGTCAGGCCAGCGATGAACAGCGAGACGAAGAACAGGATGCCGAAGACCTCACCGAAAGGCATTTCGTTGATGATCGTCGGGAAGGCGACGAAGGCCAGGCCGATGCCGCCGCTGACAACCTCAGAGACGTTGGTCTGCGTCTGGTGAGCCATGAAACCCAGGGCCGCGAAGACACCGATACCGGCGAGCAGCTCGAAGGAGGAGTTCGCGAAGGCAGTCACCATACCGGTGTTCGTCAGGTTGGTGCGCGGCTTCAGATAGGACGCGTAGGTGGTCATGATTCCGAAGCCGATGGACAGGGAGAAGAAGATCTGACCATAGGCAGCGATCCACACGCTCGAGTCCGACAGTGCGCCCCAGTCTGGGGTGAAGAAGGCGTTCAGGCCATCGAGTGCGCCGTCGAGGAATAGTGCGCGAACGACCATGAGTAGGAAAAGGACGATCAGCAGGGGCACGAAGATGGTGGTGAGCTTACCGATACCCTTGTTGACGTCTGCTGCCAGCACGATGGTGGTGATCACCCACACTGCGATGATCATCAGCAGGATGGGGAGAACGAACTTACCGGAGTGGGTGGACTCGGCGTCCAACTGCAGGAAATCGTTGAAGAAGTAGGACTCGGTGTCCGTGCCCCAGCCCAGGGAAAGCGACTTCCATGCGTAGAGGCCCGCCCAACCGATGATGGCGGCGTAGTAGATGGTGATGAAGAATGCCACGCCTACCTGAAGCCAGCCGATAGGCTCCGCGCGACGGTCCATGCGGCGGTACGCCAGCGGTGCGGAGGCGCGGAAGCGGTGGCCGATGCTGAAGAAGAACCACAGCAGCGGGACACCCGCAGTCAGCAGGGCGATCAGATAGGGGATGAGGAAGGCGCCACCGCCGGAATCGTAGGCGACGTAGGGGAAACGCCAAATATTGCCGAGACCCACGGCCGAGCCAATTGCCGCCATGAGGAATACCAGGCGGGTGTTGAAGGTCTCGCGGGCCTGGGAGCGCGAGTCAGTGGTGGGGGCGCCGGGTGAGGTTGCGGAGCCACCGGGCGTTGTGGAGCTCATGATGTGGTGCGTCCTATCGAAAAGATAGTAGCGGGAGGCCGCCGGCGGTTCCGGTGATCTACCTCACGCTCTTGAAAAGGGGATATTAGCAACACACAGCTAACTCCAAGTGATTTTTGACGTACTTTCTCGATCAACATTGGGTAGGGTGGCGCGTTTGAACCAAGGGGAGTACTTCAGGCAAGCTAGAAGGCAATATTCGATCGCATCTGTAAGGACTTGTTGAGTGTCTCTCACCCTTGGAATCGTTGGCCTGCCGAACGTCGGCAAGTCCACCCTTTTTAACGCGCTGACCCGCAACGATGTGCTGGCGGCGAACTACCCCTTCGCCACGATCGAGCCGAACGAGGGCCTGGTGGAGCTGCCGGACCCGCGCCTGGATCGCCTGGCGGAGATCTACGGCTCTGAGCGCATCCTCCCGGCCACCGTCACCTTTGTGGACATTGCTGGCATCGTGAAGGGCGCATCCGAGGGTGAGGGCATGGGTAACGCCTTCCTGGCTAACATCCGCGAGGCCGACGCGATCTGCCAGGTGGTGCGCGCCTTCACTGACGACAATGTCATCCACGTCGACGGTAAGGTCGACCCGGCTAGCGACATCTCGGTCATCAACACCGAGCTGATCCTCGCCGACCTGCAGACTCTGGAGAAGGCCCTGCCGCGCCTGGAGAAGGAAGCGCGCAAGGACAAGGACGTCGCTGACACCGTCGAGGAGGTCAAGAAGGCTCAGGCCGTCCTCGAGGACGACCGCACGCTCTTTGCCGCCTCGAAGAGCGGTGAGGTCGATCTGGATCTGCTCCGCGAGCTGCACCTGATGACCGCCAAGCCTTTCCTCTACGTCTTCAACTCCGACGAGGACGTCCTCACGGACGATGCGAAGAAGGACGAGCTACGCGAGTTGGTCGCCCCGGCCGAGGCCGTCTTCCTGGACGCCCAGAGCGAGACCGACCTGCTGGAGCTGGATGAGGAGGACGCTGCGGAGCTGCTCGCCGCTGTCGGCCAGAACGAGCCGGGCCTGCAGACCCTGGCCAAGGCTGGTTTCGAGACCCTGGGTCTGCAGACCTACCTGACCGCCGGCCCGAAGGAGGCTCGCGCCTGGACGATCCACCAGGGCGATACCGCACCGAAGGCCGCCGGCGTGATCCACTCCGACTTCGAGCGCGGCTTCATTAAGGCTGAGATCGTCAGTTTCGAAGACCTCGACGAGCTGGGCTCCATGGCCGAGGCTCGCGCGCACGGCAAGGTGCGCCAGGAGGGCAAGGACTACGTCATGGTCGATGGCGACGTCGTTGACTTCAAGTTCAACGTCTAACGCCGGGCGTTAATGACGCTTCGCGTTATTGGGGGGTAGGTTGAAGCGCGGTCCGTTCGTTCGCCGACGCAGCCGCCGCCGGATTCTCGGTGGCAATTCCGTCCCGAATCGCGGGGGCATCCCCCATCTGCGATAGCTTGCGCGAGCTCGACCACGACTAGACGACGCTTGGTCCCTGAGTAGCTCGATCCTTCCAAGATCCGCGCTGGAGAGCCAGCGCGCTGGGCGAAGGTGTGTCTCAACGCTTCGCTTGCGCAGCCCGCAGGCCGTTCAAAATTACGATGACCTCGGCGACCTCGTGAACCAACACGACGGCGGCCAGGCCCAGCACGCCGCTGATCGCCAGCGGCATCAACACGATGATGATGGCCAGAGACAGCACGATGTTCTGGTTAATAATCCTGCTGCCTCGACGGGCGTGCTGCAGCGCCTGCGGGATCAACCGGAGGTCGCGGCCGGTGAAGGCGACGTCAGCGGACTCGATTGCGGCGTCAGAGCCGGTCGCTCCCATCGCTATGCCCACCGTCGCGCCCGCCAGCGCAGGAGCGTCGTTGATGCCGTCGCCAATCATCGCCGTCGGCGTCTTGGAGGAGAGTTCGGCGACGATGCTTGCCTTGTCCTCCGGTCGCAGCTCGGCGCGCACGTCGTCGATTCCGGCGATTTCAGCCAGCGCCCGGGCGGTGCGAGTGTTATCGCCGGTGAGCATGCTCACGTCCACGTCGTTGTCGTGCAGGGACTGCACGGCTTCGGGCACCTCGGGCCGCAACTCGTCGCGGACCCCGATCGCCCCGGCGAGAGCGCCATCGACGGTGACCAGGACGCAGGTCTGGCCCTCGGATTCCATGCGCTCAACGTCTGCCTTTAGTGGCCTGGCGTCGATCCATCGGGGGCTGCCCACCAGCACCCGTCGGCCTTCGACGGTGCCGCCGATGCCATGACCGGCTTCCTCGCTGATGCCCTGGGTGGCGGGTGCTTCGGGCCCCGCTGCCACGATCGCTGCGGCGAGGGGGTGCGTCGATTGCTGCTCAACTGCCGCCGCGAAGGAAAGCACCTGCGCCCGATCGAATCCGTCTGCCGGGACCACTCCGGTAACCTCGGGCTGGTTGCGGGTAAGGGTTCCGGTCTTGTCCACCGCTAGGTGACGGATGCCGCCGAGTCGCTCGAACGCCGCGCCGGACTTGATGACTACTCCGAACTGGCTGGCCGCGCCGATCGCGGCCACGACCGTCAGCGGCACGGAGATTGCCAGCGCGCACGGCGACGCTGCGACCAGGACCACCAACGCTCGGGTGATCCACGTCTCGGGGTCGCCCAGCAGCGAGCCGATCACGCCGACCAGCACTGCCAGGATCATCACCCCGGGCACTAGGGGTTGGGCAATCCGGTCGGCGATCCGGGCGCGGTCGCCCTTTTCCGCCTGCGCCTGCTCGACGAGGTCGACGAGTGTGGTCAGCGAGTTGTCCGTTCCAGCTGCGGTCGTCTCGACCTCCAGCACGCCGGCGGAGTTGATCGCTCCCGCGGGTACCTCGTCGCCGGGCGCAACCTTCTCCGGAATTGATTCTCCGGTGATCGCTGAGGTGTCAAGGCTGGAGCGCCCGGACCGAATGATGCCGTCCGTGGCGATCCGCTCCCCGGGGCGCACGAGCATCAGCTCGCCAGCCACGAGGTCCTTCGCTGCGACCTCGACCGCCGTGCCGTCGCGCTGCACCGTCGCGGTCTGCGGTACCAATTTCAACAGTGCCCGCAGTCCGCCCTGGGCCCGGTCCATCGCCTTGTCTTCCAGTGCCTCGGCGATCGAGTACAGGAACGCTAGCGCCGCGGCCTCTCCGACGTAACCGAGGATTACCGCGCCGATCGCGCTGATGGTCATCAGCAAGCCAATGCCGAGCTTGCGCTTCGTGGCAAGGTTCCGGATAGCGCCGGGCGCGAACGTATACGCCCCTAGCAGCAGGCCGACCCAGCACAGTACTGTCGCGGGTGTCTCTAGCCCGGACCAGCCCAGTGCCAGGCCTATGCAGAGGGCTACGCCGGAGAAGATCGGCAGTAGCAACTCGGGGTCCTTCCACCATGGACGATCGAGATCTTCGATCTCCGTGGCTGGTTCGTGTTCGCATCCACATGCTGAACTCATGCGTCCGCTCCTTTTCCGTCGCAGCCGGGCACCGAGCACTCAGGGTCGATGCACGGGGCGTTTTCGTCGACAGCCAACGTGGCGTTCACTAGCGCGTTGAGCGCTGTCGCGAGGTGCGGATCGGCGATTTCGTAGCGTGTCTTGCGGCCCTCCGGCTCGGCGACGACGATGCCGCAGTCACGCAAGCAGGTCAGGTGGTTCGAGACGTTCGAGCGGGTCAGGTCCAGGTCGCGCGAAAGCACGGCCGGGTAGCTCGGGCCGTCGAGTAGGGTGATCAGGATTCTGGAGCGCGTCGGATCCGCCATGGCCCGGCCGAGCCGGTTCATGACGTCGAGGCGTGAAGCAATAGTCAGCATGTGCTGAACTATACATCAATTACTGAACTATTCAACACGCACTGAACTGACATTGAAGCGAAGAGCTTGCGAACTGCAGGAATTAGTTCATGGGATAGCCGGTAACTGGGCCTTCGTAATTCGGCTGCCAACCCAACGCGGGGGCGACATGCGTGGCGAAGTTGTCCAAGATCTTCACGTTGACGTCCACGCCCATTCCGGTGGGGATGGTGATGAGCAGGGT
>DYZK01000039.1 GCA_020741275.1 Corynebacterium urealyticum
CTCATCACCGGCTTCCCCGTCCTGCTGCGCGCCACCACCGACCTAGACTTCGCTGGCGCCAGCGGCACCGGCGAGGAGCTCAGCTCCGCCGGAGGCGCCGCCGAGGCGGGCGCTGTGCTCGCCGGGACGATCACGGCCGTCACCCTCACCCGCGCCCCGCTGCTCGTCCCCCTGCAGCGCTTCCAGCCGGCACTGATCGTGCACTTCACCAAACACCGCGAGCAGGTTCTGCGCGCCGCGACCGTTCCCGCGCTGGCGATCATCGCCATCGGCGCCGTGGGCGGGGTGGCTGCCTACCTCGTGGGGCGCCCGATTATGGCTTTGCTCTTCGACGAGGCCTACCTGGTCTCCCCCGCAGCCCTCGGCCTGCTGACCTTCGCCTCCACCGGCACCGCACTACTCATGGTCACCGGCTCCGCAGCCCTCGCTGCGGGCCGCCACGACCTGTACTGGTTCGGCTGGGCCATCGCCACCGTCGCAGCGGTGGGCCTGTTGCTGGTGGATACCACCCCAGAACTCCGCTCGGTGCTCGCCCTAGGGATCGGCCCGCTGGTCGGTGTAGCCCTCCAGCTCTGGCGGCTCCAGCGCCTACCGAACCGGCCCAGCCGAGCCGAGGCCAGCGAAGGCGACGTCGTGAAAGAAAAGGCCTAGCTCTCCGCCGGGATGAACTTCCGGGAGAACACGGTGATCAGGGCCAGGTTCAGGACCGCGACCACCACACCCGCGAGAAGCATGACCGGGTAGCTGAACCACTCAGACAGGCGGGTCAGGATCATCGGGAAGAAGAAGCCCACGTAGGTGAACACGTAGTAGATCGCGGTCAGACCACCCAGCTCGTCCGGGCTGGCCAGGCGCTGCACCTCCGTCAGACCGGTCAGCAGCGTGATGCCGTAGCCCAGGCCCAGGACGACGGCGACGATCAGCGCGCCCACCAGGGATACGGTCTTCGCGGTCCAGGCAGCGACCAGCATGCCGATGATCACGATGACCAGACCGACCTGCTGGCCAAACGCGGAATGGTTACGCCAGTACAGGTCCGGGAACTGCTGAATCCCGAAGCCGAAGGCCAGCGCCAGGGCAGTGATGCCCGCGGTGATGGCGATCGGATTGCCATAGGCGTTCTGGATCAGGGCCGGCATGATCGCATAGGCCACGCCGGTGCAGCCGAAGACCAACGGCGCCAGCGGCAGCACGACCAGCAGGAAGCGCGGGTGCTTCGCGGAGGGGGACGCCAGGTCGCTCAGGAACGAGCCCTTGACCTTCAGGTGTGCGCTCTGGCGGGTCTCCGGCACTGTCATCAGGCCCACGATCGTCACGATCGAGAGGACAACGTGGATCATATAGGGCAGCTGGCCGGGGATCGGGCCCCACTCCGCGAGCAGGCCCGCGATCAGCGCGCCCACCGCGAAGCCGCCGGTCATGGCCATCGCGGAACGCTTCGCCCCGGAGTTCGGCTTCGCCGTCGGGTCGAAGGCCGGGCTGGAAAGCTCCTTGATCCAGGAACCACCCGCGGTCATCGCCATGCCCAGCGCCAAGCCGGAGAGCATGCGGCCAGTAAAGATGATCGGCTCGCTGGTCTCGCCCATCGCGATAAGAACGGACCCAATCAGCGCAACGATCGGGGCAGGCAGCATGACGACGCGGCGTCCATAACGGTCGGACAGTGGCCCGGCGACCAGCAGGCCGATGGCGATACCCACCGCGTAGAAGGCCAGCAGGGCATCCACGAACACCGGGGAGAAGACGTCCTCCCCGCGGTAGAAGACCATCATCGGAGTGAACTCGTTGCCGCCCCATGCGACGATAAATACCGCCAACGCAACCATGAGCCACGCTCGCGAACCCTTGTACTTCGAGCCTCGCGAGTCGATGTTGAGATTGGTTGGGGTATCGGAGCTTCGTGACATGGCTACCAATGTTAATCCTCGGCATCTCGCCGCCATACTCGAATGCGGGTTAAGCGGAAATCGCGAATTGGCTGTGGCCTTCGCCACATTGCGTACCCTTGGGTCATGGCACAGAACTCACCAAAGAATAAGCAGCTTGGAGAGGACATCCCCCGTCGCTCCAAGGCCCCCAACCCCCTGCCGACCACCCCGAATCCGGCGATCCTCCCGGAGCTCAGGCGGGTGCTCGACGGCCAATTTGGCGAGGCACGGGACAACATTCGCGAGGTACTCAAGGACGATCAGTTCCGGCCCGCGGTGGGGCTCAGCCTGGAAGAAGCCCGCGCCCGCACCACCGCCCAGCTGCAGTCGGTGCTGGATTCGGGCCTGCCGCACGGCGCGTTCCGCGAGGAGCAGGGCGGCACCGGGGAGACCGGCGCGACCCTGGCCAGCATCGAGATGCTCGGCATGGCGGATCTCTCCCTGATGGTGAAATCCGGCGTGCAGTGGGGGCTGTTCGGCGGCGCTGTGGGCAACCTCGGCACCGAGCGCCACCATGACCTGGTTAAGGACCTGATCGAGCTGCGAGCGCTGGGCTGCTTCGCGATGACGGAGCGCGGCCACGGCTCCGACGTCCAGAACCTCGAGACCACCGCGACCTACGATCCGGAGACCCAGGAGTTCGTCATCAACTCCCCCACCGCGTCTTCGGAGAAGTGGTACATCGGCAACGCCGCCCGCGACGGCCGCTTTGCCGCGGTCTTCGCGCAGCTCTACACCCCGGGTGTGGAGGAGTCGCACGGCGTGCACTGCCTCGTCGCCCGCATCCGCGAGGACGACGGCTCCCCGGTCGAGGGCGTGCGCCTAGGCGATCACGGCTACAAGGGTGGGCTGCCCGGCGTGGACAACGGAACTCTGGTCTTCGAGAACTACCGCGTTCCGCGAGAAAACCTGCTCAACCGCTTCGCCGACGTGGACGAGGAGGGCAATTACAGCTCCCCGATCGAGAACCCGAACCGCCGCTTCTTCACGATGCTCGGTGCGCTGGTTCGCGGGCGCGTGACGGTGGGCGCCGCCGCCGGCGCTGCGGCCCGCACCGCACTGGACATCGGCGTGCGCTACGCCAACCTGCGCAAGCAGTTCGCGCCCAGCGATGACCTGCCGGAAAACACCCTCATCCAGCACCGCAAGCACCGGCTGCGCCTCATCCCCCGGGTGGCGCGAGCCTACGCGCTGCAGCTGGCGACGAACGAGCTGATCTCCGGGCTACACGATCTCGAGGCACGCGGTGTCGACCCCGTGAATGCCACGAAGGAGGAGCAGGCCGACCAGCGAGAGATCGAGGCTCACGCTGCTGCCCTGAAGGCTGCGAATACCGCGCACGCCACCGACACCATCCAGGAGATGCGCGAGGCCTGCGGCGGCTACGGCTACATGGCCGAGAACCTGCTGACCAGCCTGAAGGCAGACTCGGATATCTTCACCACCTTCGA
>DYZK01000040.1 GCA_020741275.1 Corynebacterium urealyticum
TGAGGCGCATAGTAGGGTATTGAGCGCACCAGATGGTGTACGCCAGATTGTCCGAGCGGCCAAAGGAAGCGGACTGTAAATCCGCCGGCTTATGCCTTCGTTGGTTCAAATCCAACATCTGGCACAGACGAACTCCGTCAGGGAAAACCCTGGCGGAGTTTTTGCGTTGGTGGGGGCGAGGCGATGCGTTACACCGGGGCTCAAAAAAGTGAGGGTGTTGCTGGCCGCGTTTTGCTGGCACCATGGAGGTTAACGTTCTTTAGAAAGGAGCGACACATGGCAAAGCTAGATGGCAAGCACATTGGTGTTCTCGCGACGAATGGGTTCGAGGACAGCGAGTTCAGCTCCCCAGTTGAGGCTGTCCGCCAGGCAGGTGGCGCAGTGACCGTCCTCAGCCCTGGTGGCGAGAAAATTGAGGGCAAGAACGGTTCTACCTCCGAGGCGGATGCCTCGACCGAGAACTCCCGTGACGCTGAGTTCGACGGGATTATCCTTCCGGGCGGTACCGGAAACGCTGACCAGCTGCGCATGGACGAGGCAGCGGTCGAGATTGTGAAGAAGCACGTCGAGGCTGGAAAGCCGCTCGCGGTGATCTGCCACGGTGCGTGGATTCTCACCGACGCGGATGTCCTCCGCGGCCGCACCTTGACCTCGTACCCGTCGTTGAAGACTGACCTCCAGAACGCTGGGGCGACGTGGGTCGACGAGGAGGTCCACGTGGACAACGGCCTGGTCTCTTCCCGCACCCCGGCCGACCTTGAGGCCTTCAACGCGAAGCTGGTTGAGGAGTTCGCCGAGGGGCAGCACTAAAACCTGCCGAACCGGTAGCCGGGTCCCATACGGGGCTCGGCTCCTTTTCTTTTTGTGAGCGGGAATGCTCCACCGGGATACCGGGATAGGGGCGCGGCCCCGTGAGCGCGCGAGGAGCAGCTAGCCGTCGAGCTCGCCCTGGTCCCGGGTTTCCCGAGGCTGATCCGGCGTCTCCAGCGACCGGTCGCGCAGCTCCAGGGTGGTGCCCGGCGGCAGGGCCTCCAGCAGGCGGATCTTTGCCAGCAGCGAGTTCTGTTCCAGCACCTTGGCCGTGCCCATGCGCGCACGGGTGATCTTTACCTCGGTGCGCGCCCGCTCCAGCTCGCTGGCGGCTGTGAGCTTATCCATCTCGGCCTGGCTCAGCGCCTCGGCCACCCCGTGTGGCAGGGAGAGGTCCTTGAGGTGAACATCCCCCAGCACCTCGACGCCGACCGCTTCGCCGGCCTCCCGCGCAGCCTCCGCGACGGGGAGAGGTCGATGCGCTGCCCGATGAACTCCGCCAGCGGCTTCGTCACCACCAGACTCGCCCAGCACGCAATGGAAAGGCGATCGTGAAGTTAAAAATTCCGCGCCGCGTGGGATTCGCAGACGGCGGGGCGTCGGCGCGTCACAGCACTCAGGGCGCTGGTCGGGGCCGGGCCGCAGGCCGCAAGCGAAGGGCTCCCGGGCGGCGCGGAATAAAATAATTGAGAGGACTCGAACCTCCTTGCCCCGTGAGGGGTGTGCCACGCGCCGGACGGTGCATCATCCGGAAAGCGCCTGAATTTAAACCCCAGGACACCCCTTAACACCCGATAACGGCGCAACAAGGAACTATAAAACAGCTGGCCTACCCAGCGGAAGAGGCGGCGAAGCTCAAGAGCATCACCATGCAGCTATACGGGCTACGGAAATGCGCAACGACGTGCAGATTTGTGCTTCTTATTGGAAACTGGTTATGCTACTTCAGGCTTCGATCAACGGGCCACAGCGAATCGCTTCGCTAGGTTCGGTCGATTTAAGTTGCGCCCCCTTAGCTCAGTCGGCAGAGCGTTTCCATGGTAAGGAAAAGGTCGACGGTTCGATTCCGTCAGGGGGCTCTGTCATTTTATGTGGCCGTCACGTGACCTGTATGCGCTGGCCGTGGCTGGTCGTGTAAGTGGCTGTGGCGGTGTAGCTCAGCTGGTTAGAGCGCACGACTCATAATCGTGAGGTCCCGGGATCGAGTCCCGGCACCGCTACTAATTTAGGGCCCCGTGGTTTTCCGCGGGGTCCTTTTTTATTGACGACGCCACCGCCTTCACCGCCGCCTCGGCTCGCCGCGTTCCATGGGGGAGCAGTCGGATCCGAGAGGGCGGGTGCGCGCCCAGCCTCGCGTGTTCACCTCACTGCGGGTGCCTTGGTGCTGCGGAAAGTGGGGCAAGTTGTCTAACTGAATGGAAAGTTGCTAGGCTACTCCCGTGTTGCACGCATGGTGCGTTGTCTGCGGGTAAAATCGCGGTCACCAACCCGGCGTTGCCACAGTTTTAGGGGTGTAGCTCAATTGGTAGAGCAACGGTCTCCAAAACCGTAGGTTGCGGGTTCAAGTCCTGTCACCCCTGCAAAGTACGCCCGCCCACGCGGGCGCCCGAAGGAGTAACCACGTGAGCGAAGATAGCAACAGGGCCGAAGGCTCCGGAGCGAACGCTTCCGGAGGTTCCATGCGCCCCAGCGGTAAGCGTCAGGTCGCTGGCCAGGCCACCACGGCTCGCGCGACCAGCGCTTCGACCACCCCCGAGGTTGTCGAAACTCGGAGCAACCCATTCACAGCGATCGCGGACTACCTCCGTGGCGTGATCTCCGAGATGCGCAAGGTTATCTGGCCGACCGGTCGCGAGATGGTGACCTACTCCCTGGTCGTGCTGGTCTTCCTTATTCTGATGACCGCCCTGGTTGCTGGCGTGGACTACGTCACCGGCCTCGGTGTTCGTTGGGTCTTCGGCGTCTAGCCTCAGCTGGTCCGCCAAGCGCAGCGGTATTATTCGAGCCCTCTCACGTGGAGGGCTTTTCTTGTGCCCTTTTCCCGCCACACCAGCTCGCTCGTGGCAGGAAAACCCGCGCGCGTGCTAAACTCAGAATCAGAAAACATCCCGCCTCGCCGACCAACGGTAGGGGCGGATTTTTATTGCCAATCCGGCCTAAAACACCCAGGCTCACCCGACAAGGAGCATCACATGAGCGCAGATAACAACCTCAGCGCAGCGGACCTCGCCGCCGCGGCACAGGAGGACATCCACCAGGAAGTCGCAGCCCACAAGGAGTCCGAGGCCGAGCAGTCCGCGGCAGCCCTGGGCGATGCCGCAGAGGACACTGGTGCAGAGCCGGCCGAGGGCGTCGACGCCGCACCGGAGGCTTCCGAGGCTGAGCAGCCAGAGAAGACCGCCGAAGAGGCCGCGATGGAGGCCTACAAGACCCGCCTGCGCGAGTTCATGCGCGCCCTGAAGAAGCTGCCGGGCGAGTGGTACATCATCCAGTGCTACTCCGGCTACGAGAACAAGGTGAAGACCAACCTCGAGATGCGCGCCCAGACCCTGGGCGTGGACGAGCAGATCCACGAGGTCGTCGTCCCGATCGAGGAAGTCACTGAGCTCAAGGACGGCAAGCGCAAGCAGGTCAAGCGCAAGCTGCTGCCGGGCTACGTCCTCGTCCGCATCGAGCTCGACGACGCCTCCTGGTCCGTAGTCCGCGACACCCCGGGTGTGACCTCCTTCGTGGGTAACGAAGGCAAGCCGACCCCGGTGAAGATTCGCGAGGTCGCGAAGTTCCTGCTGCCACCGGAGACCGCAACCGCTGCGGCGGAGGATCAGGGCCAGGACGCTGCCGACGTCGACGTCTCCGCGACCGGCGTGGCCGTCCCGCCGAAGCCGGCATCCGAGACCGTCGAGGTGGACTACGAGGTGGGCGAGTCCGTCACCATCCTCTCCGGCCCGTTCGCATCCGTCGCCGCGACCATCTCCGAGATCGACACCGTCCAGAACCGCCTCAAGGCGATGGTCTCCATCTTCGGCCGTGAGACCCCTGTTGAGCTGGAATTTGATCAGGTCGCGAAGCTCGATTAATGTAACTCTGTCTGCTATTTAGTGGTGCGCCTTCGGCGTGCCCGGGTGGCAGTGGAACTATTCATCTCCGGTGGCTGGCTAAGAACCGGCATCCGGTCGGGGAGGGGAACGCCCGCTTCCTGATAACAGAAAGAGGTATAGCGATGGCCAAGAAGAAGAAGGTCCAGGCGCTCATCAAGCTGCAGATCCAGGCTGGTGCAGCAACTCCAGCTCCGCCGGTTGGTCCGGCACTGGGTGCTCACGGTGTGAACATTGTTGAGTTCACCAAGGCCTACAACGCTGCAACCGAGTCCCAGCGCGGCAACATCGTGCCGGTCGAGATCACGGTCTACGAGGACCGCTCCTTCGACTTCAAGCTGAAGACTCCGCCGGCTTCCAAGCTGCTGCTGAAGGCCGCTGGCCTGCAGAAGGGCTCCGGCGTCCCGCACACCGACAAGGTCGGTAAGGTCACCTGGGATCAGTGCAAGGAAATTGCAAAGACCAAGGAGCCGGACCTGAACGCGAACGACATCGAGGCTGGTGCGGCCATCATCGCCGGTACCGCTCGCTCGATGGGTATCGACGTCGAGGGTCGCCCGTCCGCTTAAGTGCGCCACCCCGGTGGGTTTGCCGCCGGGGTTTCATCGCGTGGCAGGGTCGCTTGCTGACCCACTAGACCACAACTCCAACACCTAAACCCAGATTGGAATTTTCATGAGCAAGGTTTCTAAGGCTTACCGCGAGGCGGCCGCTAAGGTCGACCGCGATAACAAGTACACCCCGCTGCAGGCTGCGAAGCTGGCCAAGGCGACGTCCTCCAAGAACTACGACGCAACCATCGACGTTGCGATCCGCCTGGGCGTCGACCCGCGCAAGGCTGACCAGCTGGTTCGCGGCACCGTCGCGCTGCCGAACGGCACCGGTAAGGACGTCCGCGTGGTCGTCTTCGCCGAGGGCCCGAACGCTACCGCTGCCGAGGAGGCAGGCGCAGACTTCGTTGGCTCCGCTGAGTTGATCGAGAAGATCCAGGGCGGCTGGACCGACTTCGACGCTGCGATCGCTACCCCGGACCAGATGGCTAAGGTCGGCCGCGTTGCTCGCGTGCTGGGCCCACGTGGTCTGATGCCGAACCCGAAGACCGGCACCGTCACCACCGACGTTGCTAAGGCTGTCTCCGAGATCAAGGGCGGCAAGATCTCCTTCCGCGTGGACAAGGCTTCCAACCTGCACGCTCTGATCGGTAAGGCTTCCTTCGACGAGAAGAAGCTGGCCGAGAACTACGGTGCCCTGATCGACGAGCTGCTGCGCATCAAGCCGTCCTCCTCGAAGGGTAAGTACATCAAGAAGGTCACCCTGTCCTCCACCAACGGCCCGGGTGTCCCGGTCGATGAGACCATCCAGAAGAACTACGCAGACGACGCTGAGGCTTAAGCCCTAGCTCGCTGACGTAGCTGCCCCGACCCCTTGAGGGTCGGGGCTTCTTTGCATTGTGGGGGATAAACAAGGCCCCGCTTCCTCATGAACTGGCTCATGAGGGGGCGGGGCCTGAAGTGTTTTCGGGTGGGCGCTGATAGCAGTGTTTATGGTCGGCTTCTGGCTTAGGCGGCCTTCTTGTTTTGCTTCGAGATGCTCCAGAACATGAACACCAGCAGCGCGATCGTGATCCACATGGCGTAGCGGTTGACCTGCTCCACGATGGAGATCACCTGCTCACCGTAGGTGACGCCAAGGTAGGCGAAGAAGGTGTTGGTCACCAGCACGCCGAAGGCGTTGAGTCCCAGGACTGTCCAGAAGCTTATGCGACGGATGCCGGCCAGCAGGTTGGCGATGACAATCGTGGGCACGAAGGGGATATAGGAGAGCACGATCGCCGCGCCCAGCACGCCGGGGCGTGCGTTTTCCAGTCGCGCGGTCCAGCGCTGCAACCTGGGGGAGTGGGCCACTGACATGCGCAGGTATTCCAGGCCCCACTTGTTGCCGACCAGCCACCACAGGGGAACGGTCTTCAGCGCGCCGACCAGGGTCAGCAGAACGATGGTCACCGCCGAGATTCCGCCGGTGGTGGACCCTGCTCCGCCAACGATCGAGGAGGTGTAGCCGCCCACCATGAGCGCGTAGGGGACGGGGTTGTTGAGCAGCCAGACCCGCAGGGGGATCATCGCGAAGCTGAAGAGGGTTGCGGCGACCAGGTAGGTCCAGATCCACTTGTCCAGCCGGTCGGGCTGGGAGATGAAGGCCGGGATCTGTTCTTCCGTGCCGTCGGTCTGTTTTTCAGCGTCGCCCTCTGGGGGCGTATCGGCGGTGTCGAATGGTGCCATGGTTGTTCCTTCGTTGTTATCACCGAGCGGCGACATTCTGAGTGAGTGCGGCCGGCAAAGTGATAGCTGCGGGGGCAGGTGGGGGAAGGCTTTGAGGGTATCAGCTGCCCCGCACCACAAGCTCCCCATCGCAGGCGTGATGTTTCTGCCCTAGTCTGGGGAAGTACTGACTAAGGGAGGGCACCAGATCTCACAATCCACCCCAAGCGATAAAACTTCCCAACTATCGGTCCGCATCGTTGCGGACCCCGGGCTTGTATCTGCCCAAGTATCAAAGGTCCTCGACCGCGGGGACCTGCCAGAAGATTGCAGCTTCAACCTCGACACCCAGCTGCTACTCATGGACCCCAACCATTCCCTGATCGCACCGGATGTCCCGAGCGACCGGAGCCCCGGGGACCTGCAGCTGCTCGTCACCGAGCTGCCGCGCTTTAGTGACGCCACCGTCTTAAGAAGCGAACTTTACCCGAAGCAAGGTGTGGCGGTGATCAGCTACCCCACGCTCGGAGTTCTTGGCGCCCGGGAAGGGCTAGCTCAAGAGATGACGCGGGTGATCCAGGAATACCGCGACTACCGGGCGTCCTCCCAGGGGGAAGGGGAACAGTCGGCGAGGGAGGAAAAGAGCAATCTCAAAACGATGCTGGGCATGATTGCGACGAATCAGCCGCGTCGCTCGCTCGGTGCGCTGTCCGGTGCGTTGGCTGCTGGCATTGGGGTCGGTGCCTTCGGCATTTTCTATAGCTCGATCTGGGAGATGGCGGACTACCTCACCGTGACCCGCCTGGCGGTGGTCAATATCGTCGCGGTGCTAGCGATGATTCTGTGGCTACTGCTGGATAACAGCCTCTGGGATAAGCCCAGCGCAAAGTCCTTTAAACGGGTCATCGCGCTGTACAACGGTTCGACGCTGATCACCCTCGCAGTCGCGGTTTTGGGGATGTATGCCATCCTCTTCCTCTTCATTTTCGCGGGCGCCGGTGCGATTATTGCCCCGGACTACATGACGAAGGTCTTAGGCGACCAGGTGACTGTGGGGACTTATGCCAGGATTTCCTGGCTCGCAGCATCCATGGGTGTCACCGCCGGAGCCCTGGGGTCGAGTTTCAATTCGGACGCCGCGGTCCGGCGTTTGACTCACGGGGCGCGAGAACGGCAGCGGTTGTACTCGGGCAATGAGGACTACGACTCGGATGCAGACGGAACTGGAGAACAGGATTGGGATGTGCAATGGGGCGAGCGGTCCCGGGAGTCGGCACGGCAGCATTGGCATGAGATGAAACGCCGTGGGGAGGAGTCCGAGCAGTACCGCGATGCCGCTTAGCCTGATTTGGTCTTCCGGCTGCTGGGCGTTAAGCTGTCAGGCGAAGTTTTGATATGTTTCAAAGTTTCACCGAAGACCGTCGGTCACTTGGGAAAACGCTTTCCAGCATCGCTGAGGTATTCAGCAAGCTCGTGTGAGCGCTCCCGGGTTGAAGGATCATCGTCATGATGACGGCCCACGCAGGTAACACGAGACGTTTTGTATCGCGCCGCTAGCTTCACGCCAGCGGGCTGCGATTCCACAAGCGCCCCGTTGCCCCCTGCGGGTACGGGGCGCTTTGTCGTTGTGAAAGTGTTTCCTTCGTTTCGATCGCCGGTGCACGTACACACGTACACCAGAACATCAGGAAGGAGGCGAGAGTATGGCTAATCCAAAGAACACTGCAGCGCTGCAGGAGCTCAAGGCACGCTTCGAGGAAGCAGACGCCACCGTGCTGACCGAATACCGCGGTCTGTCCGTGGTTGAGACCACCGAGCTGCGTCGCGCGCTGGGTCAGGATGTCACCTACTCCGTCGCCAAGAACACCCTGCTCAAGCTGGCTGCTAAGGAAGCTGGCATTGAGATCGACGAATCCCTGCTGACTGGTCCTACCGCTATTGCTTTCATCAAGGGCGAGGCTGTTGACGCAGCCAAGGCCATGAAGGCTTTCGGCAAGGATCACGAGGCTTTCGTCGTCAAGGGCGGGAACATGGACGGCGCTGCGCTGTCCGCTGAGCAGGTCATGGCTATCGCCGACCTGGACAACCGCGAGACCACCCTGGCCAAGCTGGCCGGTGCTCTCCAGGGTTCCTTGGCAAAGGCTGCTGGACTGTTCAACGCTCCTGCATCCCAGGTCGCACGCCTCGCGGCTGCCCTGCAGGAGAAGAAGGACTAGTTCCGCCACGCTGGGCGCGAGGGCACGGTGTGCCACCGCGCTGGACCACAAGCCGGTCCATCACAGTAAAAACTTTTAAAACACTTCGCCGCAGGGCCGATAGCCCAGGCGGCACAACACGAAAGGATGCCTATTATGGCTAAGTTCACCAACGAAGAGCTGCTGGATGCCTTCAAGGAGATGACCCTGATCGAGCTCTCTGAGTTCGTCAAGCTGTTCGAGGAGACCTTCGACGTCACCGCTGCTGCTCCGGTTGCTGCTGTTGCAGCTGCTGGTGGCGCTGAGGGCGGCGCTGCTGCTGAGGAGAAGGACGAGTTCGACGTCGTCCTGGAGGACGCAGGCGCTAAGAAGATCGGCGTCATTAAGGTCGTCCGCGAGGTCGTCTCCGGCCTGGGCCTGAAGGAGGCTAAGGAGCTCGTTGAGGCTGCTCCGAAGGCTCTGCTCGAGGGCGCTTCCAAGGAGGACGCTGAGGCAGCTAAGGCTAAGCTGGAAGAGGCAGGCGCAAAGGTCTCCCTCAAGTAATCCAGTTGCCGCGCATAGCGGCCGCGTGATTCACCGCCCCGCAAGGTTCGCCTTGCTGGGGCGGTTTCCTTATTGCTGCCCAGAGCTGCTTTTCAAAGGGAAACATCATGTCTTCGGGCTGTTGTAGCATGTTCAGCATGAACTCGAAGTCCCGTATCGTTGCTGTGTTTGTGCTTGGCCTGGCCAGCGCCATGATCGTGGCGGGCGTGCTCCTGCCACGGCTCTTCCCTGAGGAGCGGCCGGTGCCGCTGGGACTGCAGCACACCACCTTCACCTTGGAAGACGAGGACGCGACTGTGGGGCCGGGTTACCTGGGCGTGGGGAAGGATGAGCCCATCCAAGCGCCGGTGGCTCGCCAGTTCAACATGCAACTGGGCCAGCCGGCGACGGAGGAGGAGGCGACGGTGCGCGTCGGCGTCTCCAACGCTCGTACCAACGTGGACGATGACCTGGAGTCCCTGCTGGACGCGCAGGTTTATAGCTACCGGCTGAACCGGATGAACGGTGAGGCGGTGGGGGAGGCCAAGGTTTCGGATTCCCCGGCGACCCCGCCGAAGGCCGTGGAGCTGGAAGGGTCCTGGGCGAAGTTCCCTGTGGATACCAAGCAGCAGAGCTACGAGTACTTCGACTGGACTGCCCGCCACGCTTATCCGGCGGAGTTCCGGGGCACTGAGCGCCGGGAAACCTCTAGTGGTGGCGAGAAGGAGATTTACCTCTTCCGCCAGGAGATTCCGGCGGAAAAGGTCAGCTCCCGCTACAGCGGTATCCGCAACGCTATCGTCAAGGACGGCGACCGTGCGGAGCTGTACCACGGTGGCTGGCGCGAGCTGGCGGTGGAACCGGCCTCCGGCATGATCGTCGGCATCGAGGAGCACATCCAGGACGAGTACCGCAACGCCGAGGGCGAGGCGGTGGAGCCGCTGTTGACCTTCGAGGGGCGCACGACCGAAGCCAATGAGCGCCTGATGCTGGACCAGGCAGACGAGCTCGGCGGCAAGCGTTCCACGGAAAAGTGGGGTCGTGGGGTGTTCTGGGCCGGTGTGATCCTGCTGCTCGCCGCACTCGTGGTGGCGCTGCGCCGGGAACGGAAGCGCCGGGCTACAAGCGTGTAATTTTGCGCCCGCCGAAGCGGACAGATACTATCGGCCTGATCAGTGTCCACGGGGGTGGACATTTGGGGGCTTCTACTATATGGTAGTTCGTTGCGCTGGTTAAATTCTGAACCCTTGTGGGCAGGCGAGTTGAGAGATGATGATCTCACCAACAATCGGCCTTGGCAATGAGCTTCCCTCCAGCAGTCACGGACTGCGGAAAAGCGGATTTGACAAGGTCCTTTAGGCATTCCTGCTTATCCGGCGTTCAGAGTAACACCACCGATATAGACCACCACGAAAAATCGTACGCTCACGCAACCGTTTCCCAGCCTGGCTCCACCCAGGCGAGGAGAAACGCTTAGTGCTGGAAGGACCCATCTTGGCAGTCTCCCGCCAGACAAGTTCAGTGGCCGGAATCCCCGGAGCTTCGACTCGCTACTCTTTCGCGAAGATCGACGCCCCGATCGAGGTTCCAGGCCTTCTTGACCTCCAACGAGAGTCCTTCGCCTGGCTCGTCGGCGCCCCGGAGTGGCGCGCCCGCATGCAGGCCGAGGCTGGGGAGGGAGTCCGCGTCACGAGCGGACTGGAGGACATTCTCGAAGAGCTGTCCCCCATTGAGGATTATTCGGAAAATATGTCCCTCACGCTCTCGGAGCCACGCTTCGACGACGTGAAGGCCTCCATCGACGAGGCCAAGGAAAAGGACATCAACTACGCGGCACCGCTGTACGTGACCGCGGAGTTCACCAACGCCCAGTCCGGCGAAATTAAGTCCCAGACCGTCTTCATCGGCGACTTCCCGATGATGACCGACAAGGGCACCTTCATCATCAACGGCACCGAGCGTGTCGTCGTCTCCCAGCTGGTTCGCTCCCCGGGCGTGTACTTCGACGAGTCGATCGACACCTCCACCGAGCGCCCGCTGCACGGCGTGAAGGTCATCCCCTCCCGCGGTGCATGGCTGGAGTTCGACGTCGATAAGCGCGACACCGTCGGTGTCCGCATCGACCGTAAGCGCCGCCAGCCGGTGACCGTCCTGCTGAAGGCCCTCGGCCTGACCACCCAGGAGATCACCGACCGCTTCGGCTTCTCCGAGATCATGATGTCCACCCTCGAGAAGGATGGCGTCGAGAACACGGACGAGGCCCTGCTGGAGATCTACCGCAAGCAGCGTCCGGGCGAGTCCCCGACCCGCGACTCCGCGCAGGCCCTGCTGGAGAACTCCTTCTTCCGCCCGAAGCGCTACGACCTGGCTAAGGTCGGCCGCTACAAGGTCAACCGCAAGCTCGGCCTCGGTGGCGACACCGACGGCAACATGACCCTGACCGAGGAAGACATCCTCACCACGATCGAGTACCTCGTCCGCCTGCACGCGGGCGAGCGCACCATGACCTCCCCGGAGGGCGTGGAGATCCCGATCGAGGTCGACGACATCGACCACTTCGGTAACCGCCGCCTGCGTACGGTCGGCGAGCTGATCCAGAACCAGGTCCGGGTTGGCCTGTCCCGCATGGAGCGCGTCGTCCGCGAGCGCATGACCACGCAGGACGCCGAGTCCATCACCCCGACCTCCCTGATCAACGTGCGTCCGGTCTCGGCAGCGATCCGCGAGTTCTTCGGTACCTCGCAGCTGTCCCAGTTCATGGACCAGAACAACTCCCTGTCCGGCCTGACCCACAAGCGCCG
>DYZK01000041.1 GCA_020741275.1 Corynebacterium urealyticum
GCGCTTCTTACCTTCCTTCTGCTTCTCCAGCAACTTGCGCTTACGCGAAATGTCACCGCCGTAACACTTGGCGAGGACGTCCTTGCGCAACGCGCGGATGTTCTCACGCGCGATGATCTTCGAGCCGATGGCAGCCTGGATCGGCACCTCGAACTGCTGGCGCGGGATCAGGTCCTTGAGCTTCACGGCCATCTTATTGCCGTAGTAGTGAGCATTCTCGCGGTGCACGATCGCGCTGAACGCATCGACCGGCTCGCCCTGCAGCAGGATATCCACCTTCACCAGATCCGCCTGCTCCTCGCCGGCCTCCTCGTAATTCAGGGAGGCGTAGCCCTTGGTGCGGGACTTCAGCGAATCGAAGAAGTCGAAAATGATTTCGCCCAGCGGGATGCGGTAGCGCAGCTCCACGCGATCCTGGGAAAGGAAGTCCATGTTCTTCATCTGACCACGCTTGGACTGACACAGCTCCATGGTCCCGCCCAGGAAGGCCTCCGGCACGATGATCGTCATATCCACCATCGGCTCGTAGACCGCCTGCAGCTTGCCGCCCGGCCAGTCGGACGGGTTGCGCACGAAGGTCTCGGTACCGTCCTCCTGAATCACGCGGTAGACCACGGACGGAGCGGTGGAAATCAGGTCCAGGCCGAACTCTCGCTCCAGGCGGGTGCGGGTGATCTCCATGTGCAGCAGGCCAAGGAAGCCGCAGCGGAAACCGAAGCCCAGGGCGACGGAGGTCTCCGGCTCGAAGCTCAGGGATGCGTCGTTAAGCTGCAGCTTCTCGATGGCCTCACGCAGCTCCGGGTACTGATCCGCGGAGATCGGGAACAGGCCCGAGTAAACCATCGGCTTCGGCTCCGCGTAGCCCTGCAGCGGCTCGGTCGCGCCGTTGTGCGCCAGGGTGACGGTATCGCCAACCTTGGATTGGCGGACGTCCTTCACACCGGTGATGAGGTAGCCCACCTCGCCGACGCTAAGGCCCTTGGTCTTCGTCGGCCCTGGGGAGACGACACCGATCTCGAGGGTGTCGTGCTCCGTACCGGTGGACATCATCTTGTTCTTCTCACGGTCGTTCAGGCGACCGTCCATCATGCGGACGTAGGTCACCACACCGCGGTAGGTGTCGTACACCGAATCGAAGATCAGCGCGCGGGCCGGAGCATCCGGGTCGCCCACCGGGTGCGGCACGAGTTCGCAGACCCGGTCCAGCAGCTCCGGCACGCCCTCGCCCGTCTTGCCCGAGACGCGCAGGACCTCATCCGGCTCGCAGCCGATGATGTTGGCCAGCTCCTGGGAGTACTTATCCGGGTCGGCGGCCGGGAGGTCGATCTTGTTCAGGACAGGAATGATCTCCAGGTCCTTATCCATCGCGAGGTAAAGGTTCGCCAGAGTCTGGGCCTCAATACCCTGGGCGGCGTCGACCAGCAGGATCGCACCTTCACACGCCTCGAGGGCGCGGGAGACCTCGTAAGTAAAGTCCACGTGGCCCGGGGTATCAATGAGCTGGAGGACCAGCTTCTCCCCCTCATGTGTTCCGGACTGCGGCACCCACGGGATACGCACGTTCTGCGCCTTAATGGTGATGCCGCGCTCCCGCTCCAACTCCATGTTGTCCAGGTAGCGGTCGCGCATATCGCGGTGTTCGATGACGCCGGAGAGGTCGAGGATGCGGTCCGCCAGCGTCGACTTCCCGTGGTCGATGTGCGCGATGATGCAGAAGTTTCGGATCCGCTCGGGGTCCGTAAACGTCTCGATGGCGTAGTTCTTCTGCTTGGCGCTCATGCCGTACTCCTCGACTCTCCTTCAAGCCACTTCTCCCCAGCACGGTGCGGGGGTAAATCGCTATCCAAACCCTACTATGTTCCGCGAATTGTGCACTATCGTCGCGCCTCGTTCCCCACGCCCCGCCAGCCGGGCGCGATAAGATCAGCGCTATGCCCCTTTTCGACCGAACGCCACCGCAACCGAAGCAGCAGGACCGGCCTGGCCGGATCACCCGACTGCTCAACCGGCACTTCCGACACTACGGAAACCTGGCCGAGGGGCTCGAGCTGCTGAACTCCGAGCTGGGGCTCACGGAATCCGCCAACGTGCGGTACGTGCCACCCGAACCCACCGTCAAAACCCCCACGCGCGTTCATGCGCGCGCCACGATTTATGCGCCAGACATGGACGGTCAGGCGGACCCCGGTGAGGTGGTGTGGGCAGATATCCGCCCCAACCGTGGGGCCGAGATCCAGCGACGGGCCGTCCTCATCGTCGGACGAAACCACCACACGCTGCTGACCCTGCTGATCTCATCGAACGAAGAGCACCGCAACCACGACAACTGGGCTGCGATTGGGCCGGGCGCGTGGGACATGAACCGCAGCGAGAGCTGGGTACGCCTCGACAAGATCCTCGAGATCCCGGAGGCGCAGATCCTCCGGCGTGGACTGCACATGCCGGAGAGGCGCTACGACCGCATCGCTCAGCGACTACGCGAAGGCTACGGCTGGCACTAGCGATCTCCTCCGTGGTGATCCTCAAACTTTCGCATCACTCTGACCAGGTGTCGCGCCGGCGTGGTTAGGTTTCGCGCCAAGCAGCTGCTAAAATCCCTCGAGTTCCCCATGGCGGATTCGGGCCACCGACCGCACGGCGCAGGACCTTGGGCATCGTGTGAGAGAACGTCGTTGGACACACTCGGCCACCATGGTTTTCACGAACACTAATTTTTAAGGAAGAGGTAGCCAGCACATGGCAAACATCAAGCAGACCAAGAAGCGCGTTCTCACCAACGAGATCGCACGTCAGCGCAACAAGGCAGTCTGCTCCCGTCTGCGCACCGAGTCCCGCAAGTTCCACGCACTCGTGGAGGCCGGCGACAAGGATGCAGCCGAGAAGCAGATGCGCGTTGCTGCTCGTCTGTACGACAAGGCCGTCACCAAGGGCGTTCTGCACCGCAACAACGCGGCGAACAAGAAGTCCCGCATGGCCGCACACCTGAACGGCATGAAGTAAAGTACGCCGTTTCAGGGGGACCGCGCAGCGCGGGGTTTCCCCGCCGCGGGGTTCCACTAGAGTACGAAGGGATCGGTCATCCGGTCCCTTTTTGCTTGCCCGTGATATCTCACGGTTGCACTCCTCTTTTGAATTCCAAGGAGCCACAAGTTCTATGAAGGAACGCTTCCGTTCGGCATTGTTCGGCACCGCGTTGGGGGACGCATGGGGCTTTCCTTATAACGCCGAGCCCCAGTCGGATAGCACCCCGCTGCCGAATCTGCTCAAGATCAGTGACGACACGCAGATGACGCTGGCGCTGACCGCCGCGATGCTGGCGATCGACGAGGGCGACATGGACCGCGACGAGGGCATGGAGACTATCGCCAGCCAGTTCATCGCGTATCGCCGGGACCCGGACTACCAGCGCTACCCGGGAGCGTCGAACACCGAGTCCCTGGATCGTCTGCTGGAACACGGCCCCAAAGAGTGGGACAAGGTATCCACCCACTCGCCTGGGTCGGGCGCAGTGCTGCGCTCCTCGGCCTCCGCGTTCCTCGGCCAGGGAGGCACCGGCGTGGGCTGGAGCGTGCTGCAGACGACGCTGACCCATGACTCCTGCCCGGCACGTGCGGCGGCAGCGGTCGTGGCGTGCGCGCTGCTCGCGGAGCCAGGTTCTGACCTACTGGACGTGGCATCCGGGCTGGCGGGCGACCGCCACTTCGATGAGGACACGATCCTCACCGACCAGGAGAAGTCGGACATCATCGAGGACCTGGAAAACGCGCTGATCACGGACCTGCCGGGCCCGGATGTGCCACTCATCGAGCTGGTGAACCGCGTGATCGAGGTACGCAAGGTGATCAGCCCCATGCTGGCCAACGGGGACTTCGAGGAGCTCTACCGCGATAGCCACAAGTTCCTGAAGATCCTGGGACGTGGCTGGGGCGCGGGTTCCGCCACTGCCTCCGCGCTGCTCCTGGCACAGCTGTACCTGGACAATGCCGAACGCTACGCCCCGCAGGACTTCCTGCACGTCGCCGTGAGCTGGGAGGGCAACCGCAACTCCCGCGCCGCGCTGACGGGCGCGCTGATCGGCGCGCACCTGGCAGATACCCGCTGGGAGGCGACCCGCGATTATGACTTCGGGTCTCGCTACGACCAGGCGATCCACTCCGGGGTCTGGGCCGGCTTCGGCGCCTAGTTCCCCGGTTGCGGGCGGCTATGGGGTGGCCGCCGGATAACAGCGCCACCGGGCGACAGCACTAACGGCGGGCGATGAGCCCCGCGAGCTGTCGCACCGTGTCCTCCACCGCATACTCCGGGGCAGGCAGCTGCCCCTTCACCCCGGCATCCAGCTGCGCGACCAGCTGCACGCCCCGGGACACCGCTGCCGGGGGCCACTGCCTGGCCACCCGCAGCGTCTTCTCTAGCTTCCAGGGCGCCATCCCGAAGGCCGACGCGTCACGCCGTGGGTCGATCCGTCCGGCACCGGCCACGCGCGCCACGTCTCGCATCGCGGTGGACAGCGCCGACGCGATGAGCACCAGCGGCACCCCCAGCTGGATCGCCCGGCGCGCCGCGGCCACGGCCTCCCCCTGACGGCCGGCCAGCACCAGGTCCGCGATATCGAAACCGGTGACCTCCGCCTGCCCCTGGTAGTAGCGCTGCACGGCAGCGGGGGTGACGTTCGCATCGGTGTCGGCGACCAGCTGGCTCACCGCACTTGCCAGCTCGCGCAGATCGGAGCCCACCGAGTCGAGCATCCGGTCCACGACTTCTGGTCCCACGCTCACCCCATAGGAGCGGAACTCCTGCTCCACGAAGGCCCGCCGTTCCCTGGGGCGCAGTGGCTCTGCGGGGAAGATCCGGACCCCGAGCTTCTGCCATTCGTTGACCAGCCGCTTATTGCGCCCCTTCCCGCTGTGCAGCAAGATCAGCACCACCCCGTCGGCCGGGGTGTCGATGGCGGACTTCAGCAGCGCCACCGTCTCCTTCCCGCAGTCCGCCACCCCGGAGATCACCACGATCCGATCCTCTGCGAACAGCGAGGGGCTCAGCAGCTCGATGAGCTGCGGCTCGCTCAAGTTAGTGGCCTTGTGCTGCTCCACGGGCAGCTCTGGGTTGCTGGCGCTCTTGCGAGCCGCGTTCACGATGGCGAAGCGTTGCCGCTCGGCGAGGAATTCCTCCGCGCCCACGATCATGTTGACCGCGGAAATCGCCGGGGGTTTCTTAGTCGCCTGTTCGCCACGTGCCATGCCCAAAATCATGCCAGATCATCGCGGGCCACCGGAAACAACCAACCCCTTCGGTGTGAGCAACCCCGCCCCGTCGGCGCAAGGATAGTGCACGGGCACCCCACCTGGCGTGCGGCTCGGCCGCCCGTGGCTGCGCCGCGTCCCCGTGGTCTCGGCGGAGCTCCCGCAGTCCACCACAACGATGAGCGCTGCCCGCCGAACGCTTAAGGCCAGAGCCTCGCTGCTCACCGTCACTACCTGCGGCGCTTTTTCCACACCCGGTTCCCCGTTCTTTTGGGTGACGCCACCCGCTTGCAGTGTGAGCTTCCCCCGCGGCGTCTGACAGGGCTGTCGCTTGCCCGTGGGATAGCGCAGCTGCCAGTCGCTTGCCCCGTGTCCCCCACCGCAGACCGCAACGGTCCAGTGTGATTCGGCACCGAGGTCACTGCCCCAGCTCGGCGCCTGGGCCGCGGTTTCGTAGGGCCCGAGCTGCCAGGCGCCGATGCGCACGAGAAGCATCGCACAGGCGATGAGCACGGGGATTACTTGCCACCACAGCACCCCCATTGATGCGAGGATCATCGTCCCGAGCATTGCTGCCCAGGCCAGCGCCCACCAGGGCCCGCCAGGGGTGTGGAGGACCAAGGTGCGGGAGCATTGCTCGGCCACGGTGTGGATCCACCATGCCACGGGGGCCGCAGGAACGAGTAGCCAGGCCGCCAGTCCCGCGGGCATACCGACGAGCAAGGCAACGCTGCCGACGAGACAGGCAGCAAGCGCCAACACCATCAGTGGGGCGACCGCCCATCCCACCGCGAGGTTGGCTGGCACCGCCGCGGGTGAGACGATGCCCGTCATCATGACGATCGTCGGCTGCGTCGCCACATCGGCAACGAAGGAGACCGCAAGAGCACGCAGGAGCATGCCTTCGACCACCCGTGGTCCACGAGCCCAACGGCGCTGGGTGAACCGACCCCAGCCCAGGATGAGCCAGCGGCCAATACGCGGCCCAGCGGTCACGATCGCCACGGTCGCCAGCACCGAAAGCAGCAGGCCGTATTCCACCGCCATGCCAGGCCGGATCAGCACCAGAGCCAGGACCGCCCCTCCAAGGGCTGCCAGCGAGTCGCTCCACCGGGAGCTCAGCACCGCCACTGCTCCGACGATCCCCATGAACCCGGCGCGCAGGATACTCGGCAGCGGGCCCACCACCATCGTGAAGGCCACGAGGGTCCCCATGACGATGACCCACCTGCCCCGCCGGGACACCCCACACGCGGTGGCGGCGATGGTCACCGCACTAATCAGCACGACGACGTGGAGCCCTGAGACAGCGGTGAGGTGGGAGAGGCCACTGACGATATAGTGCTGCCGGATATCCTGCGGCATCTGCGAGATATCCCCGATGAGCATGCCCGGAATCAGTGCCTCCGCACTGGAGAACCACGCCTGGTTGGCCAACGTAGCCATCGGTCCGGTACTGGCCAGCTCATTGATGTTCCGGCGCAGCCGTGCTGAAAGCCCCATGAGACCCCGTGGTTCTGCTGTGACGGTTGGCTGCCTGGTCGCCGATAGCCTGGCGGGCACCAGCCCGGGGCGCTCATCGGCCCGCACGGTCGCCGCGAGTTCGAGGGTGCTGCCGGGCTGGGTAGAAAGCAGCTCCGGGCTGCGGTGGCGGTCACTGATAAAAAGCGGCAGCTCGCCCAGCCCAGTGATGCGCACAGGGACCTTCAGGCTGCCTCCATTGAGGACCCGAGCCCCACCGGCGACGGTGACTTCTCCCCGATAGTGAGCTCGCGTTTCCCCCTTATTGCTCTCGCCTTGCTGGCCGCCCGATTCGCTAGCGCTGAGTTCGCGCATCATCGGGTGACTATCCACCCGGTTAACCTGCAGAGCCGTGCCCGCCGCAGCCAGGCTAGCGATCACCGCCGCAGCAACGAGGTTCCACCCGGCCGCCCGAAGCACCCCGCGCCAGCGCAGGTAGCTCCGCACCCGTGACGTGCCCAGCACTGTGGCCAGGCCGAGTGCTAGGCCCGCCGCTGCGACGGCCACCCATGGGCCCCGAAGCAGGATCGCCGCCGCCGTCGCGGCCCACGCGGCCATTGCAGGAAGCAGCAGCCTGAAGTCCGGGCCACGGCGGGCGCGCTGCGCATCGGGCGATCGCGGGTCCCGGATGGCCTCCGGGGGCCTGCCGCCCGCCGACTCCACCGCCTGGGACTGCCCACGCGAATGCGGCCGCACGCTCACAAGCTAACCCCGTCCTTCATCGCCGCGAGCTTTCCCGGCCCGATGCCACGGACCTCCATGAGCTGCTCCACGGAGCGGAACGGCCCGTTGGCCTCCCGCCATTCGACGATCGCCTTGGCCGTAGCCGGTCCCACCCCGTCCAGTGTTTCGAGCTGTGCGGCATCCGCGGAGTTGATGTTGATTTTCCCGCCAGCGCCGCCTCCCCCGGCCGCACCGCCCGCAGCCCCACCAGTCGGCGTGCCACCGGCAGCTCCGCCCGACGAGCCACCCGCACCAGCCGGCCCGGCCTCGCCGGGGCGCAGTATATAGGAACCGTGCTGGTCCACAACGATCTGCAGGCCGTCGGAGACCTTCTCAGCCAAATTCACGTTATTGAGATTCGCGCCGGGCAACGTTCCACCGGCCATGTTGATCGCATCGCCCAGCCGCTGCTTTCCTGTCAGCTCGAGCAACCCCGGCCTACGCACCTTGCCCTGGACAGATACGACGACTGCCGCGTTCTCGTCCTGCTTTCCGTCCCCTGCCGACGCAGCGGACCCACTGCTCTGACTGGTGGCGGCGGCCCCAGCGTCCCCGTCACCGGAAGCACCATCGCTGGCCGCCGCGCCGCTAGCCCCGCCCCCATCTGCCGACAGCACCGTCTCGGCGCCCTCGCTATTAACGTTCCTGCCCGCTGGGTTGATGACCTCCTGCGCCTGCCCACCGGACCGAGAGAGCAGGCCGACGGCCCCCACCCCGATCACCAGCACGGCGACGATTCCCACCAGCACTTTGGCGGACGCGGCGCTCAACCACGAGCGCTTCTCGAAGTCCACAAGCGCCGTTTCGTGCCCCGGCATCGGCTGGGTCAGCGCGGCGATCCTTTCCTGGAGCGCGCTGTGATCCTGCTTGCGTTGAAAACTGCCTCCCATGCCGCCAAGCGAATCACGGTCGGCGGGCAGTCCCTGCGCAGCGGGAGGCAACCCCCGTGGCAAAACCCCAGGAGCCTGTGGACAGCCCCGGCCTGTGGATGCAGCGCGCTATACGCAGACCATGGCGACGCCGATCGCGCCCGGACCCGTGTGAACCGCGAGTCCTTCGGAAACCTCGAAGAGCTCGACGTCGACCTCGGGCAGGGCCGGCGGCTTCGGCTCAGCCGCAGCACCGCCGACGGCGTCCTCCGTCGTGGCGTCCTGCGCAGCCTTCGTCGCCTTGTCGGCTTTATCAGCCTTATCCGCCTTCTCGGACTTCTTCGACTTCTCCGGCTTCAGGGCCCGTTCCATCAGCTCAGCCGGGAGCTCAGCTAACCGCTCCTCGATCATCTGCTTGAGATGCTTGGCCGGCTCCACCGCCTCCGACTGCATGATCCCGATCTTCATCTGCCGGGGCTTCCGCGACTCCTCGGCAGCGGCATCTGCTTCGGCGACAACGACCTCGCTGGTCATCTCGACCAGCTTCGCCATGGCCTTGGACTGGGTGCGGGTCTTCGCCGCCAGCTGCAGCTCCCCGTCCGCAAGCTTAAGGATCGGCTTGATCGCCAGAGCGGTGGTCAACAGCGTGCGCGCGGTAGACAAGCGCCCACCCCGACGCAGGCTATCGATCTTGTGCACGTACAGCCACAGGGTGGCCGTGTCCAGCACCCGGTCCGCGGCATCAGCCACCTCATCGAGGCTGCCTCCTGCACGAGCCACCCGCGCGGCTTCCAGCGCAGCGTAACCGAGCGTCATACCCGCCGTGTTCGTGTCCACGACGCGCACCTTGCCCTCCAACACCCCGGCTGCAGTCACCGCGTTGGACCACGTGGAGGAGAGTTCTTTGGACAGGTGTAATGCGACCACGCCCTCGTCCCCACTGCGCTCCAGCAGACGGGCATAACTCGCGGTCAGCTCCAGCGCCCCCAGCCCGGCGGTGGTCTTCTCTGCCCCCTGCCCCGAGGTGTACAGGTCCACCACCGTCACGCCCGCAGCGTCAGCGAGCTCACGGGGCAGGCAGCTGGCGGAGTCTGTGATCACATGAACGGTCACCGTGCTGCTCCCCCTTCATCCGGGTTATCCAGTTGCTGGCCCGACACCTGTGCTCCGACGTTCCAGCCTTCCAGGTACCAGCGTGGGCTCAGCCACCACTCGGCCACAGCCTCCGGCACCTCGGGGACGGTGGAACCATCCACCGCGGGCGCGGTCTGCGGCCCGTCCCCCTGCTCAGAAACCGGGAAGTGCGGGCGCGCCACCAGCTCGGCCCAGCGCGCGTTGCCGAGCCGGGCGAATACCGGGTAGTGCTCCGCCGGGACGTCCAACAAACGCGAGGTCAGCGCCGCGATCGACCCACCATGTGCCACCACCAGCACGGTGCCTTCGAAGGCATCGGAGGCCATGAGATCCGCGATCCCAGCCGCGGTGCGTTCGGCCACATCCAGCCGGGTCTCCCCGCGAGGCGGCGACCAGCTCGGATCATGGCGCCAATACGCCCGCTGGCCGGGGTACCGCTCGTCGATCTCGGTGTGGGATCCGCCCTGCCAGTCCCCCAGGTGCGTTTCCCGGAACCGGGGGTCGACGTCAACATCCAGCCCCCAGGCTTCGGCGACGATGCTCGCCGTCTCCACCGCGCGCTCCAGGTCGGAGGCGACCACCTTCGTGACATTCCAGTCGCGAGCCATCGCGGCGACGTCGCGGGCTTGCTGCCGGCCGACGTCCGATAGCGGGGTGTCCAGCTGGCCCTGCATGCGCCCTGCGGAGTTGTACTCCGTCTCTCCGTGGCGCATCAGGATGAGCCTGCGCTGGCTCGCGTTAACAGTCATGGCGGTGTTCTTCTTGGTCGTGTTTTATCGTGGCTGGGTTTTAGAGCTCGTCAGCGTCGGGCTCTGGGCCAGCCAGCGGCAGGTCGTCGATGGTCTGGACGTCGAGGACATCCACCTCGGCATCCGGGTCCCAGTTGGCGCCGCGATCGACCTGCTCCACGCCCTCGACCTCGATCTGCGGGGCGTCGAGGAAGAGACGGTCCAGCGCGTAGTACTCGCGTTCCGCGCGGCGCTGCACGTGGACGACGACGTCGCCGTAGTCCAGCAGCACCCACAGTCCCTCGCCGCGCCCCTCGCGACGCAGAGGCTTCGTGCCATTGTCGGCCAGGTGATCCTCGACTTCATCAACGATGGACTGCACGTGGCGTTCGTTATCGCCGGTGACGATCACAAAGCAGTCGATGATGGCCAGGCGGTTGGAGACGTCGATGACGAGGATGTCTTCGCCCTTCTTCTCATCTGCCGCCTGGGCAGCGAGACTGGCGAGGGCGATGGATTCTGGTTGTGCGGTCAAGCGAAACCTTTCTAAAGAAGTATGCTCTAGTCCCCATGATAGCGGGGCACCCGCAAGGCTTCCGCCTGCTCCCGGCGCGTCGGACAGTACGGGGCGCCGTGCGCTGCTGGATGGCGCCTAATCCACGTACATACGGTGCTTGGCGATGTACTGCACCACCCCGTCGGGCACGAGGTACCAGACTGGCCGGCCGCTCATCGCACGCTCCCGGCAGTCCGTGGAGGAGATCGCCATCGCGGGGATCTCCACCAGGCTCAACCGTCCGGCGTCCACTTCCCTGGCCAGGGGGGAGTCCAGCTCGGAGAGTTCGTAACCAGGGCGAGTCACCCCAACGAAGTTCGCGAGGTCGAACATGGATTCCCAGTCCCGCCACGTGAGGATTTTATTCAACGCATCCGCACCGGTGATGAAGAACAGCTCCGCGTCCGGGTAGATCTTGCGCATATCTGTCAGCGTGTCGACGGTGTAGGTGTTTCCCCCACGGTCGATGTCCACCCGGGAGACCCGGAAGCTCGGGTTCGCGGCGGTCGCAATGACGGTCATCAGGTAGCGGTCTTCTGCCGGGGAGACCCGCTTGCCCTTCTTCTGCCAGGGCTGCCCGGTGGGGACGAAGACGACGACGTCCAGGTCGAAACGGTCCGCGACCTCGCTCGCGGCGACCAGGTGGCCATTGTGGATGGGGTCGAAGGTCCCACCCATCACGCCGACGCGGCGCGGCGAGTCGGGCGTCGCGGAGGCTTCCACGGCCGGGGACGGGGTGTTAGTCATGCTGCTTAGGCTAGCGCACCGGAATCGAGAGGCCGATGCGCGCTGTACTACCTAGGGGCGGATCTGCCCCTCACCCGTGAGCACCCACTTGGTGCTCGTGAGCTCCGGCAGCCCCATCGGCCCGCGAGCGTGCAGCTTCTGGGTGGAGATGCCGATCTCCGCACCAAAGCCGAACTCCTCACCGTCCGTCCAGGCGGTGGATGTGTTGAGGGAGAGCGCGGCGGCGTCCACGTGCTTCTCGAAGTAGCGCAGCACCTCGTAGTCCCGTGCGGAGATCCCTTCGGTGTGGCCAGAGCTGTAGGTGGTGATGTGCTCCACTGCCCCATGCACCCCGTCCACGATCGCTGCGGCGATGTCGAAGCTCAGGTACTCGTCGGTCCAGTCTTCCTCGGTGGCCTCCACCACGTCCTCGGCCAGGCTATCGAGCTCGGCCTTCACGCCGTGGATGCGCACGCCGGCGGCGGACAGCTCGGCGAAGACACGCTTCTTGGCGTCCTCAGAAAGGGCAGCATCCAGCAGAACGGTCTCGGTCGCGTTACACACCGAGCAGCGGCGGGTCTTGCCGTTGAGCAGCAGCTGAATCGCCTCGTCCAGGTCCGCGGAGGCGTCGATGTAGAAGTGGCACTTGCCCGTGCCCGTCTCGATTGCTGGCACGGTCGCGTTGAGGACAACTGCCTCGATCAGTCGCGCCCCACCGCGTGGGATGACGACGTCCACCAGGCCGCGAGCGGTGACCAGGTCCTGGACGGAATCGTGGCTATCGCACGGCAGCAACTGGACGATGTCGCGGGACAAGCCCTGCTCGGCGGCGACGTCCTGAAGCAGTTCCACCAGCTTCTCGTTGGTCTGGCGGGCGGAGCGGGACCCGCGCAGCAGCGGGACGTTGCCGGATTTGATGGCCAGACCGAAGGCGTCGACGGTGACGTTCGGGCGGGCCTCGTAGACCATGCCCATCACGCCGAGCGGGGTACGGACCTGCTTTAGGTCGATGCCGTTCGGGCGCGTGTGGCCGCGGACCACCTCGCCGACCGGGTCCGGCAGCCCGACGATTTGGCGTAGCCCGCCGGCGATGCCCTTGATGCGGTCTGCATCAAGGGCAAGGCGGTCTATCAGGGCGTCGTCGAAACCGGCCTCGCGGCCTGCAGCGATGTCCTTGGCATTGGCCTCGATGATCGCATCGGTGTTGGCGATCAGCGCATCGGCGGCGGCGAGCAGCAGGTCGTTCTTCTGTTGGGTGGTGAGCACGACCCGGCTAGCCTGCTTGGCCTTGGCCGCCTTCTCAAGCACTTCTTCGCGCTCAGCCTGACGCTGTGGGGAAAGGTTATCGATCTTGTCGCTCATCATGCCTCTTTCATCGTTGGGAAAATTTTGGGTCTGCCCTGGCGGGCCAAAGGACTCGTGTGACTAAATAAGCAGCTGCTGGCGGCGGGGCGGCTGTCGGTTTGCGTAATAGGAGAGGTAATCGGTGTGGATCACGGGGCGCTGCGCGTCGCCCGGAAGCTCCGAGGTGTGGCGTCCCAGCATCGGGCCCAGGTCGGTGGCATCGTAGTTGACCTCACCGCGGCCGAAGATCTTGCCGTCGCTGTCCACGAGGTCCACAATGTCGCCGCGGTTAAAGTCGCCCATGACCTGGGTGACACCGACTGCGAGGAGGGACTTATTGCCGTCGACCACGGCCTGCTTGGCGCCGTCGTCGAGCTGCAGTGCGCCGCGGGACTCGGCGGCGTAGAGCACCCAGAACTTCCAGGCGGACAGGCGATCTTCCTCCGGCCAGAAGCAGGTGCCCACGGATGCACTTTCCAGGGCGGGGGCGATGTTTTCGGTGGAGGTCAGCAGCACCGGCACTCCCGCGCGGGAGGCCAGTCGGGCAGCGGTGACCTTCGCGGCCATGCCGCCGGTGCCCAGGCGGCCGCCGTCGCCGGCAGCAACCCCCGAGAGGTCATTGCTGCCACGCACCTCGGAAACGAACTGCGCGTCCGGCTCGTTCGGATTGCGGTCGTAGAGACCGTCCACGTCGGAGAGCAGGACGAGGGCGTCCGCGAAAACGAGGTGGGAGACGATGGCGGCGAGACGGTCGTTATCGCCGAAGCGCATCTCGGAAGTCGCGACCGTATCGTTTTCGTTGACGATCGGCACGGCAGAGAGCTGGCGCAAGCGGTCGATGGTGCGCTGCGCATTGCGGGCGCGGTCGCGGCGGCCGGCATCGGCGGCGGTCAGGAGGACCTGGCCGATGGTGCGGCCGTAGCGGGCGAAGCTCCTCCCCCACTCCTGGGCGAGCAGCACCTGGCCCACCGAGGCGGCAGCCTGCTTGGTGGCCAGGTCGCTGGGGCGCTGGCGCAGGCCGAGCGGGTCCATACCCGAGGCGACTGCACCGGAGGAGACGACGATGAGGTCCGTGTCATCCGACATACGAGCTTCGAGAGCATCGGCGATGGTGTCGATGCGCGCAGGATCCACGCGGCCGGATTCGTCGGTCAGGGAGGAGGATCCGATTTTCACCACCAGCCGTTTGGCATTGGCGATGCGATGGCGCACGGTGCCGGGTTCCGGCATCGTGGTGGCATCTAGCTGCTGTGTGGGCATTGAATTTTCGTTGCTCGCTGCAGACATGCCCACCAGTATGCCAAATTACTTATGAATATTGAGGCTTTTGAGTTATCTAAACGTTATCTAATTCGCTACTCAGCGTCGCACTAGCCCTGCCAGCGCTCGGTATCCGCGACCTCGCCATCGCCGTAATCGTATTCGTCGATCAGGCCGCGTCGTGCCTGGGATGCACGCTTACGCTGCTCCGCAGTCACACGGTCCGTCTGCTCCAGGCGGCGGTCCTTGCCACGGCCGTACGCCGGGGTCTGATCCACGCCCGCCACGGTCTGCGGATCCCACTCGAAGGTGATCCCACCGATGGTGACCTCGGAACCGTCCACCGCACCGGCCTGCCACAGCGCTTCCTCAACACCGGCCTTAGCCAGTCGGTCTGCAAGGAAGCCGATAGCCTCGTCATTCTCGAAATCGGTCTGCAGGATCCAGCGGTCGATCTTCTGCCCCGTGACGACGAACGCGCCCGGGTTGTGCTTATCCTCGTGGACCTCGAAGTCGGCGAAACGGCCCTTGCGCTTCGGCCCCACCGACTGCGGGCGAATAACCTGCTGCGGCTCTGGCGTGTCCTCAACCTTCTTGCGGTGCTCCCGGACGATGTCCATCAGGGCGAAGCGCAGCTCGTTGAGCCCGGTGCGCGCGACCGTGGAGATGCGGAAGATCGGCCAGCCGAACTTCTTCAGCTCCTCTTCCTGCAAGTCCGCCATGTCCTCGGCGTCCGGCACGTCCATCTTGTTCAGGATGATGACGCGGGGACGTTCCCGCAGGTCGCCCAGCCCGGCATCGGCACTGAGTTCACTCTGGTAGCTATCCAGTTCGTGCTCAAGGGCGCGGATATCGTCCAGCGGATTGCGCTCGGATTCCAGTGCGGCTGCGTCCACCACATGCGCCAGGACGGCGGTGCGCTCGATGTGACGCAGGAAGTCCAAGCCGAGGCCGCGACCCTCGCTGGCCCCGGGGATGAGACCCGGGACGTCGGCGATGGTGAAAGTATCGTGATCCACGCTGACCACGCCAAGGTTCGGTGCGAGCGTGGTGAAGGGATAGTCCGCGATCTTGGGCTTGGCCGCGGAAAGCACGGAAATCAGGGAGGACTTGCCTGCCGAGGGGAAGCCCACGAGGCCGACGTCGGCCATCGACTTCAGCTCAAGGGTGACATCCTTCTGCTCGCCGGGCTCGCCCAGCAGTGCAAAGCCCGGGGCCTTACGCGTTTTGGAGGCTAACGAGGCGTTACCCAGCCCGCCGAAGCCTCCCTGGGCGACGATGACCTTCTGCCCGGGGTTGACGAGGTCGGCGAGCACCTCGCCGTCTTCGTCGATGACGACGGTTCCCGGCGGGACGTGGAGGGTCAGGTCCTTGCCACGGGCCCCGTGCCGATCGTCGCCGGCGCCGTTGTTGCCGCGCTCGGCGCGCACGTGCGGGGAGAAGCGGAAGTCCAGGAGGGTGTGCACCTGCGGGTCAACTTCGAGGATGATATCCCCACCGTGACCGCCATTGCCGCCGTCCGGCCCGCCCAGGGGCATGAACTTCTCGCGGCGCACAGAGTTACAGCCATTGCCGCCATCGCCGGCTTTGAGGTGCAGAACAACCCGGTCAACGAATTGCGACATGGTTGTAAGTCCTTCCTTCGATCGGATTCAAATTTTAGCGAATAATGCAAAGAAGCTCCCGCCCTCGCCCCGATGGGGCGGAAAGTGCGGGAGCTTCGTGCTCGTGGGGTTGTTAAAACCGCGGGCTTTAAGCCTCGACGGCCTCGTCCTCCACGATGTTCACCAGGCGACGGTTGCGCTTGGTGGAGAACTGGACGGCGCCAGCCTTCAGTGCGAACAGCGTGTCATCGCCGCCGCGACCAACGTTCACACCTGGGTGGAACTTGGTGCCGCGCTGACGGATGAGGATCTCGCCCGCCTTGACCTGCTGGCCACCGAAGCGCTTAACACCGAGACGCTTTGCCTCGGAGTCGCGACCGTTACTGGAGCTAGAAGCACCCTTCTTAGTTGCCATGAGTCTCCCTCCTCGGGAAGAAGTAAGAGCACCCGCGCACTCAGCACGGACGCGTCTCGGTTGTTACTTGATGCCGGTGATCTTCAGCACGGTCAGGGGCTGACGGTGGCCCCAGCGGCGCTTGTATCCGGTCTTGTTCTTGTAGTGCATTCCGCGGATCTTCGGGCCACGAACGTGCTCGACGATCTCTGCGTTCACGGCGACGTTTTCCAGCTTGTCGCCGGAGGTCAGATCCGCGCCATCGACGACGAGAACCGGGGTGAGAGCCACGGCGGAACCTGGCTCACCCTCGATCTTCTCGACCTTGACGAGGTCACCTTCGGCAACCTTGTACTGCTTGCCGCCGGTCTTGACGATCGCGTACATGGTAGGGCTACCCCTTATAAATCTCTTCGACTCAGGCAGCTCTCGACGACGATCCCACGTGCGACGCGAGCATCCTGACTGGACAATATGCAAAATTAAGTGTGTTCATTTCGGCATAGCAAGCCGAGCCCGATTAGGGGCGATGAACAGCGACTGCTCAATACTACCCAGCAGGGGCCAGAAAACCAAAATCTTTTTCCAGCCCATCGCAGGTAGCGCCGGGCGAAACCGCCAGGTTGTTAAGGGTGGGGCAAATGTGGCACACCGGGGTCGCGCCCCCTTCCCTACCCCACACGGTCGAGCACGCAACGGTGGCTCAGGCATGACCGCGGGCTGAGCACTCACCCATGAAGGGAGAGCGCGGCCGCGAGGCTAGCGCCGCGGATTGCTGCGCACCACCCGGCGACGACGGCCCCGCGTGCGGCCGCGAGACTCGCGCTGCGCCGGTTGCTCGGATTTCCCGGTGATCCGACTCTCCCGCTTCAGCTCCTCCTTGGCCTGATCAACCTCGGCCTGCTGGCCGAACTCCTCCGGCTGCGGACGGCGATCCGAGACGGAATTACCACGCGTGCGGCGGCGACGACGCGGCGAGTTCTCAAACTCCTTGACCGCTTCCTCGTATGTGTTGGCCCCGTACTTCCCGGCACCCCGAGTTCCAGAGCGCCGCGTTCCGCTGGAGCGGCGATCACCTTCGGAGCCGCGCTTCTGGCCAGAACGCTGGTCGTTCTGTCCCTTCTTGTGGGAGTTTTGCTCGCCTGCTTGACGCGTGCCGGACTGTCGAACGGCCGGCCTCGAGCGGACCACGCGACGGCCACGGCGGCGAGCCCCCTGGGAGCCACTCTCGGACTTCTGCTGCTCACCCCGCTGATCAGAACCACGGTCCTCGCGGGAAGAAATCTTCAGCTCCGGGGCATCCGCATTCGCCGCAGAGCGTCGCTCGCCGGCACTACCCCGCTGCGGGCTAGGTGCCGTGCGCCGCACGATGCGGCGAACCACTCGACGCGGAGCGCGCTTCTGGTCGGCCTGCGAGGCCTCGCCCGATCGGTCGGCAAGCTGCTTCTTCTCCGCGGACCCCTGCTCGTTGCGGGCGGTGGCGTCCTTCACTGAAGAGCCGGTGCGGCGCTGAACGGAACGGCGACCGCCCCGACGCGACGTCCTTGCCTCCTGCTTCTGCTCCCCGCCGAGATCTGCAGCAGGCTCAGAACCTGCGCGCGAATCCTGGTGCTGCTTGCCGGAGCGGCGTTCCTGCCCCTCGGGGTTGCGGTGGTCCTGAGAGTCCCCGCGCCCCTTGCCATTGGAGGACTTGGACTTGGAGCCCTTGTCCTCGCGGCGCTTCGCGCCCTCGCTGCGCTGGTCGCGCTGCTCGTCACGGCCCTGATTCTTGGGTTCCTGGTCTCCGCGTCCGTCCTGATGCTGCTCCTTGCCCTGACCGTTGCGGTGCTCCTTTGAACCCCGCTCATCCCTCCCGCGACCATTGCCACGGGAGGAACGGCGGCGACGCTCCGGCTCCTCGCTAAAGTCTTGCTCGACCGGGTCGGGATGCACGATCACGCCACGGCCGTCGCAGCACTCACAGGTGGTGGAGAAGGTTTCCAGCAGGCCAGCACCCAGGCGCTTGCGGGTGATCTGCACCAGGCCCAACGAGGTGACCTCGCTGACCTTGTGGTGGGTGCGGTCGCGGCCCAGGTACTCGATGAGGCGGCGCAGCACCAGGTCCTGGTTCTCTTCCAGCACCATGTCGATGAAGTCGACGACGATCATGCCGCCGATATCGCGCAGCCGCATCTGGCGCACGATCTCTTCGGCAGCCTCGAGGTTATTCTCGGTGACCGTTTCCTCGAGGTTGCCACCGGAGCCCACGAAGGAGCCGGTGTTGACGTCGATGACGGTCATCGCCTCGGTGTGGTCGATGACCAGGTGGCCACCGGAGGGCAGCCAGACCTTCCTGCTCAGCGCCTTGGCAAGCTGGTCGTCGAGACGGTGCGCGGCGAAGACATCCTCGTCGGCGTGGTGCTCGGGGTGCCACTTGTGCACCCGATCCATCAGCTCCGGGGCCATGCGACCCATGTAGTCGCGGACCATGCGCCAGGACTTATCGCCCTCGACGAGCAGCTCGGAGAAGTCCTCGTTGAACAGGTCGCGGATGACCGTGATCAGCATGTTTGGCTCTTCGTAGAGCGCCACCGGCTTCGCGCCCTTGGACTTGCGCTCCTTGGCCTCGGTCTTCTCGATGTTCAGCCACTGCTTGTGGAGGCGGTTGACGTCCTCCTCGATGAGCTCCTCGGCCACGTTTTCCGCGGCGGTACGGATGATCGCCCCTCCCTGGCCCGGCACAACGCGCTGCAGGATCTCCTTCAGGCGCTTGCGCTCGGCCTCCGGCAGCTTGCGGGAGATGCCCGCGGTGGTACCACCCGGGAAGTACACGAGGTAGCGGCCTGCGAAGCTGATGCGGTTGGTCAGGCGGGCGCCCTTGTGGCCGACCGGGTCCTTGATCACCTGAACCATGACCTGGTCGCCGGAGCGCAGCGCCTGGTCGATGCGGCGGGACTTGGAGTGCAGGTGCGGGGAATGCCAGTTGACCTCGCTGGCGTAGAGCACCGCGTTGCGGCCGGTGCCGATGTCAATGAAGGCTGCCTCCATGGAGGCCAGGACATTCTGCACCCGGCCCAGGTAGATATTGCCGATCATCGACTGCTGGGTGTCGCTGGTGACGAAGTGCTCGACCAGCTGGCCATCCTCAACGACGCCCACCTGGGTCGTCAGGCCGGTGTGGTCGTGGCGCTCGGCGTCACGGACCATCATCTGGCGATGCACGGATTCCCGGCGCGCGAGGAACTCGGAGCGGCTGATGGCCTTGTGACGGCCGCGCTCACGATTCTCCTCACGCCAGCGACGCTTGGATTCCAGGCGGGTGGAGCCCTTCAGGCGCACCGGCTCGTCGACGATATCCGCCTCCTCGCGCTCGCCCGGGTGCAGCTGGTCGGCGGAGATGTCCTCCTCAGTTGCGGTCTGCGGCTCCGGGTTGGGCTGCTGGGCCTTCTGTTCCTTCTTCTTGGGCGCTGCCTTCTTAGCCTCGGCCTTCTTCGAGGGCGCCTGCTGCTTGGACCCCTCGTCCGACGGCTCCGCCTTCGCCTCTGCCGAGTCCTGCTGGATGGCACGGCTGCCCACGCGGCGAACGATTCGGCGCACGCGGCGGCGAGTGGGCTGCGGAGTCGCCTCGTTCGTAGAAGCCTGGTTTTCCGAGGTGTTGACTACCGGCGACTCGGCCTGAGCTGGTGCCTCCTCTGCGGACTGGTGCGGTACCTTTTCTGCCTCGGCCTTCTTAGCTTCCGCCTTCTTGTTGGCGGCACGCGTGGTGCTCGGCTTCTTGCCAGCGGCCTTCTTGTCAGCCTGCTGCGTACTCTTTTGGGCGCTCTTGCGGGCGCCCTTCTTAGGCTCAGCCTTCTTCTGCTGTTCCTGCTGTTCAGCGGTCTCTGGGGCGACGTCCTGCTCCGGAGTCTCCTGCGTGGGCGCAGCCTTCGCCGTCGCGGCCTTCTTCGCGCTCTTCTTGGCGGTTGCCTTCTTAGCGGCGGTCTTCTTGGCAGTACGCTTCTTGGCCCCGGCCTTGGCAGCAGCGGACTCCGCCTCGTCAGCCTCCTGCTTCGCCGCGGGCTGCTCAGACTGGGTTACCCCTCCCCCAGCAGCTAGGCGAGAGACCACGTCGGTAGCCTCCTCGTTCGACAGCGTCGAGGAGGGCACCTTACCGGTGATCCCGAACTCCCCCAGCACGGTGATGAACTCCTTGCTGGTGATCCCCAGTTCCTTGGCGACCGAGTGCACGCGCACCCGTCGACCGAAACTTTCAGTATTAATTTTTCCGGCCGATTCAATCAGCGCTGGTTCCGGCGTAAAAGCCACATTTCTCCTTGAAAGATTTTCTCGCGCTAGCTGGCGGCGTCCTTAAAGAAAAAGATCGAAAACTGCAGCGGTCCAGTCGAAACGACCGCCGCCGCGCCAGCCAGGCACTCGAGCGCCACCGGGCCGGGCACCTCAGCGGATGCCTGGCGATGGGGATGTGCTCGCAAACGATGTTTAAGTGTGATGGATTAGCCCTGACCTGACCGCATCGTCGTTGTGGGTGACGGTGAAGGAAAATCCTGTCCCCCATCTTGTCATAACTTCCCCCGCTATGAGGGAGCCGGCATCGCGAGAGGTCGTGTCTGGGGAGGTTGCTACGCTGATGGAATGTTCCAGATCAGCGAAAAGCAGCTTCGTGAGCACTACGCGAAGCATCAACCTTCCACTGTGCTCGGGTGGACCCTCGGCGTAGCCTGGACGCTCGTCGTCATCGCCTGTTCCGCCCTGCCACACGTCTGGATGGGCTTCGTGGCGATCGCCTTCCTGCTCGGACTGCTGGTCTTCGGCTACATGAAATTCTTCAACCGCCATGGCTACCGCATGAACGACTACGACCCCCTCAAGCCGGACGTGAAGCTGCAACGGACCGAGTTCAACTGGCGCGAAGTGCTGCGCTTCGTTGTCCCATATTTCGCGGCCTACGTGGCGCTGAGCATCGCACAGTCCACGGCACCGTGGGTGGTCGTTATTCCAGTAGCGATCGCCACCGGCCTGGGGATGGTCTGGTATTTCACTTCGGGGGCGCACCAGCCGACTCATTACGCGGCACCACCGCAACTCTTCGGCGATGCGGACGATGATTCCGCACCGGTGGGGTCTGGCAAGGTCTTCGAAGGACCGGATGCCATCGTTGCATTCATGCATTCCGATGAGCTCGTGCCCGGCATCTATCAGCGCCTGGAAAGCGAGCTCGTGGCGGAGCTGGTCGCGGGCGGGGCTGTCGAGCACGAGGTCAAGGCCGCTCTCAACGAGGCCGATGCCCACGGACGCGTGGTGCGGATCCGCGAGATGCGCCACCGCGGTAGTAGCGACCAATGGCTGACGCTGACCCAGGAAGCCAGCCAGAGGTACCAGGACAGCATCCGCGCCGGCGGTGATCTAGCGAGCCAGTAGCGGCACCGCTGACCCGCAGCATAAGAAAACGTCCCGGCACACCCACATGGGCTCGCCGGGACGTTGTGCTGTGAAAGGTATTACAGGTTCGGGAACCAGATAGCGATCTCGCGCTCAGCGGACTCCGGGGAGTCGGAGCCGTGGACGACGTTCTCGCCGACGGTCAGTGCGAAGTCGCCGCGGATGGTGCCCGGGGTGGCTGCCTCGACCGGGTGGGTGCCACCAGCCAGCTGACGCCAAGCAGCGATAGCGGACTCGCCCTCGACGATGCCGGCGACCAGTGGTGCGGAGGTGATGAAGTCCACGAGCTCGCCGAAGAACGGCTTGTCCTTGTGCTCCTCGTAGTGCTTCTCTGCGGTTGCGCGGTCTGCGGTGCGCAGGTCCATCTCGACGAGCTTCAGGCCCTTGCGCTCGATGCGGGAGATGATCTCTCCGACATGGCCGTTCTTGACGCCGTCCGGCTTAATGAGAATGAGAGTGCGTTCAGTCATGCTCCTAAGAATAGCGAATCCTTAAGCCCCTCGCCCACCCTGAACCTCCCTTTGCCCCCTGCCTTCCGATCTCTTGCGCTAGTGCAACGCAAATAGCGAAATAATTTTAAAGACGGACACTACCATCGGTGAGACATAGATCACATGACACTGAAGGAGGCGGGCATGGCCCCCAAGATCTACACCAGCCCATACCCCAGTTTGGACTACCCCAACACCGACGTTTTCGACCTCATCTTCGGTGACCTCGACGAAGAAGAAACAGCACTACCCGCCATCACCGAACTCTCCACTGGATCGACGGCCACCTACGGCGAGCTCAAAGAATTCTCCGAGACCATCGCCGCTGAACTCACGTCTCGAGGCATCGGCGAGGGTGACGTGGTCGCCCTCCAGGTGCCCAACTCCATCAACTTCGCCGCCAGTCTGCTTGGCATTCTGCGGGCGGGCGCTATCGTCAACCCGATCGGCATGCTCATGAACCAGGCAGACGTGGAACACATCGTCGAGGCTGCCGGAGCCAAGTTGTTCATCGGCCCGACCAACATGGAGCAGCTCCCGCAGATTTTCTCCATGGAGCTCGCAGCCCTGCAAGACGCCCCGAAACCAGCTCCAGAGGTCACCATCGACCCTAACTCGGTTGCCGCTGTCCCATTCTCTTCCGGCACCACCGGGTTGCCGAAGGGCGTGCAGTTGACCCACCACAACCTCACCAGCAACTTGATGCACGTCCGGGAAATGATTGAGCGTTCCGGAATTGAAGCGCGCACAAACACCCTGAGTGTGCTGCCGTTCTCCCATATCTACGGCTTGACGGTCCTGCTTCTCGGCCCGCTGCTACACCGCCACCACATTTTCACCATGCCGAAATTCGACATCGAGCAGTTTCTGCGTGCCCACGCTGAACGCGCGATCGAATTCACGTTCATCGCCCCTCCGATGGCCATCGCGATGGCCAAAGCCCCGGAAATCGACCCGGCATGGTTTTCTGCTTCCAAGCTCATGGTTTCCTCCGCGGCGCCGATCGACGCTCCGATTATGCGTGCGGTCGAAGAGCGCCTCGACACAAAGGTCGTGCAGGGATGGGGCATGACTGAGGCCTCACCGCTGGTCGCCCTCAACCTCCATGGCGACGCCGACCACTCCAGCGTTGGCAAGCCAGTGGCAGACACAGAAATCCGTCTGGTGGATATCGACACTCTTGAGGACGTTCCCGAGGGCGAGGCCGGCGAAGTTCTCGTGCGCGGCCCGCAGGTAATGAAGGGCTACTTGAACAACGAGCAAGCCAACGCCGAAACTCTCATCGAAGGCGGTTGGCTGCGTACCGGCGACATCGCCCACTTCGGAGAAGATGGCGGGCTGCGAATCGTTGACCGCGCCAAGGAAGTAATTAAGTACAAGGGCTATCAAGTCGCGCCGGCCGAGTTGGAAAGCCTTCTGCTTTCCCACCCGGATATCGCAGACGTCGGTGTCGTCGGCGCGGAGCGCGATGGCCTGGAGATCCCGCGCGCATTCGTCGTAACTCGTGAGGGCTCCGAGCTGGGGCACAGGAGCTCATGGGCTGGGTCGCCGACCGCGTGACCCCATACAAGAAGATCCGCGCCGTGGAGTTCGTTGATGCCATCCCGAAAAACGCAACCGGCAAGACCCTGCGCCGCGAGCTGGCGAAGGTCCCCTTCGAGAGCTAGCAGGCCCGCGCTGCACACGGCATAAAAGCCTAAGCCTCCCCGACCCGCCCGACGTTGGGCTGGTGGGGAGGCTTCGCGCTCGCGGAGGAAGCTAGACGTGCTGGCTCGGCAGCAGGCCGCGCCGCATGCGCTCCTGGACCACCTTGCGCAGGTGGTAGATGTACCACCACACGCCGATGAAGATCAGGGCCATCACGCCGATCACCAGGTTGGCGAAGACCCCGATCAGGGCCAGGATCTGCAGGCCCCAGTTGATCTTGTCCGCAGAGTCAGCCTTCTGCATGAAGGCCGCCGCAAACATCAGCACCGCCACGGCTAGGACGTAGCCGAATTGCAACCAGACCGGGCCCAGCCCCGAATCCACGCGGCCGACCACGGTCAGCCCCAGCAACATGACGATCCCCTCCAGGATCAGGGTGCCCGCCATGACCCCGCGAATGCCCTTCATCGGGTCATTGGCTGGGGCGTGCCCTGGGCCGAGTGGCCCCATCTCCAGTTCTTCAGCCGGCTTGCGCGCCATCTGCTTCCACTCCTCCTGTGTACTCGAGCGTTCTACTCGGGTTTCTTGGCGAACAGCGTTCGCGCCTCACCTGCGGTCACCACGGAGCCGGTGACCAGCACTCCGGCCCCGGCTAGCATGCCATCGCTATCGTCCTCAGCCAACTGGATGGCGGTCTCCACCGCAGTCGGCAGCTGCTCGGCTACGTGGACCCGTTCCTCCCCGAAGGCATCCCGGGCATACTCGGCTAGCACATCCACCGGCAGGGCGCGCGGGGACTGCACCTCCGTGATGACGACGTCGTCGAGGACAGGCTCGAGCGCGGCGAGGATGCCGCGGGCGTCCTTGTCCCCCAGGACCGCGACCACGCCGATGAGGCGGCGGAAGTCGAAGTCCCGGTCCACGGCCTTCGCCAAGGCTGCTGCGCCGTGCGGGTTGTGGGAGGCGTCGATGAACACGCTCGGGGTGGCACGCACGCGCTCCAGCCGACCAGGGGATGCCACGGTGGCAAAGCCCTCGCGCACCTTGTCGACGTCCAGCTGGCGGTCGCCGCCAGCTCCGAAGAAGGCCTCCACCGCGGCCAGGGCGGTCGCAGCATTCCGGGCCTGGTGCTCGCCGGACAGCGGCAGGAAGATGTCGTCGTAAGTCCCGGCCAGCCCCTTGATGGTCAGACGCTGACCACCCACCGCGACGGTGGATTCCACGGCACCGAACTCGGCTCCGGCGCGAGCGACCGCGGCGTCGACCTCGACCGCACGCTCCAGCAGCACGCGCATCGCCTCGGGCTCCTGCTCCGAGATGATCGCGATATTCTCCGGCGGAGTGAGCAGATCCTCCCGATCCCAGCGGGACTTGATGATGCCCGCCTTCTCACCAGCGATCTCGGTGAGGGTATCGCCGAGGAAGTCCGTGTGGTCCATGCCGATGGGCGTGATCACGGAGACGTCGGAGTTCACGACATTCGTCGCGTCCCAAGTTCCGCCCATGCCGGTTTCGATGACGGCCACGTCCACCGGGGCGTCCGCAAAAGCGCTGTACGCGAGGGCGACCAGCACCTCAAACTTGCTCATCTGCGGGCCGCCCTCGGCGGTGGACTTCGCATCCACCATCTCCACCATCGGCTGGATCTCCCGCCACATGCGGATGTAGTCCTGCGGGTGGATCGGCTCGCCGTCGACGGCGATACGCTCGGTGACTAACTGCAGGTGTGGGGAGGTCGTGCGCCCCGTGCGGCGGTGGAATGCCCGCAGCAAGGACTCGATCATCCGCACCACGGAGGTCTTGCCGTTGGTGCCGGCGACCTGAATGGTGGCAAAAGAGCGCTCCGGGTTGCCCAGCAGGTCCATGAGCATCTCAATGCGTTCCAGGGAGGGGTCGATCTTCGTCTCCGGCCAGCGCTGATTCAGCGCGGCTTCGACCGCGGCGAGGTCTGCCAGATCCTCCTCCGTGATGGGCCGAGGCGGCAGGGCGTCGTCGCCGCTTAGCTGGCCATCCTCCTCACCGGGCTTCGTGCCGGCGGCATCGATGGGCAGCGCCAAGCCGTGCTCGTCGAGGCGCACGCCGCCGACAGCGGACGCAGCAACGGCCTCCTCCTGGCCGGTCAGCTCGGCCGCACCGGTGTCCCCTACCTGGCCTTGGCCGTGATCCTCGGCCGGCGTGGTGTTGAAGTCACGATCCGTCGAATCGGTCATTTCTTTGGCAGCCCCTCCAGACGGCGGGTGATGCGGTCAAACTCCTCCTGGGCCACGACCTGGCGTTCCTTGATATCCGCCACGACATGCTCCGGGGCCTTGTTCAGGAAGTTCTCGTTGCTGAGCTTCTTCGCTGCGTTATCCAGCTCCTTCTGAGCAATGGCGAGATCCTTTTCCAAGCGCTTGCGCTCGGCCTCAATGTCCACGGCGTCAGAGGTGTCCAGTTCGACGGTGATCGTGGCCTGGCTGAGGCGCAGCTCAATGGAGGCGGTGGTCTCCCAGTCATCCCCCGGCTCCTCGAGACGGGCCAGGGAACGGATGGCTGCCTCTTCTTCCTCGAGGTCGACGGCGGCGAAGTCCAGGCGGCCCGGGACGCGCTGCTTCGGCTTGACACCCTGGTCGGCGCGGAAGCGGCGCAGCTCGGTGACCAGCTTCTCCAGGTCAGCCATGCGGCGGGCGGCGAGCTCGTCTGGCTCGGCACCGTTATTGGTCATGGACTGGTCTGGCCACTCGGCGATAACCAGGGACTCCGGGTAGCCCTCGACGTCCTTGGTCAGGGCGGTCCACAGGGTCTCCGTGACGAAAGGCATCGCCGGGTGCAGCAGGCGCAGCACCGCGTCGAGAACGCGGCCGAGCACCACCTGGGTATTCACACCGCGGGCGTACTCCTCCTCGGTGGCGGAATCCCAGTCGCGCGGGATCTGTACCTTCGCGATCTCCAGGTACCAGTCGCAGAACTCGCCCCAGGCGAACTTGTAGAGGTTCTCATTAGCCAGGGAGAACTCGTAGCGCTCCAGGGCATCGTCCACGAGGGCGCGCGCGGCCTCCAGTCGGTCCAGGATCCAGCGGTCCGCGTCGGTCAGCTCCTCGCGCGGCGGCAGCTCGCCGATCTGTGCACCGTTCATGAGCGCGAACTTGGTGGCGTTGTAGAGCTTCGTCGCGAAGTTACGGGAAGACTGCGCGGAGTGCTCCCCTACCGGAAGGTCCGCACCAGGGTTGGCACCACGAGCCAGGGTGAAGCGCAGCGCGTCAGCGCCATAGTCGCGCACCCAGTCCATCGGGTCGATGCCGTTGCCCAGGGACTTGGACATCTTGCGGCCGTGCTCATCACGGACGAGGCCGTGGAGGAAGACATCCTTGAACGGCACCTGCGGGCGCCCGTCGCGGGCAGCCGGATCCTCGCCATTGGCCTTACCGTGCAGCGGGGAACCCTCGAGCGTGTCCGCGAAGGTAGCGAACATCATCATGCGGGCGACCCAGAAGAACAGAATGTCGTAGCCGGTAACCAGCACGGAGGTTGGGTAGAACTTCTGCAGGTCCGGGGTGTTCTCCGGCCAGCCCATCGTCGAGAACGGCCACAGGGCGGAGCTGAACCAGGTGTCCAGCACGTCCTCATCCTGGCGCCAGCCCTCGCCCGTCGGCGGCTCGTCGTCCGGGCCACAGCACACGACCTCGCCTTCCGGCCCGTACCAGATCGGGATACGGTGGCCCCACCACAGCTGGCGGGAAATGGTCCAGTCGTGCATGCTATCCACCCAGTCGAACCAGCGTGGTTCCTGGGAGGCCGGGTAGATGGTCGTATCGCCCTCACGGACGGCGTCGCCGGACATCTTCGCCAGCTTCTTCACGTCCACCCACCACTGCAGGGAAAGCCGCGGTTCGATCGGCTCGCCGGAGCGCTCGGAGTGGCCGACGGAGTGCACGTAGGGGTGCTTGCGGGCCACCACGCGGCCCTGCTCCTCGAGGGCCAGGCGGATCTTCTCGCGGGCTTCGAAGCGGTCCATGCCATCGAACTGGGTGCCCGTACCGGAAACGTGGCCGGTCTCGTCGAGCACCACCGGCATCGGCAGGTCGTGGCGTTGCCCCATCGCGAAGTCGTTCGGATCGTGCGCCGGGGTGATCTTCACCGCACCGGTGCCGAACTCCGGATCCACGTAGTCATCCGCGATGATCACCATCTCGCGGTGCGGCAGGAATGGGTGCGGCAGCGTGGTGCCGACGAGGTCGGCGTAGCGCTCGTCCTCCGGGTGCACCGCGACGGCCACGTCACCCAGCATCGTTTCCACGCGGGTGGTCGCGACGATGACGTGGGGCTCGTCGTCGTTGAGGGAACCGTAACGGAGGCTGACCAGCTCGCCCTCGACGTCCTCGTAGTTGACCTCGATGTCGGAGATGGCGGTCTGCAGCACCGGCGACCAGTTGACCATCCGGTTGGCCTGGTAGATCATGCCCTGGTCGAACAGGGCCTTGAAGATCGTCTGGACGGCGCGAGACAGGCCCTCGTCCAGGGTGAAGCGTTCGCGGGACCAGTCCACGGAGTCGCCAATGGCGCGCATCTGCTGCTGGATCAGGCCGCCGTATTCGTCCTTCCACTCCCAGACGCGCTCGATGAACTCCTCGCGGCCGTAATCAAAGCGGTCCTTAGATTCGCGCTTCTTCAGGTCGGATTCCACGCGGGTCTGAGTGGCGATACCTGCGTGGTCGGAGCCCGGCAGCCACAGGACCTCGTAGCCCTGCATACGGCGGCGGCGGGACATCGCGTCGATCAGGGTGTGATCCAGCGCGTGGCCCATGTGCAGCCGGCCTGTGACGTTCGGCGGCGGCAGGACGATGGAGAACGGCGGCTTATCGCTTGCCGCATCGGCCTTAAAGTAGCCGGCCGAAACCCAGCCCTCATAGAGCTCCGATTCCACATCGGATGGGTTCCACTGATTGGGCAGCAGCTGCGAACGGTCCTCGCCGCGCTGGACACCCTGGGACGTTGCAGGAGTATTGCTGGTCATCGCACCCTGATCACTTACTCGGGGACAAATTCTGTTGAACTCGTCCCAGTGTAGTAGACGGGGCAGACACGGCTGGCAGCTCGTCGGCTAACGCGAGCCACCAGCCTGCGAGGCAATGTGCCGCTAGTCGATGAAGCCAGCATCGCGCACGGCGGCCAGCTCCTCCTCCAGTTCCTGCTGGGTGCGGGCGATGCGCTGCTTCTGCTCCTCACCCAACTCCAACCCCTGGACGATCTCCCACTCGCCGTTCACGCTGCGGCACGGGAAGCCGAAGACCAGTCCCTCAGGCACGCCGTAGGAACCGTCAGAAGGCAGCGCGACGGAGACCCACTCGTCGCCCTCGGTGCCGAGCAACCAATCCCGCATGTGGTCGATGGCGGCAGAGGCCGCAGAGGCTGCAGAGGAGTGGCCGCGGACCTCAATGATCTCGGCGCCACGCTTGGCTACGCGCGGGATGAACTCCTCACTGACCCACTCCGCGCCCAGCTTCTCGAAGACGAGCTCGCCGCCCGCGCGCAGGGCGGTGGCATCCGGGAACTGGGAGGCCGAGTGGTTGCCCCACACGACCATGCCGGACAGCTCAGAGACCGGGACGTCCAGGCGGTCAGCGGCCTGAGACAGTGCGCGGTTGTGATCCAGGCGCATCATTGCGGTAATACGGTTCGGCGCGATGCCCTTGGCGTGGGCGGCGAGGATAGCGGCGTTGGTGTTCGCCGGGTTGCCAACCACCAGCACGCGGGCGTTCGGGGCGACCTCGCCTAGCGCCTCACCCTGCGGGCCGAAGATGGCACCGTTGGCGGCGAGCAGATCCGCGCGCTCCTGACCCTTCTGGCGTGGCTTCGCACCGACCAGGAAGACGACGTCGGCGTCCTGGAAGCCCTCCCTGGCGTCGGTGTGGACGGTGACGTCCCCGAGCAGCGGGAACGCGGCGTCCTTCAGCTCCATGGTCACGCCCTCCGCGGCGCGCTTGGCGGGCTCGATCTCGATGAGGCGGAGGTTCACCTTCCGCCCCGGGGAGATCTCGCCGGCCGCCAGACGAAACAGCAGGGAGTACGCAATCTGCCCCGCTGCGCCGGTTACCGCCACGTTCAAGGCATCGGAGGTGTTCTGCGAAGTGTTATCAACCATGAGTGAAACCGCCTTTAATCAGGATCGGGGGCACCAACCGGGGGCGATATCCCCCAATTGATCTTTCCGACCCCAGCCTACCCGCGAACAGTCATTACGATGAGGAGAGAAAGTTTCGACCGGAGAGGAATCATGACCGACGACTCAGCTCGCCATCTTCCTCACTCGGCGCACAGGTACGACCTCGATCCGGTCGACTATGCCCGAGCGATGGAGTGCGCCCTGCCGATCGCCGTGGAGTATGGGACGGATATCCCGAAGGGCCAGCTGGTGGCGATCCAACACGCCGCCAACCTCCCCGCCAAGCACGCCCTGCTGAGCAATAACCAAGACCTCTATGAGGAAGCCCTCCGATACGCCCTGGCGACCCTGTGGCCGGCGGAGCCGAAGAAGTTTGAGGACGACATCGCCAGCCTCACCCCAGTGCAGGCGGTGCGGCGCCTGGTGCGCGAGACGCTCGCCCGGGCACAGCGCAATCCGGATTCCATGCGCCTGGTCGCCGCGGAGAACCTCTACAACCGCGCGGACGTGCCGAACCGTATCGACGTGCTGGAACAGTCCCCCGTCATTCTCCAGATTGACCGCGCCCTCCTGCGTGGCCACGACCTCGGTGCCTTCCGCACCGGGGTGTCCGCAGAGGACGTCTACATCCTCATCCTGGGACTATCCGGTTTCGCCACCCTGCACCGCAACATCTTCTACGCGCTCTACGGGATGGACGTCCGCGAGGCGCACAACGAGTCCGGGGTCACTGAGCTAGCCTGCGACGCCGTCGTCGCCTTCCTCACCACGCCGATGAGGAGCAGGCAGGATAATTCCTACACCCACTCCTCCCCCTCCGAGATTGTGGGCGAGTCGGTTGCCGCGAGCCTCTACGACTCCGAGGAGATCTGGCAAGAATAGCCCTCCGCCAACTGCCCGACGCGGTCCGCCACGTGGGGCGCAGATGACTGCCCCCGTAGCCCGGACCCCCTGTGCGCCCCGTTAGGCGGAGCGCTTATCCCGCTCGGCGACCTCCTCGTGAGTCAGGCGAGTCGGCTCCGCATCGCCCTTCGCGGCAGCCTCGGTGATCAGCACCTCGGCGATATCTTCCTCCTCGGGGAGGGAGTACATGATCGGCAGCAGGATCCGCTCCATGATGGAGCGCAGCCCGCGTGCACCGGTCTCCCGGGCGAGCGCCTGGCGAGCAACCTCGCGCAGCGCACCGTCCTCGAAGGCCAGCTGGACGTTATCCATCTCAAACAGGCGCTGGTACTGGCGAACGAGGGCGTTCTTCGGCTCGGTGAGTACCTGTACCAAAGCGTCCTCGTCCAGGTGTCCGACGTGGGTGACCACCGGCAGTCGGCCGATGACCTCCGGGATCAACCCGAACTTCACCAGGTCCTCCGGCTCCACGTACTGGAACGGGTCCTTGACCTGGTCATTCTTGGAGGTGACCTCCGCGCCGAAGCCCAGGCCCTTCTTGCCGCGGCGATCCTCGATGACCTTTTCCAGGCCCGCGAAGGCACCGGCGACGATAAAGAGCACGTTCTTCGTGTCGAACTGGATAAATTCCTGGTTCGGGTGCTTGCGTCCACCCTGAGGCGGGACGGCGGCGACCGTGCCCTCCAGAATCTTCAGCAGTGCCTGCTGTACGCCCTCACCGGAGACGTCGCGTGTGATGGACGGGTTCTCGGACTTACGGCCGATCTTGTCCACCTCGTCGATGTAGATAATGCCGCGCTGCGCCTTCTCGACGTCGAAGTCTGCGCTCTGCAGTAGCTTCAGCAGGATGTTCTCGACATCCTCGCCCACGTATCCGGCCTCGGTCAGCGAGGTCGCGTCCGCGATGGCGAAGGGGACGTCCAACATGCGTGCGAGGGACTGCGCCAGGTAGGTCTTACCGGAGCCGGTGGGCCCCAGCATGAGGATATTGGACTTCGAGAGCTCGACCTCGTCATCGTTGCGACGGGCCAGTGCATTGGCTTCTTCGACCTGAATGCGCTTGTAGTGGTTGTAGACAGCCACCGCGAGGGTTCGCTTCGCTTCACCCTGGCCGATGACGTACTTGTCCAGGAAAGCGGAAATCTCGGACGGGGTTGGCAGCTTGCCCTGCGGCTCCTGCGCGCTGGTGGCTACCAGCTCTTCCTCGATGATCTCGTTGCAGAGTTCGATGCATTCATCGCAGATGTAGACCCCGGGGCCGGCGATGAGTTTGCGGACTTGTTTTTGGCTCTTTCCGCAAAACGAGCACTTCAGCAGCTCTGCGCTTTCTTGCATCTGTGAGAACCAGTCTTTCTGAGAATTTGGTGGTGCTACGGCGGGTATCCAACACTACCCAAAAACCCCGCTGCGCTGACTGAGCAACACTGCGGGGCTTGAGGGGCTGGGCTCACCAGCCCCGGTAGCGGAAACTGTGAGGCAGGGCCTCATGGGAACTATCGACTACTACTCCTGAGCGGAGAGCTTCCGGTACTCGAAGACCTGGTCGATGATGCCGTATTCCTTGGCGGCCTCGGCGTCCAGGATCTTGTCGCGGTCGGTATCGATGCGGATCTGCTCCTCGGTCTTACCGGTGTGGCGCGCCAGGGTGGTCTCCATGAGCTTGCGCATGCGCTCAATCTCGTTGGCCTGGATCTCCAGGTCGGAAACCTGGCCCTGCACACCGCCGGAGGCCGGCTGGTGGATCAGCACGCGGGCATTCGGCAGCGCGGCGCGCTTACCCGGGGTGCCTGCGGCGAGCAGCACGGCGGCAGCAGAGGCTGCCTGGCCGAGGCACACGGTCTGCACGTCCGGGCGGACGTACTGCATCGTGTCGTAGATGGCCATCAAGCTGGTGAAGGAACCACCCGGCGAGTTGATGTACATCGTGATGTCGCGGTCCGGGTCGAGTCCCTCCAGGACAAGAAGCTGGGCCATGATGTCGTTGGCCGCAGCATCGTCCACCTGGGTGCCCAGGAAGATGATCCGCTCTTCGAAGAGCTTGTTGTACGGGTTGGATTCCTTCGCCCCGTAGCTGGAGTGCTCAACGAAGGATGGCAGGATGTAGCGCGATTCTGGCATCTTCATTCTTTACTTCTCCTTCGCAGAGCTGATGACGTGGTCGACGAATCCGTAGTCCTTGGCCTGCTCGGCGGTGAACCAGCGGTCGCGGTCTGAGTCCTTCGTAATCTGCTCGACGGTCTGTCCGGTGAAGCCAGCGATCAGCTCCGCCATCTCACGCTTGGTGTGTGCAAACTGCTCCGCCTGGATGGCAATGTCGGCCGCAGTGCCGCCCACGCCAGCGGAGGGCTGGTGCATCATGATGCGAGCGTGCGGCAGAGCGTAGCGCTTGCCCTTCGTACCCGCGGAGAGCAGGAACTGGCCCATGGATGCGGCCAGGCCCATGCCGTAGGTGGCGATGTCGCAGGGCGCGTACTGCATGGTGTCAAAGATGGCCATACCCGCAGTGACGGAGCCACCCGGCGAGTTGATGTACAGGGAGATGTCCTTCTCCGGGTCCTCCGCGGCCAGCAGCAGGATCTGAGCGCAGAGCTTGTTCGCGATTTCGTCGTCGACCTGGCTACCCAGGAAGATGATGCGCTCGCGCAGCAGACGCTCGAAGACCGAGTCGTTGAGATTCATCCCAGCCGTGTCGGCGGACATGAGGCTGCTCGAAAGACTGCTCATTGTGCCCCTTTTCGTTCATTGGTTTATTCTTTGTGGCTTCCACAGTAGCGGCTAACCCTTGGGTCGTGCCCTATGAAAAGCCCCTGTTCGCTTTAAGCGCACAGCACCCCCGGAGTATTCCTCCAGGGGTGCTGCGTCAAAGCGGTTGCTTCGGTGTCACGACGCCGCCGGTGCTCACCCAAGCTTGTCGGGCGCGGCGATCCGGGCAGCTAGCGTGTGTGGGACTTACTTGTCGTCACTCTTCTTGGCTGCAGCCTTCTTCGTGGTCTTCTTAGCTGCGGCCTTCTTGGTCGTCTTCTTGGCAGTCGACTTCTTAGCGGTGGACTTCTTGGTCGTCTTCTTCGCCGTGGACTTCTTGGCGGTGGACTTCTTGGTCGTCTTCTTTGCGGAAGACTTCTTGGCGGCCTTCTTCGGCTTCTCGTCCTTCTTGGCCTCCTCGGCCTTCTCGGACTCCTCCTCGGTGCCGAAGAACTGCTTCGGGTCGATCTCGTTGCCCTCGGAGTCCTTCACGGAGCTCTTGGCGATGTTGATCGCCAGAGCCTTGCCGCGGCGGACGTCAGCGAACAGGCTGCCGATCTGGCCGGCCTGCTGCAGCTGCATGATGAACTGGTTCGGGTCCATGCCGTACTGGGCAGCGGTGAAGCCAATGTGATCCATCAGCTCCTCCTGGGAGACCTCCGGCTGCTCGACGTCAGCCAGGGCGTCCAGGAACAGCTGGGTGCGGACGGAGCCCTCAGCGGCCTCCCGGGCATCTTCCTCGAACTTTTCACGAGTGATGTCCTGGGCTGCGAGCATCTGCTCGAAGACCTTCTCGTCACCACCGAACTGACTGATGAGCTGCTGGATCTGGCCCTGCACCTGCTCGTCAACCACGGACTGCGGCAGCGGGACCTCGACCTTGTCCAGCGCGGCCTCGAGGACCTTGTCGCGGATCTGGCCGGCCTGGCCGTTCTTCAGCTGCTCCTCGACCTGGGTCGCCAGGGAGTCCTTGAGCTCATCCAGGGTGTCGAACTCGGATGCCAGCTGCGCGAAGTCGTCGTCCAGCTCCGGCAGCTCGCGCTCCTTGACGGAACCAACCTTGACGGTGACCTCTGCCTCTTCGTCGGCGTGCTCGCCGGCGACCAGCTTGGAGGTGAAGGTGGACTCCTCGCCGGCCTTCATGCCGGTCAGGGCGTCGTCCAGACCCTCGATGAGGGAGTCGTTGCCGACCTCGTGGGACAGGCCCTCGGTGGTGGCCTCGTCCACGGTCTCGCCGTCAACGGTGGCGGACAGGTCGATGGAGACGAAGTCGCCCTTCTTGACCTTGCGGTCAACGGACTTCAGGGTGCCGAAGCGAGCCTGCAGGTTCTTCAGCTCGCCCTCGACGGCCTCGTCGTCGGCCTTGACGGCGTCGACCTCAACGGAGATGTCGGAGAAGTCTGGGACCTGGATCTCCGGACGGACGTCGACCTCAGCGGTGAAGGTGACGGACTCGCCATCCTTCAGCTCGGTGATGTCGATCTCCGGCTGGCCGAGAGCCTTGACGTCGTGCTCCTCGACGGCCTGGCTGTAACGGGACGGCAGCATTTCGTTGATCACCTGGTCAAGAACCACGCCACGGCCGAGACGGGTCTCGATGATCTTCGCCGGGACCTTGCCCTTGCGGAAGCCAGGGATGCTGACCTGCTGGCTCAGGGAGGCATACGCCTTGTCGAACTCCGGCTTGAGCTCGTCGAAGGGTACCTCGACGGTGATCTTGGTGCGGGTAGCGCTGAGCTTTTCAACAGAGCTCTTCACGAGTGCACTCTCCTGTGTATTCATGGTTGCTGACGGCCTGTGTCGCCAGTCAGCGTTGGACATCGACCAAGTTTATAGGGTCTTGATTTTCCGTGTCACCACACCCCCACCTAGTTTTGGCTAACGCCACCAGACCAGCTGCGTTTCCACCGGGCGGAAATCACGGAAAATTGACCTCTCCGCCCGTTAATGACGCGGCGCGGCACCTTGACCCGCATGGCTTTGAACATCATCAATCGCTGTGGCTCACCCCTGAACAAACACCCCAGAGCCCCAGCTGCGACCCCAAATACGAGAAAACCCCTAGTCCGAAGACTAGGGGTTAACCTTTGCCGTCGGGGCAACAGGATTTGAACCTGCGACCCCTCGCTCCCAAAGCGAGTGCGCTACCAAACTGCGCCATGCCCCGGCCCCACTTACGCAAACCTAAGCTCGCGTTGCGTGCGCTCTAACCATACGTTAGCCCTGGGGAAAGT
>DYZK01000042.1 GCA_020741275.1 Corynebacterium urealyticum
CACGTCGGACACGCCACCTCGCGCATGTAGCTGCGGTAGCGATCCTTGGACCAGTCGGAATCGGTCTGGTCGAGCTTGCGCTTCAGGAAGGGCATCACGCCCTCGAAGGGCGCGTTGTACCGGCGCTGGCGCCCGTAGCGGTTCTTGTAGCTCACGCTGATCGGGGTGGGGTGCCCCTTCAACACGGCCTCCTGCTCGGCCTTCGTCAGCTCCGACCACGGGGTCTTCGGGTCGATGTCCAGCTCCTTGGACAGCGCGGTGATGAGCTTGTCGAAGTAGCGCGCGTTCGGGCTGGACGTCCACGGCGCGATGGCCTTGTTGAGCGGCGCGTCCTCGTCCGGGATGACGAGCATCTCGTCGACCTCGAGCTTGGTGCCCAGGCCGTCGCAGGCCGGGCAGGCACCGAACGGGGAGTTGAAGGAGAAGGCGCGCGGCTCGAGCTCGTCGAGCTGCAGTGCGTGGCCATTCGGGCAGGCCATCTTCTCGGAGAAGCGGCGCTGACGGTTCGGATCATCTTCGTCCAGGCCGACGAATTCGATGACGACAACGCCGTCCGCGCGGCGCAGTGCCGTTTCGACAGAGTCGGTGAGTCGCTGCTTCTGGTTTTCCTTCACCTGGAGGCGGTCGATGACGACGTCGATGTCGTGCTTGACCTGCTTCTCCAGCTGCGGTGGGTCGGTGAGCCGGTAGACCTCGCCGTCGACCCTAACGCGGGCGTAACCCTCGGCGGCGAGCTCCTCGAAGAGGTCGACGAACTCGCCCTTGCGGGTGCGCACGACCGGCGCGAGCACCTGGAACTTGGTGCCGGGCTCCATGACCATGATCTGGTCCACGATTTCCTGCGGCGTCTGCCGCTGGATCACCTCGCCACAATTCGGGCAGTGCGGGGTGCCGGTGCGGGCGAAGAGCAGGCGCAGGTAGTCGAAGATCTCGGTCACGGTGCCGACCGTGGACCGCGGGTTGTGGTTGGTCGACTTCTGGTCGATAGAGACCGCCGGCGAGAGGCCCTCGATGAAGTCGACGTCCGGCTTGTCGAGGCGACCGAGGAACATGCGGGCATAGGAGCTCAGGGACTCGACATAGCGCCGCTGCCCCTCGGCGAAGATGGTGTCGAAGGCCAGCGAGGACTTCCCGGAGCCGGACAGCCCCGTGAAGACGATCATTTTGTCCCTCGGCAGCTCGAGGTCCACCCCCTTGAGGTTGTGCTCGCGTGCACCGCGGACCAAAAGCTTCTCTGCCACTCGTCCTCCTGTTTGGCTTCGGCGCTGAGCCACGCCTGGATAGCGCGGCCTCAGCACGGGTTCATTCCCACTGTACGACAAGTAGATATGCTCGAGTTCATGCATATGTCACAGGTCAGTGAGTTCGGAACCCTTTCCAACCCCCGAGATGTCGAGATTATTTCCACCGATGCCACAATCGTGGCGCGCACCTCAGTCGGCGAGATGGATAACAATGTCTACCTCGTCGCCAGCGGCGGGAACGCGCTGCTGATCGACGCGGCTGCGGACGCCGAGCACATCCTGGCCCTGGCGGATCAGCTGCGGGTGACCATCACCGACGTCCTGACCACCCACCAGCACGGCGACCACGTGCAGGCGCTGGGGGAGGTCCTGGCGGCGACGGGCGCGCGTCACCACGCACCGCGCAAGGAGGCCGCTAACCTGCCGGCACCAGCCGACGAAGTTTACGGCAACGACGAAGGCTCACCTGAACTGCTGCGCCTGGCAGGCAACTGCTCGGAGCTGAAGATGACCGCGGTAGAGCTGCGGGGCCACACCCCAGGCGGTATCGCCGTGCACGTGGAACTTCCGGAAGACGCCCCACGCATGTTCGTCGGGGATAGCGTCTTCCCCGGCGGGGTCGGCAAGACGAACTCCCCGGCGGATTTCCAGCAGCTGCTCTCGGACGTCACGGAGCGGGTTTTCAGCCTGCCCGACGGCACCCGGCTGCACCCCGGCCACGGTGACAGCACCACCGTCGGCGACGAGGCCCCCCACGTCGAAGAGTGGGCCGAGCGCGGCTGGTAATCCCGCGAAACTCGCAGCTGGCGCCCAGCCACTCGCGTAGACTTAATCCCCTAACGCTGGATAAAAACCCAGCTATCTTGCTACCCACACCGAAGGAGTCTTCATGCTTCGCAAGATCGCCCGTCCCCTGATGGCTTCGGCTTTCATCGCCGATGGTGTCCAGATGGTGAAAAGCCCGCAGAATCACGCGAAGAACGCCGAGGTTGTGACCGGCACCCTGCGCAAGGTTCTGCCGCCGCAGGCCGCTGCACTGCTGCCACGTGACGCGGAAACCAACGTGCGGATCGCCGGTGGTACCAAGATCGCTGCCGCTGCCCTGCTGGCCCGCGGTAAGGCCCCGCGCCTGGCTGCCGCCGCGCTCGCAGCCGCACACCTGCCTGCGATCCTGACCCGACACGACATCAAGAACGTCGCCGGCAAGGGCGGCCAGAACACCCAGCTGACCACCCTCCTGGCAGATGTTGGCCTGCTGGGCGGCTTGCTGATCGCCGCCGAAGACACGGCAGGCAAGCCAGGCCTGGCATGGCGCGCGCAGCAGGCGCTGCCCGGCAAGTCCCAGCAGCAGGAGATGCTCGCCACCGCCCAGGGCTACGCAAGCGACTTCTCCGACAAGACCCGCGAGCTGGCCTCTGAGGCCTCCGACAGCATCTCCTCTGCAGCTAGCGCTGTGAGCGACTACGTCGACGAGCACTCCGACGAGTGGCGCGACACCGCCTACCAAGTGCGCGACCAGGCGAGCGCGTATGCTGAGACCTTTGCTGAGGAGCTACAGGACAGCACGAAGGGCCTGTCCAAGAAGGCAAAGAAGCTCAAGTAAGCCCGTTGCACCGGAGGTAGATTGACCAGCCCCGCATCTAGCGGCTCCCCGAATAATGCCGACCGCTCGCTCGCAGAGGCCATCGCAAGCGAGCAGGATCATCTCGATGACCTGCTGACTGAGGTGGACGCTACGACCGCCACGCTGAAGAAGCGGCTGGCTAGTGTCCGCGCCACAGCAGATATCGACGATCCGCAGGGGCTGATGCGCCGTGACCGCGAGATCCACGACATCTCGCAGCGGCTGGATAACCTCTCCATCGCGGAGATCGGACTGATGTTCGGCCGCATCGACGTGGCCGATGAGGAGCCGGAGAATCCGGTGCCCGGCTCCCCCGATCTGGATCGCCGCTATATCGGTCGGCTGGGGCTGCACACCCGCGACGACGAAATGCGCACCCTCCTGATGGACTGGCGCGCACCGATGGCCCGCCCCTTCTACCTCGCTACCACCCTGCACCCAGACGGGGTTCATCTGCGCCGCCACATCAAGACCCGCGGGCGGAAGGTGACCCACGTCGCCGATGAGCGACTCACCACCCCCGGCGAGGACCAGACGTCATTAACTGAAAAGACCACCGCCGCGGCGGGCGGGGTGGCCCAGGAGGCAGCGCTGCTGGACGCCGTGAACGCGGCCCGCAGTACGCGGATGGGCGACATAGTCGAGACCATCGCCGCGGAGCAGGACGCCATCATCCGCAGCGAACACCGCTCCGTCACCGTCGTCCAAGGGGCGCCAGGGACCGGGAAAACCGCGGTCGCGCTGCACCGCGCGGCCTACCTGCTGTATACGTGGCGCGAGCAGCTCGCGAAGACGGGCGTGCTCATCGTCGGCCCAAATGCGCGCTTCCTGGACTACATCTCACAGGTGCTGCCCTCTTTGGGCGAGACCGGCGTAGTACTGGCAACTCCGGGCACGCTGCTACCGGGGGTGAAGACGCGGCCAGAGCCGAGCCTACTGGCCCGGGAGGTCAAGGGTAGTGCCGAGATGCTTCATATCCTGAAGCTCGGGGTGCAGTCCTGGCAGCAGGTGCCGGAGGAGCCGCGCGGCTTCATGGTCGACGGCGTGGCCGTGGAGCTGAGCCCGAAGATGGTGCGCGCCGCCCGCACCCGGGCGCGGCGTAGCCGCAAGCCCCATAACCAGGCCCGGCCACTGTTCGTGGATCATGCGATCAACTCGTTGGCTGCTGCGCTGGCGGAAACAATCGGGCGCGATCCACTTGGCGGGGAGAACCTCCTCACCGCAGAGGACCGAGCCAGCCTGCGCGATGACCTGCGCGAGGAGCCCGCAGTATTGGCAGCGTTGGATGAGTTCTGGCCGGAGCTCACGCCAGATAAGGTACTGGCCGACCTGTACGAGCGCGCCGACGAGATTGCCGCGGAGTACGACGAGGACACGGTCCGCGGCCTCCAGACCACTCCGCCGGTTGAGCTGGACGATGGCCAGGCCCTGTGGACGGCCGCGGACGCACCGCTGCTCGACGAGCTGGCAGACATGCTGGGCATCATCGACGACGAGGCGGCCGAGAAAGCGGAGCGCGAGGAGTGGCTGGCGAAGATCTCGGAGGCCCAGGACGCGCTGGATATCCTCACGGGTTCGGCGACCCAAGACCTGGACGATGGCTTCGCCCCGGAGATCCTCATGGCCTATGACGTCATCGACGCCGAGCAGCTAGCGGGCCGCCAGCGGGTGCGCGATGCGCGCAGCACGGCGCAGCGCGCCGCCCAGGACCTGCGTTGGGCCTTCGGGCACGTGATCGTGGACGAGGCCCAGGAGCTCTCGGAGATGGACTGGCGGATGATCTTCCGCCGCTCCCCCAACCGCTGGATGACGGTGGTGGGCGATCCCGCTCAGACGGGTAACCCGGCTGGTGTGGCCTCCTGGGGCGAGACCCTGGCCCCCTATGTGGCGGATCGCTGGGAGCTCAAGGAGCTCAGCGTGAACTATCGCACGCCGCAGGACATCGCGGACGTGGCAAATCAGTTGCTTCCCGAGATCGCCGAGGATCAACAGCCGGCGATCGCGCTGCGCGGCACCGGCACGGGGGTGTCCTATGCGGCGCGGGCCGTGCTGGCGAACGCATTGCCCGCAATCGCCCAGCGGGCTGGTGAGGGCCTGGTGGGGATCATCGCTAGCGATGCGGACCTGGAATGGGCGCGCGAGGTGGCGACTGCAACCTTGGGCGAGGCACTCGGCTCGGATCACCCCGGTATCGATGCGGAGGTGCTGGTTGTCAACACCGCCGAGGCGAAGGGCCTGGAGTTCGATGAGGTCGTGCTCATCGAGCCAGTCACGATCGTCGCTGCCTCCCCGCAGGGGCTGCAGGATCTCTACGTGGCGATCACCCGCGCAACCCAGGGCTTGAGTGTGTTCGCGGACCAACCGCTGCCGTGGGACCTGGGATAAGCGCGCAGGTCAGGAAATTCTTCTAAAGCAAGACGGTCCGAAGCCAATCTCTAAGGCGCCCGGCTGGGTGGCTTCCCCTCCGGTCAGGCGCACTTCGCTACCTTGCCCCTAGCGCCAGCGCGCTTGCGACAAGTCCAACGCTAGCGTTACAGCACGGCGCTCCTAGGGGTCTGGATGCGTGCCTAACCGACGGTGTGGACGATCATCACGTCGCAGTCGGACTGGCGGGCCACATCGGCCGGCACCGAACCGAGCAGGCGGCCGGTCAGGGAGTTAATCCCCCGGTTCCCCACCACGAGCAGGTCGGCGTCCTCCTCGGTCACCACAGCCATCAACGCGTCCACCGGGGCGCCCTCCCGCAACACCGCGCGCACATTCTCGGCCCCCTCCTCGCAGGCGACCTCCATCGCGGAGCCCAGCACTTCCTCCGCGTGCTCGTCCCCCACGACCGGCGAGGACTCGTCCCGGCGCGATGCCTGAGCGTCGGCCTCCTTGGCGAAGTACGCCGACGCGAGCACCAGCTCCGAACCAAAAGCCGCTGCGATTCCCGCCGCACGACGGACGGCGAGGTGGGAAGATTCGGAGCCATCAGTGCCAACGACGATCTTTGAGAACATGCTCCCCATTCTATAGGCCAGCTTCCTTCATGCCCCGAAGTTCCTTATTAAGGTCCGCAATTTCATCACGCAGCCGGCCGGCCAGCTCGAACTTCAACTCCCGAGCGGCTTCCTTCATCTGGACGGTCAAGTCTTCGATGAGCTTCTCGAGCTGTGGGCGGGCCATGTCGCCGCGGTCCTCCGTGCGCCCGAAGGTAGCCATGTCGCCTTCCACGCCCGTGGCGGTAGAACCCGCGACCTCGCTTCCCGGCTCCCCGTAGCCCTCGGAGAACTCCTCGACCTGGTCGAGGATGTCCGCGATCTTCTTGCGCAGCGGCTGCGGGTCGATGCCGTGTTCCTCGTTATAGGCGATCTGCTTCGCGCGGCGTCGCTCCGTCTCGTCGATCGCGTTGCTCATCGACTCGGTGATGTTATCGGCGTACATGATGACCTCACCCGACACATTTCGGGCGGCACGGCCGATCGTCTGGATCAGCGAGCGGGTAGAGCGCAGGAAGCCCTCCTTATCCGCATCCAGAATCGCGACCAGGGAGACCTCCGGCAGGTCGAGGCCCTCACGCAGCAGGTTGATGCCCACCAGCACGTCGAACTCACCCAGGCGCAGCTGCCGCAGCAGCTCCACGCGCTTGAGGGTGTCGATATCCGAGTGCATGTAGCGCACCCTTACGCCGTGCTCCAGCAGGTAGTCGGTGAGGTCCTCGGCCATGCGCTTGGTGAGTGTCGTGACGAGCACGCGCTCGTCCTTGTCCGTGCGCTTGCGGATCTCCTCGATGAGGTCGTCGATCTGCCCCTCCGTGGGGCGCACCTCCACCTTCGGGTCCACCAGGCCGGTCGGGCGAATCACCTGCTCCACGAACTCGCCCTGCGCCGCGGCGATCTCGTAATCACCCGGCGTGGCGGACATGTACACGCATTGGCCCTTGCGGTCGTCGAACTCCTCCCAGGTCAGCGGCCGGTTATCTAGCGCGCTCGGCAGGCGGAATCCGTGCTCGACCAGGTTGCGTTTCCGGGACATGTCGCCCTCGAACATGCCGCCGATCTGCGGCACCGTCACGTGAGACTCGTCGATGATCGTGAGGAAGTCCTCCGGGAAGTAGTCGATCAACGTCGCTGGGGCACTGCCGGCGGGTCGGCCATCGATATGCCGGGAGTAGTTCTCGATACCGCTGGTGAAGCCCACCTGCTGGATCATCTCGAGGTCGTATTCCGTGCGCATCCGCAGCCGCTGCGCCTCCAGCAGCTTGCCTCGGTTCTCCAGGTCCTCCAGGCGTTCCGCCAGCTCTTCCCGGATGGCCTGCATCGCCTTTTCCATCCGCTCCGGCCCAGCGACGTAGTGCGTGGCCGGGAAGATGCGCAGTTCATCCACTTCGCGGATCACGTCGCCGGTCAGCGGATGGATGTAGTACAGCGCGTCGACGTCGTCCCCGAAGAACTCGACGCGGACGGCGAGCTCCTCATACGCCGGGATGATGTCGACCGTGTCGCCCTTCACGCGGAAGGAACCGCGGGTGAAGGAGACGTCGTTGCGGTCGTACTGGATGTCCACGAGCAGGCGCAGGAACTGGTCGCGGTCGACTTCCTCGTCCACCCGAAGGACGACGGAGCGGTCCAGGTAGGACTGCGGGGTGCCGAGACCGTAGATGCAGGACACGGAGCTGACCACGACGACGTCGCGACGGGACAGCAGCGCGGAGGTCGCGGAGTGGCGCAGGCGCTCGACGTCGTCGTTGATCGAGGAGTCCTTCTCGATATAAGTATCGGTCTGCGCGATATAGGCCTCGGGTTGGTAGTAGTCGTAGTAGGACACGAAGTACTCCACCGCGTTATTCGGCAGCAGGGAGCGCAGCTCGTTGGCCAGCTGCGCGGCGAGGGTCTTATTTGGCGCCATCACCAGGGTGGGGCGCTGCTGTTGCTCAATCAGCCAGGCTGCGGTCGCTGATTTACCCGTACCGGTCGCTCCCATGAGGACGACGTCGCGTTCGCCGCGGTTGAGCCGTTCGTCGAGTTCCGCGATGGCGGCTGGCTGGTCGCCCGCGGGTTGGTACTCGCTGATGACCTCGAATTTGGCATCGCTGCGCTCGACCTCCCCCACGGGGCGGAATTCGGAGTAGGACAGCTCGGGACGCTCTGCTGCAAAAGCCATGCGTCTATCCTATGCAGCCGGCGCGGTAGGCAGCCACCGCTGGCCTCGCCGCAGCGCTATTGCTCTGCGAACCGCGGGGCGACGACCTGCTCCCAGAAGGTATCGACCTGCTGGAGGAGCTGATCCCGGGTGCCGGAGTTATCCACCACGGAGTCCGCGGCGGCGAGGCGCTCCTCCCGGCTGATCTGGGCCGCGATGCGGCGGCGGGCGTCCTCCTCATCGAGGCCGCGGGAGTTGACCAGGCGGTCGATGCGGATCTCGTCCGCCGCGTCAACGACGAGCACGTGGTCCATCTTCTTGTACTCGCCGTTCTCAATGAGCAGCGGCATGTCATAGACCAGTACCGGCACGCCATCGGTGCGGGCCTGGGCGAAGCGCTCGAGGGTGCGTTCCCGGATGCGGGGGTGGGTGATGGAGTTGAGTTTTTCGGTGGCATCCGGGGCGGCGAAGGCCTGTCGGGCGAGCTCGGCGCGGTTGAGGGTACCGTCCGCGTTGAGCACCCCGTCGAAGGCCTCAGCGAGTTCTGCGAGCGCTGGTTCGCCGGGCTCGACAATCTCGCGGGCGATCTTATCGGCGTCGACGATCCGGGCGCCCAAGGCCTTCAGTCGGGTGGCGACGGTCGTTTTCCCGGATCCGATGCCGCCGGTGAGTCCGATGAGAAACATTGCTTAGATCCTAAGAGCTCAACAGCACACGATTGGCTGCCTGCAGGCACTGTGCCCACGAGACGGTCACGTTGGTGTAGTCCACCCGCAGCTTATTTGCCGTGTGAAAATCACCGTCGGTCACTGCTTGCTGCCACTGATCGGCAATAGCATCCGACTGGGTCTTGAGCTTCTTGCAGGTCTTCGGGTTGATCATCAACGATCCGCCCGAGCCCGGGGTGGGACGCTCGATGTCTGGGAGTGGTTGGGCTTCCTCGGCCCCCGCCGGGGCTACCCCGCCACCGAAACCTGCCGAGAGGGCGAGTGCTGCAGTCAGCGCGACGATGGCGCGCTTCCGAAAGAGATTCATGCCCCTAAAGCTACAGCACCCTCAGATCACCGTTGTGATTGAATTAACATCATGACTGTTTTCTCCGGGCGTCGTGGCCCGTTTCCTTTCACTCGCCGTGAGACCAGGACGGCGTTGCTGGTCGCCACCCTCGCCGCGTCCTCCCTGTCGGGGATGGTCGCCACCGCTGGCACCGCGTCCGCTGCTGGTCCTTGCTCGACCTGGTCGCCCAGCAGCTCCGACACAGCAGCCGCCCTGGGATCCAGTGGCAGCTCTTCGGGTTCTTCTGCCCCCTCTTGGCTGAAGGGCATTCCCGGTGGCATGCCCTCCTTGACGGGCAACACGACGGCCATGCACATCCTCACCGGACCCAACGGCCCTGATCAGCTGTCCAATTTCGGTTTGGCCAGCACGGATCTGGGTTTTATGTGGGACGCCGGTGACGGCCGCACACTCGCTGTTTTTGGCGACTCCTTTAGCTGCGGCCCCGGCGGGGACGGCTGGCATTCAAATGCGATCTTCGAGTCAGACGACCGCGACCCGTCCAACGGCATTCACCTGACCCGGCCGGTCAACGGAGATCGCTCGGACGAGTTCCTTCCCCGTTCGCTGAAGATCGACGGTGTGGAGATGACGATCATCCCAACCTCTGGCATCGCGATCGACGGCGTCCAGTATGTGGACTTCATGTCCGTGAAGAAATGGGGAACGCCCGGAAACTGGACCACCAACTACGCGGCCACCGCCAAGTCCACCGACGGCGGAAAGACCTGGACGGTGATGGAGGGCTCCAAGCGAACCAACACTAACCCCTCCACCAGCGACAGGTTGCCAACGCTACCCGACCACGTGAGCGGCGCGGAAAACTTCCAGATGACAGCCTTCGCCGCCCCACCAGCCGACAGCAACGACCCCTACGTCTACGTATACGGCACGCCCAACGGCCGCGCGGGGCAGGCCCGGCTCGCCCGCTTCCCGAAGGAGAGCTTCGCCCTCTTCCCCGGTGCTGAGACCCGATCCGAGGCCGAGTTCTACACCGGCAGCGGCTGGAGCCGCACCATGTCGGATGCCGTGCCCGTACTGGACGGGAAGGTCTCCGAGCTCTCGGTGATGTACCACCCGGCGCAGGATGCCTGGCTAGCACTCTACGAGGCACCGCAGGGCGTGGTGCTCCGCAAGGCCGCCACACCGGAGGGCCCGTGGAGCGCGCCGACGACCGTGGTCTCTCGCGCTCAGCTCGGCGACCTCTACGGCGCGTTCATGTTCCCCCACCAGGTCGATGAGAATCTGTACTGGGTGGCCACCACGTGGAAGGACTATAACCCGGTCGTGTACAAGACCGACCTGGGTCGCGTGTTCCAGTAGAAGCACCTGTTAACGCTCATAGTCTGAGCACGCCAAAGGCGCCCCGCGGGCGAGGATAATCCTCCGCCGCGGGGCGCCTTTTACTTCGCTATCGAAGCTGGCGAGATTAGCGCTCGACGATAGCGACGATGCCCTGGCCACCTGCAGCACAGATCGAGACCAGTGCTCGGCCGCCGCCGTTCTCCTCGAGCAACTTCGCGGTGGTGGCGATGATGCGGCCACCGGTTGCGGCGAATGGGTGGCCAGCAGCCAGCGAGGAGCCCTTGACGTTGAGCTTGGAGCGGTCGATCGCACCCAGCGGCTTGTCCAGGCCCAGGCGCTCGCGGCAGTACTCCTCAGACTCCCAGGCCTTCAGGGTGGCCAGGGTCTGGGAGGCGAAGGCCTCGTGGATCTCGTAGAAGTCGAAGTCCTGGAGGGTCAAGCCGTTGCGCTCCAGCATCCGCGGGACGGCGTAGGTCGGGCTCATCAGCAGGCCGTCCGGGGTCTTGCCGTCGTGGCCGTGCAGGAAGTCCACGGAGGCGACCTCGGAGTCCACCAGGTAGGCACGGACCGGGAGGTTGCGCTCCTTGGCCCACTCCTCGGAGGAAAGAAGCACTGCAGATGCGCCGTCGGTCAGCGGGGTGGAGTTACCGGCGGTCATGGTGGCGGTGGTGCCGTGCTGTGCGGCGTCGCGCTTACCGAAGACCGGCTTGAGCTTGGCCAGCTTCTCCGGGGTGGAGTCCGGGCGAAGGTTGGTGTCTCGCTGCACGCCGAGGTACGGGGTGATGAGGTCCTCGAAGAAGCCCTCGTCGTAGGCCTTGGCGAGGTTCTGGTGGGAGGTTGCGGCGAACTCGTCCTGCTCCTCGCGGGTGATGTTCATCTCGCGGGCGGTGATCGCAGCGTGGTCACCCATGGACAGGCCGGTGCGTGGCTCGCCGTTGCCCGGCTGATCCGGAGCCAGCTGGGCCGGGCGGATGGAGCCGACCAGCTTCAGGCGCTGCTGGGTGGTCTTCGCCTGGGTCAGTTTGATGAGAGTCTTGCGGAGCTGGTCGCCGACGGCCAGCGGGGCGTCGGAGGTGGTGTCCACGCCGGAGCCGATGCCGGACTCGATGCGGCCCGCGCGGATGGCGTCGCCGACGGCGACGATGGCGGCCAGGCCGGTGCCACAGGCCATCTGCATATCCATGGCCGGGGTGCTGTTGGCCAGGGAGGAGCCCAGCACGACCTCGCGAACCATGTTGAAGTCGCGGGAGTGCTTCAGGACCGCACCGCCGGTGACCAGGCCGAGCTCTTCGTCCTGGAGGCCGTAGCGGGCGACGAGGCCCTCGATGGCCGCGGTAAGCATGTCCTGGTTGGATGCGTCCGCGTACTCCTTGTTGGAGCGGGCGAAAGGAATGCGGTTGCCGCCGAGGATGGCGACCTTCTTCTGGTTACCGTTCGTCATGATGGTTTTCACTCCGTCTCTAGAATGTGCACCAAAGTTGTGCGTCTCCCAACCGACTATAGAGACGTGCCGGAGCCTGGGTTAGAAAACGAAAATATAAAAATAATTTCACTAGATTTCACCCTCAGTGTGACCCCCGGCACCGTAGAGTTGAGGTCACGTTCTTAAAAATCCCTCCGGTCAGCGCGCTGTGCTCGCTAGCCCGCGCCTCGTCATCAGGGCGCATCCAGCGCGCAACAGGTTAACGTGACGTGAAGACCGGAAAGCGACAACCCGAAGGAGAATAAGTGTCTAAGACTTCCTCCCAGCACTCCGACCGTTACGGCGAGTTCATCGAGTCCCCGTTCGGCAACTTCCTGGCTGACAAGGTCGGTCTGCCGAAGCCCGAGAAGCTGCGCCGCTACAAGGCCGGCGAGCCAGCGCTGCCGGGCCTCGTGCTCGTCGGTGGTCAGGGCCGCCTGATCGACCCGGTCACCTCCCTGCTGGATGCGGACTACGACCTGACCCGCGACTCCGGTGACAGCAAGTACGCCGCCTTCGTCTTCGACGCGACCGGCATCACCAAGCCAGAAGAGCTCCACCAGCTCTACGACTTCTTCAACCCGGTGATGCGCAAGCTCGCCCCGAACGGCCGCATCGTCGTTCTGGGCACCACCCCGGAGCTGGCCGAGTCCACCGACGAGGCCATCGCCCAGCGCGGCCTCGAGGGCTTCAGCCGCTCCGTGGCCAAGGAGCTGCGCCGCGGCGCGACCGCCCAGCTGGTCTACGTCAGCCCGAAGGTCTCCGGCGACTTCACCGGCCTGGAGTCCACCCTGCGCTTCCTGCTCTCCGGCAAGTCCGCTTACGTCGACGCCCAGGTCATCCGCGTCGACGACACCGCAGCGACCGCACCGGCAAACTGGGATCAGCCGTCTGAGGGCAAGGTCGCCGTCGTCACCGGTGCTGCCCGCGGCATCGGTGCCACCATCGCCGAGGTCCTGGCTCGCGACGGCGCGAAGGTCATCTGCGTGGACGTCCCGCAGGCCGGCGATGGCCTGGCTGAGACCGCCAATCGCGTCAAGGGCACCTCCCTGCCGCTGGACGTCACCGCCCCGGATGCTGCCGACAAGCTCAAGGAGCACGCCGAGGCTCGCTTCGGCCAGGGCATCGACATCATCGTCCACAACGCTGGTATCACCCGCGACAAGCTGCTCGCCAACATGGACGACGCACGCTGGAACGCCGTCATGGCCGTGAACCTCATCGCCCCGGTCCGCATCACCGAGGGCCTGATCGCCAACGGTGGCCTCAACGACAACGGCCGCGTCATTGGCGTGTCCTCCATCGCGGGCATCGCCGGTAACCGTGGCCAGACCAACTACGGCACCACGAAGGCCTCCGTCATCGGCTTGGTCAACACCTTCAGCGAGAAGCTGGCGGACAAGAACATCACCGTCAACGCCGTGGCACCGGGCTTCATCGAGACCCAGATGACCGCCGCCATCCCGTTCGCGACCCGCGAGGCCGGCCGTCGCATGAACTCCCTGCAGCAGGGTGGCCAGACCATCGACGTCGCCGAGACCATCGCCTACTTCGCAGCACCGGCATCTAACGCCGTGACCGGCAACGTGGTCCGCGTCTGTGGCCAGTCCCTGCTGGGCGCGTAAAAGCCCTACCCCCGCTGACATCTTTTCAACTTCTTAAAGGAGGTTCCTGTGGCTGAGGTTTCCTACAAGGAACTGCCCAAGATTCCGGCACTCATGGACGAGTACCGGAACGCAGTCAAGGACATTCTGCCGGTCGTCGGATCCACGCGTTCTGCGAAGGACAACCCGAAGACCGCCTTCGAGGTCCGCGGCGTGAAGATCGACGTCCCGCACCTGGCGGCGTACTGCAGCGCGACGGACCTGCGGCTGACCAACGAGCTGCCGCTGACCTACCCGTACGTGCTTTCCTTCCCCATCGTGATGAAGGTTCTGACGGCTCCGGACTTCCCGTTCGGCGCGGTGGGTGCGGTGCACCTCAACAACGTCATCGAGCAGAAGCGTGCGCTGACGGTCGACGACGTGTTGGATATCAAGGTCCACGCTGAGAACCTGCGTGAGCACAACAAGGGCCTGCTCATCGACCTGGTCACCGAGATCACCGCAGGTGGCGAGGTCGTGTGGCGCCAGGTTTCCGGCTTCCTGGCTAAGGGTGCGAAGCTGTCCAGCTCCTCCCCGCTGGCAGGTGGACAGAAGACCGACGGCGTGATCTTGCCGATCACCGAGCTGGCGGATCCGCGCCCGACCGCGAATGTGCGGGTCACCCCGTCCCAGATCAAGGACTACGCAGAGGCCTCGGGCGATAAGAACCCGATCCACGTCTCCGGCGTGGGTGCGAAGGCCTTCGGCTTCCCGGCAGTCATTGCGCACGGCATGTGGTCCGCTGCTCGTCTGCTGGCCACGCTGGAAGGTGAGATCCCGTCCGCAGCACGCTACACCGTGCAGTTCGCCAAGCCGGTGACCCTGCCGGCCAGTGTCGCGGTCTTCACCGAGAAGGCTGCTAATGGCGACTGGGACATCCAGCTGCGCAAGGCATCCAAGCTGGGCACCGTCCACGCCGTGGCGAAGATCGAGAAGCTCTAAGCAGCTCGCTCTCCCACTCCCCTGTCGGCCGGTTCGCGTTCTACGCGGACCGGCCGACAGGCTTTTCTAGGGCCCGAACTACCATGAACACCATGGAGCAGGTACAGCAGGCCTTCTACGAGCAGATCACGATCGAGCCCGCCCGCATCCCGGTTGTGATTTTTGCGGCACTGTCGATCTACCTCTTCTTCCTGATCCTCGTGCGTCTCTTCGGCGTGCGCATCATGACGAAGATGAATGCTTTCGACGCGGTCGTGCTCATCATGTTCGGCGCGGTATCGGGCCGCGTGGTCATCGGACACCCTCCGACCCTTGCTGCGGGTGCGATCGGGCTGCTCACCCTCATGCTGCTGGAAGCGATTTTCGGTGCGGCGCGGAAATCCACCGCCGTGCGCCGAGTCTTCGACGAGGACCCCCAGGCCGTCTTCGCGAATGGCGAATACTTGGACCGGCAGCTGCGCCGCACCCACGTCTCCCGGGACGATCTGCGGATGGTCATGCGCCGCGCTGGAGTTGCAGCCCCAACAGACGTCCAGCTGATCATCCTGGAGCCCACCGGTGAAATGACCGTCTACAAAGCCGACACCGCGATCGATCCGGAGATGCTGCGCGGGGTCGAAGGGCTCCCCTCAGGGTTTGCGCAGCACGATCGCAAGGATGACTAGAGCGATCCCGGCCAGCTCCGTGAGGCTAATCCACTGCTTCAGCGCCACCGCACCCACCAGGGTCGCCACAAGCGGCAGTACGGCCTGCAGAAGCGCGAACAAGGAGGATCCGGCGAGCCGCAGCACCACCTGATCCAGGGAATAAGGAATCGCCGCAGAGAGCAGCCCCAGCCCCGCAGCAAGCCCGATGATTGTCGGGGCAGCCATCGCGAGATCCTCTGGCCATAGCCAGATCGCAAGGGGCAAGCCGAGCACCCCGGCGTAGGTGAATCCCACCGCCAGGGATGCCTTCGAGGTGTCCGCGTTGGAGGAAATCTTGGCACCAAGCAGGATATAGCCTGCCCAGAACACGCCCGCTGCCAGCGCCCACAGGATGCCGCTGGCCTCAGCTGACCACTGAGCCCCGGAAATCACCAGCACGCCAGCGATGGCGAACCCGAGGGCCAGCCAGTCGCGCAGCAGCCTCGACCCCCAGGCCGCAACAATCACCGGCCCGATGAACTCGATCGCCACGGCCGAACCCAGCGGGATGGACTGAATGGCCATGTAGAAGGTCATGTTCATCGCCATCGCAGCTACACCAAAGAAGGTAGCAATCAGCGCCGGGCGGCCGATAAAGGAACTCGCTCGCGGCCGGAAGAAAGCCCAGAGGATCAGGCCTGCCGTGGCGATGCGGAACCAGGCCACCACCACCGGTGGGAAGTGATCGAATAGCCCCACGGCCAGCGCTGCGCCCACGTAGAGCGAGAGGCCGGATACCGCCATGATCGCCGGCGGCAGCACGCGGGAAGAGCCCTGGTGAGAAAGCGATCCGAACATGCCGTTGATCCTATCCAACCGCCCCCAGACACGAAGAAGGGCCCACACCATACGGTGCGGGCCCTTGTTTTCAGCGCTCTAGCGTCGTTGATTCAACTCCGCCACAGCTGGGTGGTGCGATTTACTCGCCGCCGGCCAGCTTCTCGCGCAGAGCAGCCAGCTGCTCGTCGGAAGCCAGGGTGCCAGCGTCCTCGGCCGGAGCCTCGGCTGCCTTGGACTCGACGCCGGACTCGGAGGAGTAGCCGCCCTCACCGCTGGCAGCAGCCTCAGCAGCTGCGGCGCGGTGGCGCTCGATCTGAGCTGCGTGCAGACGGTGGCGACGCTCGGACTCGGCGTAGCGAGCCTCCCAAGCCTCACGCTGCTCGTCGAAGCCCTCGAGCCACTCGTTGGTCTCCGGGTCGAAGCCCTCCGGGAAGATGTAGTTGCCCTGCTCGTCGTAGGAGTCGGCCATGCCGTACTTGGACGGGTCGAACTCCTCGGTGAAGTCCTCGTCAGCCTGCTTCAGGGACAGGGAAATACGACGACGCTCCAGGTCGATGTCGATGACCTTGACCATGACCTCTTCGCCAACGTTGACGATCTGGTCCGGAACCTCGACGTGGCGCTCAGCCAGCTCGGAGATGTGAACCAGGCCCTCGATGCCCTCCTCGACGCGGACGAATGCGCCGAACGGAACCAGCTTGGTGACCTTGCCCGGAACGATCTGGCCGATCGCGTGGGTGCGGGCGAAGACGCGCCATGGGTCTTCCTGGGTTGCCTTCAGGGACAGGGAGACGCGCTCGCGGTCCAGGTCGACGTCCAGAACCTCGACGGTGACCTCATCGCCGACGGTGACGACCTCAGACGGGTGGTCGATGTGCTTCCAGGACAGCTCGGAGACGTGAACCAGGCCGTCAACGCCGCCGAGGTCAACGAATGCACCGAAGTTGACGATGGAGGACACGACGCCCTTGCGGACCTGGCCCTTCTGCAGCTGGTGCAGGAACTCGGAGCGAACCGCGGACTGGGTCTCCTCCAGGTATGCACGGCGGGACAGCACGACGTTGTTGCGGTGCTTGTCCAGCTCGATGATCTTGGCCTCGATCTCCTGGCCGATGTACGGCTGCAGGTCGCGGACGCGGCGCATCTCGACGAGGGAAGCCGGCAGGAAGCCGCGCAGGCCGATGTCCAGGATCAGGCCACCCTTGACGACCTCGATGACGGTACCGGTGACCGGCTCGTCGTTCTCCTTGAGCTGCTCGATGGCACCCCAAGCGCGCTCGTACTGGGCACGCTTCTTGGACAGGATCAGGCGACCCTCCTTGTCCTCCTTGGTGAGGACCAGAGCGTCAATCTCGTCGCCAACCTCGACAACCTCATTCGGGTCGACGTCGTGCTTGATGGACAGCTCACGGGACGGGATTACACCCTCGGTCTTGTAGCCGATGTCCAGCAGGACCTCGTCGTGATCGACCTTGACGATGGTGCCCTCGACGATATCGCCATCATTGAAGTACTTGATGGTCTCATCGACGGCGGCGAGGAAATCCTCAGCGGAGCCAATGTCGTTGATGGCTACCTGAGGGACGTTGTTGGTTGGCATATGGAAGTGTTCTCCGAAACGGAAATCAAATAGAAATGGACAGGGTCAAACTGCGCCTTGCGACGCATAACGTACTGAAGGTTACACGACAGGCTTTAGCTGCACAAACACCTGTTTTGCAAATTCCTCGGTCGTGGCGGGGCGGGGCGCACCTTCCGCCTCACTCGCCACAGCAGGCTCATCAGCCGCAGGCGTTGCGGTCTCGGGGTCGGCTGCGGCAGCCTCTCGGAGCAGATCCGCGGTCGGCGCCTTGATTACTGCCTCGCGTACCGCGCCTTCCAGAAGCTCCGCAGCCCGCGGATAACCCAACGAGTCGAGCATCTGCGCGGCGGAATTCATGATGCCCGCCGGGTTGGCGATGCCCTGCCCCGCGATATCCGGGGCGGAACCGTGCGCGGCCTGGGCCATGACCTGCGACTCGCTGGCATTGATGCTGCCCGCGATGCCCAGCGAACCGCCCAGCCCACCGGCCAGGTCGCTCAAGATATCGCCGAACATGTTCTCGGCCACGATCGTGGCGTAACGCTCCGGTCGGGTCACCAGCTCGGCGCACAGGGCGTCGATATGAACGGGCTGAACCTCGACCCCGAACTCTTCCGCGCAGGCCTTCGCCTCGGCGACGTAGCGCCCCGAAGTCTCGGTCAGCACGTTGGACTTGTGCGCCACCGTGAGCACCCCGTCGCGAGCGGCGGCGATGGCGGCGGCGCGACGGACGATGCGGCGGATCTTGGTCTGGGTGAAAACGCCGATCGCCAGGGAGACTTCCCCGTTGACCGTGATATCGCCGCTGCCCATCAGCATGTTGCGGTCGGCGTACATGCCCTCGGTGTTCTCCCGGACGATCACCACGTCCAGGTCCGGGTGCACCGCCCCTGGCACTCCGCGCACCGGACGAATATTCGCCCACAGATCCGCCTGCGTGCGCAGATGGGCCGAGGGATTGAGCTGACCGGCCGCGCTCGCTGGATAGGACACATTGTCGTGGGGACCCAAGATCCAGCCGTCCAGGCCAGTGATGGTCTCCCACGTCTCTTCCGGCACGACTCTTCCGGTGGCGTCGATCGCCTCGCGGCCCAGCAGCAGCGGCACGAACTCTGGTACCGCTTCCCCACTGGCCTGTAGCGCGAGCTCCACCGCCTGCACCGTCGGGGCGACGATCTCCGGGCCGATGCCCTCGCCCTGCCATACTCCGAGACGGCAAATTTCTGTGTTAGCCATGCCCTCCACCCTAGGGCTCGCAGACCGAGTGAGCACAGGGTGTTCACATTATTTTTGCGTGCTGCCCGAACCCGACGTCCGTAAATAAACCCAGCGTGCCTGGTGTCTTTTGCAAGGATTCGGCCGTAAAGTACCTCGGGTGACTGATTACTCTTCGCACTCCGCAGCATCGGAGCAATCCCCGGCCGACACGGCTGGCAGCTCCAGCGGCGTGAGCTTTGACAAGACCAAGCCCTCCGCACTCACGATCATCCTCAACGCGATTCGCGGCGGCTTGATCGGACTGGCCGAGCTCGTGCCAGGTGTTTCCGGCGGAACGATCGCGCTGGTGACCGGCGTGTACGAGCGCGTGCTCTATAACGCCAACGTCTTCCTCGACGGGGTCAAGACCCTGCCGAAGGATCGGGCGAAGGCGGGCCAACGCTTCCGCGACGTGGACTGGTGGCTGCTGATCCCGATGCTCATCGGCATGGGACTGATCGTGGTCCTCATGGCGGGGCCTATGAAGGACTTCGTCACCAACCAGCCAGTCGCAGCGCGTGCCCTGTTCCTCGGCATGGTGATGGTCTCTATCGCCGTGCCACTGCTGATGATCGACTGGAAGAGCTCTTCGGCGAGCTGGGCGAAGGTGCTGCCGGTGATGGGCATCTTCGCGGTGCTGACGTTCTGGGCCACCGGGTTCACCAGCAGCACGCAGCGTGAACCACACCTGATCATCGTGTTCCTCGCTGCAGCGGTCGCGATCTGTGCGCTGGTGCTGCCCGGCGTGTCAGGCTCCTTCTTCCTGCTGGCCGTCGGCCTTTACGAGGCCACGCTCGGCGCGGTGGACGAGCGCAACTTCACCTACCTGGGTGTGTTCGCCCTCGGCGCGCTGACGGGCATCGTGCTCTTCGTCCGCCTGCTGGAGAAGATGCTCAACGAGCACCGCACCGTCACGCTGGCTGCGATGGCCGGCCTGCTATTGGGAAGCCTGCGTGCGCTGTGGCCGTGGCAGGACGACGCCGCTGGTCTGCTCGCCCCGGGCGAGAACGTCGGTGGCGCCATTGTATTGTTCGTGCTGGGGGCAGCGATCGTGGCCGCGATGGTTGTCGCGGAACGGCGCTTCGGGGGCGACAACGCCGAGGCCACCGCAACGTCCTAGAAGGCGTCTGTAACAAGGCGAGAAACCCCACGGTGAATGATCACCGTGGGGTTTCCCATTGCTGTGGGGTTAGCGCCACCCGCACGTCGCGGTGGCGCTGTGGCGACGCTGCTACAGCGCTGTAGCGAAGGCTAGTGCCCGGCGAGATCCCAGTTCTCGCCGTGGCCTGCGGAGACGTCCAGGGGGACCCGCAGGCTGGCTGCCGAATCCATGTTCTCCTCCAGCAACTGCTGGATCTGCTCGAGCTCACCGGGGGCAATCTCCAGGACGAGTTCATCGTGGACCTGCAGCAGCACCCGGGACTTCAGATTCGCATTGCGCAGCGCGCGATCCACCCGCAGCATCGCGAGCTTGATGATGTCCGCAGCCGTACCCTGAATCGGCGCATTGAGCGCAGCGCGCTCGGCGTTTTCCCGGGCCACCCGGTTCGAGCTGGCCAGCTCCGGCAGGTAGCGACGGCGACCGTAGAGGGTCTCCGTGTAACCGGTTTCCTTCGCCGCCTCGACGACCTTATCCAGGTAGCGCTTCACGCCGCCGAAACGGTCGAAGTAGTTCTCCATGATCCCCTTGGCCTCGCCCGGGCTGATGCCTAGCTGCTGGCTGAGGCCGAATGCAGAGAGGCCGTAGACCAGGCCATAGCTCAAGGCCTTGACGCGACGGCGCAGTTCCGGAGTCACCTCGTCCACGGGGACGTCGAAAACTCGGGAACCGACGTAGTTGTGCAGGTCCTCCCCCGCCCGGTAGGCCTCGATCAGACCTGCGTCCTCGGAAAGGTGCGCCATGACGCGCATCTCGATCTGCGAGTAGTCGGCGGTCAGCAGCGTCTCGTAGCCCTCTCCGACGCGGAACGCGGAACGGATCTTTCGGCCCGATTCCGTGCGCACGGGGATGTTCTGCAGGTTCGGTTCCGAGGACGACAGCCGGCCGGTCGCTGCTCCCTTCTGGTTGAAGGTGGTGCGGATTCGGCCGTCCCCGTCGATGGCGTTGATGAGGCCGTCGATGGTGCTCTTCATCTTCTGGTACTCACGGTGCGCCATGAGGTGGTTGAGGAAGGGGTGTTCGGTCTGCTGCTGCAGCTTCTCCAGCTCCGCGGCGGCGGTCGAGTACCCAGTCTTCGTCTTCTTGGTCTTCGGCAAGCCGAAGTCCTCGAAAAGTACCTTTTGCAGCTGCTTGGGGCTGGAGAGGTTGAGCTGATCATCCTCGGCGAGTTCACGGGCGGCGGTGACCTCCTCGGCGATCTGGGCTTCGTAATCGGCGGCAAGCTCTTCGAGGGCGGCTTTATCCACCTCGATGCCGCGAGCCTCCATCTCCGCCAGGATGTGGGTCAGGGGCACCTCCACGGAGAAGTAGAGCTCGGCCTGGCCGGCTTCCGTGAGCTCCTGGTTCATGATCCCGACCAGCTCGCGGACGGCCTGGGCGCGCTCCAGGCTGCCAGAGTTCTCGGGGAGGTCGCGGCCCGCGTGGCGCTGCAGAACGTCCCCCAGCGACCAGCTGCGCAGGTCCGGGCGGACGAGGTAGGCGGCCACGGAGGTGTCATGCTCTACCCCGTCGAGGGCGAAGCCCTGCTGGCGCAGCGCGTGGAAGCTCTGCTTGGAATCGTGGAACCACTTCGGCGCTCCCCGGTCGGCCAACCAAGTGCGCAGAACCTGTTCGTCCTTGGCATCCAGGGCCGCGAGGTCAAGCCTTAGGCCTATATTTTCGGCGTTAAGCAGACCGAGAGCCTCACCCTCAATGTCCACGGCGAGCGCCTCGGCGACCGCGTCGCGTCCCTCCTGGTAGGCGGCGTTCTTCTTCAACCAATTGGCCAGTTTGCCGGGCGCCAGTTCTTCTTCGGTGACGGGGATGCTCGCGGTGTCCTCGAATTCCACCCCGAGGGTGCGGAAGGTGCGGTTGCGCAGCGTGGTGCCGAACTGCAGCTTCTCGAAGATCGCCAGGGCGTCGTTCGGGTCGATCTCCGCTGGCTTCAGCGAATCCAGGCTGTCCACCATTTCCAGGTCCCGGACCATCTCGGTAATCTTCCGGGCCAGCTGGACGTCCGCGACATAGGCGCGCAGGTTCTCGCCCACCTTGCCGCGGATGTCGTCCATGTTTTCGATGACGCCGTCCAGGGAACCGTACTTCTGGATCCACTTCTGGGCGGTCTTTGGGCCCACGCCCGGCACACCCGGCATATTGTCCGAGGTGTCGCCACGCAGCGCTGCAAGGTCCGGGTACTGCTTCGGGGTCACGCCGTACTTCTCTTCCACAGCCTCCGGGGTGAAGCGGTGGAGCTCGGAGACCCCGCGCAGGGTGTAGAGGACGGTGACGTCGTCCTCGACGAGCTGGAGGGAGTCGCGGTCGCCGGTGCAGATAAGCGTGTTCATGCCCGCGTCGTGGCCCTGGGTGGCCAGCGAGGCGATGATGTCATCTGCCTCGTAGCTCTCCTTATCCAAGGTGGTGATTCCGAGGGCCTTCAGGGTCTCTCGGATCAGCTCGATCTGGCCCTTGAACTCCGGCGGGGTGGACGGACGCTGCGCCTTATACTCGGGGAACTCCTCCTCACGGAAGGTCGGACCCGAGAGGTCGAAGGCGGCGGCGATGTGGGTGGGCTTTTCCTGTTCCACCAGCCCCAGGAACATCCCCAAGAATCCGTACACGGCGTTGGTGTGCTGCCCGCCGGTCGTCGAGAAGTTGGCTGCCGGGAGGGCATAAAAGGCCCGGAAGGCCAGGGAATGCCCGTCGAGCAGGAGCAGGGTTTCTTCAGAGTTACCACCGGTTGTCATGACCGCTATCCTACTGAACTGCACCCTGCCCGCTGTTTTGTGCCCACCCGGGCGCTATCGTATGCTTTGACCTATTGCGCCCCCGTAGCCCAATTGGCAGAGGCAACGGATTCAAAACCCGTCCAGTGTGAGTTCGAGTCTCACCGGGGGCACGATTTCAGGGACGCTGCTGCCTGGTGATAACGCCAGACAGCAGCGTTTTCTACATTTCGACGACCATCTTCCCGGTATTGCCACCCGTGAAGAGCTCCAGGAAGGCCTCTGGCATGGCCTCGATGCCGTGGCGGGTCGTGACGTCATACTGGATCTCCCCGCTGGCGATCAGCGGCGCCATGCGCTCCCGGAACTCGGGTGCGACGTCGAGGTACTGCCCCAGCACGAACCCCCGGAGGGTCAGGCACTTGCCGATCGCGAGCGCGAGATTGCGCGGCGCGGACGGCTGCTGCGTGTCGTTGTACTGGGCAATCGCGCCACAGAGCGCGACGCGGCCGAAGGTATTCATACGGCCGAGGGCCGCTTCCAGGTGTTCGCCGCCGACGTTATCGAAGTAGACGTCGATCCCCTCGGGCGCAGACTGGTGCAACTGCCCGGCCAGGTCACCCTCTCGGTAGTTGATGGCTGCGTCGAAGCCGAGCTCCTTGAGTCGGGAAACCTTTTCCTCACTGCCTGCCGAGCCGATCACGCGGGAGGCACCCAGGTGGCGGGCGAACTGCCCCACCGCCGAGCCCACGGCACCAGCGGCGCCGGAGACGAAGACCACGTCCCCTTCCTTGATCTCCGCGATGCGGGTAAGCCCCACATAGGCGGTCAGTCCGGTCAGCCCCAGGATGCCGAGATAGGCCGCCGCTGGAGCAACGTTCAGATCGACCGGCTTGGCCTGCCCCTCCTCGACGACGGCGACGTCCTGCCACCCCAAGGGGTGGGAGACAGCGTCGCCGACCTGGAAATTCTCCGACCGGGACTCGCGGACCACACCCACTGCCCCGCCAGTCATCGGCTTGTTGAGCTCGAATGGCGGGATATAGGACTTCACGTCGTTCATCCGGCCGCGCATGTACGGATCAACTGTGTTAACGGTGTTCTCGACGAGGATCTGCCCCTCGGCTAGCTCCGGGAGTTCGACCTGCTCGAGGCGAAAATTCTCCATCGTCGGAGTTCCGGCCGGGCGGGAGGCGAGAACCCACTGTTTCGCGGTAGTCATTGCGCAGTGTCCTTCCTGTTGATTTTCGTGACGCCCACGGTACGCGTCCGAAGGCTGTCACCGCTGCCGTTGTTCGTCCCCGGAGGCGACGTCCCGATCCTTGGCCCTCACGCGGTTAGCCGCCGAAGGTCTGCATCGCCCCGCGGATCATCACGACCCCCGCCCCCAGTGTCGCCATGGTCAGAGACAGTTTGTGGGCCCGCTCCAGTGGGATATAGCGGGAGAGCCTCGAGCCCGTAGCGATGCCCACCACGAGGGCCACGAGGCACAGCGGCCAGAGCACAACGGGTGCTGTCGCGAAGATCGACTGCTCAGCACCCAGTTCCTTGAACAGCAGCGAGAGCGCCCCGGAGACAAAGAACAGCGGCTGCAGCGTGGCGGCGAAGGTCTGCGTCGGCCACCGCGAGACCCGGGCGTAGACCGTGATCGCGGGCCCGGCGATACCCGCCAGGGTGTTCATGAAGCCACCGGCCACCCCGGCCGCGACGGCGTATTGGGGCCCATCGACCTGCGCCCGTTCCGGCAGTCGCGAGGTCACCAGCAGGGCGAGCAGCACCAGGGCGCCGACGATCATTTGGAGTGGCCCCAGCGGCGTATTGTGCACCACCCAGGTGCCGGGCAGCGCCCCGAGCGCCATGACGGGCCCGATGAGCCAGAATTTCCGCCAATCGATGTTCTCCCACACCGAGGCGGATTGCATAACGGCGTTGACGGTTGCGACCACGTTGATGACGAGCACGCCCGCCACGGGGCCTGCGACCAGCGCCACGACGGGCGCGCCGAGCAGCCCCAGCCCCATGCCGGAGATCCGCTGCATCATCGCGCCGACGAAGATCGCCGCGAGGATGCACACGAAAGCCACGATGGTCAGTTCCATGTGTAGACAGTCTACTGCCCGCTAGGACGTCGCCGGTCCTGCCCCAGAGCTGTTAGCGGTCGGAGCTTCTGCGTTCTGCGTCTCAGCGCCCGGCGCGGAAGCCTTCTCCCCTTTGGGGTCGCTCCGCGAGTCCTCCCCACTCCGGTGCACTCGTGTCATGACGACAGGCCACCAGAGCACGGCCGCTGCCAGCACCAGCAGCACGATGCCCCAGAGCACATATCCCATGGCGAAGGGGCCGGGCCAGCGCACCTGGTGCCACAGCCCCATCGCCGGAGCGATGTGACGCGTGATGAAGGGCACCGCGCCTACGCCCACTGCCAGAACTGCCAGCAGTGTCCCCCACCACCGGGGTACCCATGTGATCACTTGGTCAGCCACGCAGAGCAGCACCGGGATCACCCAGACCCAGTGGTGCATCCAGGAGAATGGCGAAACCATCACCAAAGCCACACCGGCAAATCCCAGCTCGGCGGTGCGATGATCCTGCTTGTGCGCCTGCCACAGCACGGCGATAGTCACGCCGAGGATGAGCACGCAGCCCAGCGCCCAGAAGAACTTGCTCTCCGTGTGGAAGGTGCGCTCCAGCACCACACCCAGCGACTGGGCACCCGGGTTGACCGCCTCGCCAACCCGTGAGGAGTCGAGAACCTTCTCGGCCCAGTACGCGCTGGCGTCCTTGACGAAGAGAAAGCCGATGCCCACCGTCACGAAGAAAGCGGCGACCGAGCGGGCAAGCGCCCACCACTGCCGCCGGACGATGAATACCAGCCAGAAGAACGCGGGCACGAGCTTGATGCCCGCGGCGATCCCCGTCGCGATCCCGATATCGCTACGCCAGCGATTGGCTGGGGACCGCAGCACGTCTGCGGCGACCAGTGCCATGAGCAGCAGGTTGATCTGGCCGAAGAAGAAGCCCTCCCGAATGGGGACGAGCGCGAAGCTCGCGATGCCGAGCAGGGTGGCGACGCCGACCGTCGCCCCAGTGACGCGATAGCCCCGCTCCGCGATGATCGCCACGAGAATGATGAGCAACAGCAGGAAGGCGCCGAACTGCCACAAGAGTGCCCCCACCGCAGCGGGGACCTGCGAGAATGCGCTAAACAGCCACGCCGAGAACGGCGGATAGGTAAAGTGCAGCTTGCCCACGAGCCCGCCGGTGTAGACGTCCTGACCATGCTGCACCAGTGCTCCGCCGTGGCGGTAGACGATGAAGTCGATGGGGACGCGGAACAGGGAGGCTTTCGAGCTGAGCATCTGCTGGCTGAGCTCGGTTCGCGCCACGACGAAAATCGCGGCGATGACTGCGAGGAAGGCCCACGGCTTGCCGGGCAAGCGCTTGGACTGGTGTTGCACGGGCTGAGCCGTGGGCTGCGGGGTCATGACAATTCGGGGAAAAGCTTTCGGGGGTCCTTGAGAATCACGTTGCGGCCTGCGGTGCGCAGGCCCTGGAAGCCCTGGACGACCATGCGCCGGCCAATGTCATTGACCGAAGCGACCTCGGAGAGGTCGAACACCACCCGGTCGGCAAGTTTTTCTTCCTGAAGGATTGTACGCCACGCGTTCTCTGCAGCCGCAAAGTCAATGATTCCTTGGAGTTCGATAGTAGTGGTGCGGCCCTCGGGCCCGTCCTCGCGGGTGATGATGTCGCGCACTGCCGTGTCACCACGCTGGCGCAGACCCATAAGGTGCAGCCCCATGTCCTCGGAGAGGCGGTGGAAGGTCTTCACGCCGCGCACCGAGTTGCCGGTGCTATCCAGGCGCGGCGAGAACGTCGCCAAACCCATGACGCCGGGCAGTGTGCCCATGATGGCGCCGGAAACACCGGACTTCGCGGGGATGCCGACCACGGACATCCACCGGCCCGCGAGGTTGTACATCCCGGCAGAAGACATCACTGCCTGCACCTGCCGGGAGACCAGCGGGGAGACCACGCGCTTACCGGTCAGGGGCTGAATGCCACCGCTCGCCAAGGTCGCAGCCATCACCGCCAGGTCGCGCACGGTGACCTTCACGGAGCACTGCTGGGTATAGCTCTCCACTGCGTCGTGGGCCATGTCCTCGATGATGCCGTGACTGCGCAGCATGTGCGCGATGGACAGGTTGCGGTCCGCGACCTCCAGTTCGGAGTCGCAGACGGCGTAGTCGATCTCCAGGTCCCGGCCCGCCAACTCGCTCAAGAACTGCCGGATCACCTCGGTGCGCTCCTCGACGGTCGAGTCCTCGCCGTTGATGAGTTGGTTGACCGCGATCGCACCGGCGTTGATCATCGGGTTCATTGGCCGGTTGCTGCCCGGGTCGAGGCTGAGCTCGTTGAAGGCCTCACCAGAGGGCTCCATGCCCACCGTCGCGCGAACCTTCTTCAGCCCCCGCTCCTGGATCGCCGCGGCATAGACGAAGGGCTTGGAGGCCGACTGGATCGTGAACTCCAGCTCATCGTCCCCCTCGTTAAGCCCCGCGCTATAGACAGCGCCGTCGGTGGTGGCCAGCGCGACCGCGAACGGTGCCGGGTCCGCAGTCGCCAGCTGCGGGATGTAGTCCGCGACCTCGCCGCCGTCGGAGTCCTTCAGGTCCTCCAGGATCTCCTGCAGGTACCCATGCACCATGTGGCGTTTCATAGATCTACTCCTTCGCGGGTCAATAATTCGATCTTGCGCTCCAGCCCACCGCCGAATCCCGTGAGGGATCCATTGGACCCCACCACGCGGTGGCACGGCACGAGGATACTGATGGGGTTACGGCCCACGGCCTGACCAACAGGCCGTGCCGCCTTCGGCCGCCCAATGCTACGCGCCACCTCCAGGTAGCTGCGTGTCTGCCCCACCGGAATGCGCCGCAGCTCCTGCCACACGGCCTGCTGCATCGCGGTTCCTGAGGGAGCCAGCGGCAGGTCCCGAGCCTCGTCCAAGGCCGCAACGTCGCCGTCGAAGAAGCGGGCGAGAATGCTCGCGGCGTCCCGAAGGGCGGCGTCGGACGCAGCAGAAACCTCCTTGACCCCGGCAAGGTCTGGAATCCGGTCGGGCTGATCAAACCAGCAACCAACGAGGCACTTTCCCTCCGCGATGAGCCATAACCTGCCCACCGGGGAGTCCAGAACAGCGAAACGGCGCCCCTCCTCGGCCCCGCGGGAAGAAAAGTTGGAGTCCATAGCATCCGATATTAATCCCCAGCTGGGCATCCGATAATATTGCCCGCATGAACAATCACCCGAAACACCGGACTGCTGTGGCTGCGATCCTCGCCACGGCGGCCCTCGTCCTCACCGGGTGCGTAACTAATGAAGAGCTCGGCAACCCCGATGGCTGGGAGGAAATCCTGCCCCCAGCCAAACCGGAACTGGTCGACATGGTCCCCCAGAAGTTCCAGGACAAGGGCACCCTGTCGGCAGCTGCGAACGCCCCCTACGCCCCCAATGAGTTCAAGGACTCGGAGGGCAAGATCATCGGATTCGAGATGGATCTGGTCCGGGCGGCAGGTTCCAAGCTGGGCCTCGACGTGGTTCCGCGCCAGATGGACTTTAACCTCATCCTGCCCGCGGTGTCCGCCGGCACCATCGACGTCGGCGCCTCCGCCTTCACTGATACGGAGGAGCGCCAGAAGAACTACGACTTCGTGGACTTCTTCAGCGCCGGCATCGCATGGGCGACCCAGCCGGGCCGCGAAAACAGTATTGACCCGGACAACGCCTGCGGCTTGACCGTCGCGGTTCAGAAGGGCACCTACTCGGACACGGACGAGGTCGAGGAGAAGAGCCAGGCCTGCGTCGAGGATGGAAAGCCAGCAATCGACAAGCTGGTCTACCCCACCGCGGACGCCGCCGCGACCGCGACGATCCTGAAGCGCGCCGATGCCTATAGCTCGGACTCCTCCGTCACCGCCTTCGCAATCCAGCGCTCGGAGAACAAGCTTGTCCAGGTCGGCGAGGCCTTCGATACCGCCCCATTCGGCTGGGCCTTCCCAAAGGGCTCCGAACTGGGTCGCGCCTTCGCCGCGGCTCTGCAGGACATGATGGACGATGGCACCTATGACAAGATCCTCAAGCCTTGGGGCCTGGAAGAAGGCGCACTCGACGAGGTGACCTTCAACCTGAAGCCGCTGCCCCAGACCCGCCAGCGACACAATCAGTTGCCCAACGCCACCGGCCGCCGCACGCGCCGGGGTGCCAACCACACGATGAACAGGAGGCGCCGTGAGCACCGCTAACAACAGCTCCCGGACGACCGTGATTTCCGACGAGCCCCGCCGCCGGCCGTCGTCCAATAAGGCAGTCCCGCTGCGCCACCCCGGCCGCTGGATCACCGCCGCCGTACTCGTAATCATGCTGGTGTGGTTCCTCATCAGCGCTGCCGGCAACGAGGCCTATGGCTGGGAGACCTACCGGCAGTACATCTTCGACACCCGCATTGCCGTCGCCGCAGGCCACACCATCTTGCTGACGGTGCTGGCCATGATCCTGGGCGTGGCGCTGGGCTCGATCATCGCCGTGCTGCGCATGTCCCCCAACGGCGTGCTGCGCGGCGTCTCCTGGCTCTTCCTGTGGGTCTTCCGTGGCACCCCGGTCTACGTGCAGCTGATGTTCTGGGGCCTTCTTGGTTCGATCTACCAGGTCGTCAATATCGGCATCGCGGAAATCGACATGCAGGACTTCCTGTCCAACATGTTCTGGCTCGCCGTCATCGGACTCGGCCTCAACGAGGCCGCCTACATGGCTGAGATCGTCCGCGCGGGTATTCAGGCTGTCCCGGAGGGCCAGTCCGAGGCGTCCAAGGCGCTCGGTATGACTTGGTGGCAGAACATGCGCCGCACCGTGCTGCCGCAGGCGATGCGCATCATCATCCCGCCGACCGGCAACGAGCTGATCAGCATGCTGAAGACGACCTCCCTGGTCATCGTGGTGCCGTACTCCGGCGAGCTCTTCGGCAAGGCGACGGACATCTCTAACAGCATCTTCCAGCCGGTCCCGCTGCTCCTCGTGGCGGCCAGCTGGTACCTGGTGATCACCAGCGTGCTGATGGTGGGCCAGCACTACCTGGAGCGCTATTTCTCACGCGGGTCTTCCCGACAGCTGACTTCTCGCCAGCTCGCCGCCTTCACCGATGCGGAAGGCGTGATGCCCCGCAATATTTCCATCAAGGACGACGACAGCGTTACGGAGAATAATCGATGAACGTCCCCATGATTGCTTTCCGCGATGTGTGGAAGAACTACGGCCGCCTCGACGTCCTCAAGGGCATCGACCTTGAGGTCCCGAAGGGCTCGGTGACCTGCCTAATCGGCCCGTCCGGTTCC
>DYZK01000043.1 GCA_020741275.1 Corynebacterium urealyticum
TGCGGCACGATTGCCTCCACCTTCATCCCGGATCATGGCTGGCGCATCGTGTTCTTCGCCGGCGCAGTCCTGACGACGGTTGCGCTGCTCGCCGTGCTCTTCTTCATTCCGGAGACTCCGGAGACCCTCGCTGCCCGCGGGAACGACGCCGCCCTCCAGCGTCTGGCCCGGCGCATGGGCAAGGTGCCGGCTGACGCGGATGAACAGCAGCGGGTGACCGTCGCGGTTCCCTCGGCTGCAGAGCGGGGCCGCGCCCGTGACCTGCTGGGCCCGGAGCTGCTGCGCAACACCCTGCTGCTGTGGCTGGGCTTCGCACTGGTGAACTTCGGCTTCAACTTCGCGAATCAGTGGACCCCGAAGCTGCTCACCGAGGTGGGGCTGAGCGAACAGCTCAGCGCGCTGGGTGGGATCATGCTCGCCCTGGGCGGCACGGTGGGCTCCGTGCTCTTCGGCGTGCTGACCACCCGACTGAGCACCCGCACGACACTGGTAATCTTCGCCCTCACCGCGGGCTGGTTCCTGATTGCCTTCATCCTCAGCACGGGCTTCCCGGTGCTCATGCTGGCGCTGGGCGTGGCCGTGGGCATGCTGCTCAACGGCTGCGTGACCGGCATGTACACGATCACCCCGCAGTCCTACGCCTTCCACCTGCGCAGCACCGGTGTGGGCATCGCGCTGGGCGTGGGGCGCATCGGTGCGATCATGGGCCCGCTTGTGGTCGGCTACCTGGTGGACTCGGGCTGGTCGCCGCTGGCGCTCTACGTTGGCGCTGCCGTCGTCATGCTGCTCGTAGCCGTGGCCATCGGCGCTGTGCAGGGACCGGCCACGGTGGTCGCGGGCCGGCCGGACCCCGCGAGCAGCGACCGGGACTAGAACCCGACCGGTGAATCGGCGCGCGTGTCTGCGGTGCCGACTAGCCTGAGGGGCATGACTAACACCGCAGAAAACACCCGCACCGCCGTCGTCACCGGGGCCTCCGCAGGCATCGGGGCAGCCGCCGCAGAAGCACTCGCCGCCGATGGCTGGCATGTCGTCCTCACCGCCCGCCGTGAGGACCGCCTCCGGGAGGTCCAGGCCCGCATTCAGGACGCCGGTGGCCAGGCCACCGTCATCGTTCTCGACGTCACCGACCAGGACTCCATCGACGCGGTGGCCAAACAGCTCGCCGCGGAATTCGGCAGCGTCGATCTGCTGGTCAACAACGCGGGCGGGGCGCGCGGCCTGGAGCCCATCGTGGAGACCGACCCGGCGGACTGGCGCTGGATGTTCGAAGCCAATGTGATGGGCACCCTGCAGGTCACCCGCGCCCTGTACGAGCAGCTCAAGGCCGGGCAGGCACCGCAGGTGATCAACGTGGTCTCCATGGCCGGGCGGGGCGCGTACCGGAAAGGGGCGGGCTACAACGCCGCGAAGTTCGGGGAGACCGCGTTGACGGACGTGATGCGCATGGAGTTCGCTGAGGACGGCATCCGTGTTTGCCAGCTGGACCCTGGCCGCGTTGCCACCGACTTCTCGCTGAACCGCTTCAAGGGGGACCAGGCCCGCGCGGACGAGGTCTACGAGGGCGTGCAGAACCTGGTGGCGGAGGATATCGGCGAGACGGTGCGCTGGATTGCGGGCCGACCGGCGCACATGGACGTGGAGACGATCATGATCAAGCCGATCGACCAGGTCTAAACCAGGGCCTCTGCCCTAGTCCTCGATGCCAGCGGCGGCGAGCACCTCGCGCGCCACGGGCTCCGCAGCCGCCCGGTGCTCGGGGACCAGCCCCAACCGGGTGCGTCGGTCGACAATATCGGATACCGTCCGGGCCCCCTCGTGGGTGACAGCGAAGCTCAACTGCGCACGCGTGACATCGAGGCCGGGAACCACAGCCTCCGAACCCCGCTCCACCAGACACGGCGCCGTATCCCGATTATCAGGGCGGCTTGGCGCCCCCACGAGCGGGACGGACTTGGTGATGCATTCCCCGGCCTTCTCCCGCAGCGAGGGGGCCTTCCGCAGCACCGCATCCACGGTCTGCTCCGCCATCAGGCGATACTCCGTGAGCTTGCCGCCGGTCACCGTGATCATTCCCGCCCGCTCGATGATGGCGTGTTCGCGCGAGAGATCCGCCGTGCTTTCCGGGCCAGCGCCAGCGCCCTTGAGCTGCACCAGCGGTCGCAGGCCCGCGAAAGCGCCCAGCACATCCGCGCGGGTCAGCTTGGTGGCCAAGGCCTGGTTCACGACATCGAGGATCCAGTCCACATCCGCAGGTGGGGCCTTAGGCACATCCTCCAGCGGGGCGGGCTCGTCGGTAATGCCGATATAGCAGCGCCCCAGCTGGCTCGGCAGGATGAAGCAGAAGCGGTTGGTGGCTCCCGGCACCGGCACGGTGAGCGCCCCGGTTGGGTTCCCCACCTTGGCCGCATCGATCACCAAGTGCGTGCCGCGCGATGGCGTGACCGTCACGCCCTCATCCAGGCCGCCAGCCCACACGCCGGTGGCGTTGACGACGCAGGTCGCGCGAAGCGAGAGCTCCTCCCCGTCGACGTCCAGCACAACCTTGCTGCCAGAGCTATCCGCCGCAGCATCCACCCGGCTTGCCGTCGCGTGGGTCAGCACATCGGCGCCAAAGCCCGCCGCCGTCCGCGCGAGCGCGGTGACCAGGGCGGCGTCGTCGAGCAACTGGCCGTCGTAGTTGAGATAACCGAAGAGCAAACCGTCCCGATCGACCGCCGGGCACAGCTCCGCGATGCGCCGGGCGCTGATCGTGCGGGAGCGCGGCAGGGTACGCGAGGACGTCCCCGCAGCGATCCGGAGAACATCGCCAGCGAGGAATCCGAGGCGGGGGAGAACCCGGTTGAGCAGGGAAAACTTGCGATTCACAGGGACGACCTGCCCCAGGGCACGGGTGAGGTGCGGGGCGGTGACCTCCATGAGGACCCCTCGCTCCACGGCGGAACGCCGCGCGATGCCCACGTTGCCGCTGGCGAGGTAACGCAGCCCGCCGTGGGCCAGCTTCGAGGACCACCGCGAGGTACCGAAGGCGAGGTCAACCTTGTCCACGAGCAGCACGGAGAGTCCACGGGTCGCGGCGTCCAGCGCGATGCCCGCGCCCGTCACGCCGGCCCCGATCACGATCACGTCGATCTCGGGCGAGCCCGCCGCCACGGCCGGAGAGGCGGCGGACCGGAGGCGTTCCAGCAGCTCAACCCGCCGGGAGGGGGAGAGCGCCGCGCGGGCCGGGTCATAGGTTCCCAAGGGCTTAGTCATACCTTGTAAATTACGCTAAAAAGCGCCGCCGGTTGCGTAGTCTAAGTCCATGAATAAGCAGAAGAAAAGCGCGACAACCAGCACCAGCGATCACCAGTCGCTGCCCACGCCTCCCATGGAGTTCAACCTCTGGGGCACCCACGAGGAAGTCAAGCCGCTGTCCCCGTCCATCCAGAAGATGCTGGAGAAAATGCTGGGGGTGACCCCACCCGTGCCGCGCCGGGAAGCGGGCGCCATTCGCCTCTCCACCCCGAAGGTCACCGACGCCGACCGCGAACGTTTCGCCGCCATCGTTGGGGAATCCTTCATTTCCGACGACGCCGACCAGCGCCTGCCCCGCGCGCGCGGGAAAAGCTATCTCGACCTGCTGGATTGGCGCGCAGATAAGGAGATCGCGGCCCCAGATCTGGTCGTCGCCCCTGCCGATGAGGAGCAGGTCCTGGAGATCCTTCGTTACTGCTCCGAGGAGGGAATCGCCGTCGTTCCATTTGGTGGCGGTACCTCCGTGGTCGGTGGGCTGAATCCGGTGCCGGGCACGCACCGGGCGGTGATCAGCCTCGACTTGGGCCGCTTCGACCAGCTGGAGGACGTTGATCCCGTCAGCGGATTGGCCACGTTGGGCGCGGGCCTCTCCGGGCCACAAGCTGAGCTGCTGCTGGCCGAGCACGGCCTGCAGCTAGGGCACTTCCCGCAGTCCTTCCCCTACGCTACGATCGGTGGTTTTGCGGCGACCCGGAGTTCCGGCCAGAACTCGGCTGGCTATGGGCGCTTCGATGCGATGATTCGCGAGCTCACGGTCGTGACACCGAAGGGCATCATCCGGCCTGGTCAGGCCTCTCCCGCGACGGCGGCCGGCCCAAGCCTGAAGGCGCTCTTCATCGGCTCCGAGGGCGCGTTGGGAATCATCACGCGGGTGCGGGTGCGCGTGCACCCGATTCCGGAGACGAAGCTCTACGAGGCCTTTAGCTTCCCCTCCTTCATCGACGGCGCCAACGCCCTTCGCGAAGTCACCCAGACCGACGCTGGCCCCACCGTGCTGCGCCTGTCCGATGAAATCGAATCCTCCGTGAACCTCACCAGCACCGACAACATCGGGGAGCAGGACGAATCCGAGCACAAGGGCTGCTTGGCGATTACCCTCTTCGAGGGCACCACGCAGCACGCCCAGTCCCGCCACGAGGAAACCCGGGCGATCATGATCCGCAACGGCGGCCAGTCCCTCGGCGAAGGCCCAGCTCGCACGTGGGAGGAAGGCCGTTTCGGCGCACCGGTGCTGCGGGACTCTCTCATCGACGGTGGCGCGCTCTGCGAGACCCTGGAGACGGCGACGGACTGGTCGAACGTCCCACGTTTGAAGAAGGCGGTGGGCAAGGCGCTCACGACGTCCCTGGTGGAGGACGGTTCCCCGGCGCTCATCATGTGCCATATCAGCCACGTCTACCCGGAGGGCTGCTCCCTGTACTTCACGGTGGTGGGCGCGGCCGGGGAGAACCCGCAGCAGCGCTGGCGGAAGGCCAAGAGCGCGGCGACGGAGGCCATGGCTACCCACGGCGGAACCGTCACCCACCACCACGCGGTGGGCACCGATCACCTGCCGTGGATGGGTCTGGAAGTGGGGCAGGTGGGCATCGCCGCACTGCGCGCGGTCAAGCGGGAACTCGACCCAGCGGGCGTGCTGAACCCAGGTAAGACCTTCGACCTCAGCGATGCGGAGGCATCCCCGGACGCCACCAGGAGGATCTAATGCACAGCGGGGCACAGCAGCAGAATCACGGGGCTGAGCTGCCAGGTTCGGGCTCTTTCGAGGTAGGCACACTGCCCGTCCGGCGGGTCGCGATGCTTAAGAACCCAGCCGCGGGCAAAGGCGGGGCGGGCGACCGCGCGCTGAACGCCGCGCAGCAGCTGAACCGCCGGGGCGTGGACGTCCTCGCCATCCAGGGCAAGGACGCGGCGGGGGCCCGGGAACTCGCCCGCGAGATGATCGCCGATGAATCGATCGACGCGCTAGTCGTCGCCGGTGGCGATGGGCTGATCTCCCTTGCGCTGCAGGAACAGGCCGAAAGCGGGAAGCCCTTGGGCATCATCCCGGCTGGTACGGGCAATGATCACGCCCGGGAGTTCGGCATCCCCCTCGACCCCGTGAAGGCCGCGAACGTCATCGCCGATGGTTTCTGGGCCACCAGCGACCTGGGACGCATGCACCGACTAGCGCCGGGGGCAGACCTCACGGCAGTGGATGCGCCGCGCCTTGACCCATCCCAGGCGGCGGATCCGCCGGAGGTATCCAAATGGTTCGGCACGATCGCGTGCAATGGCTTCGACTCGCTGGTCACCGATCGCACGAATGCGATCTCCTGGCCGAAGGGGCGAATGCGCTATAACCTGGCGATTCTGCTGGAGTTTTTGAACTTCCACTCCATCCCGATGCGCCTGGTGCTGGACCCAGGGGAGGGGCCTGGTGGCCAACCGAAGCAGGTCATCGAGGAGAACGCGACCCTCGTGGCGATCGGCAACACCCGAACCTATGGCGGTGGCATGTACGTGTGCCCCGATGCCGACCACCACGATGGTGTTCTGGAGGTGACGCTGCTCGGCCGCATGTCCCGGGCGCGCGCGGTGTGGAGCTTCAGCCGGATCTTCACCGGCGAGATCGACGGGGTGGCCGGGGTGAGCCAGCTGCGGGCCAAGAGGGTCCGGATCGATATGCCGGACATGAACACCTATGCCGATGGCGAAAAGTTCGCGCAGCTGCCCATGGAGATCGAGGTCGTCCCGGGGGCCGGACGATTCCTGGTTCCGCGACCCTAGCCGAGGCGCCAAGGCTTAAGGCGCCTAGTCCTCTTCGGCGACGTCGACGATCCTGCGGTCTGCCGGTGTGGTTGGTGCCGCCGGGGCTGCGGCCGCCTGAGCTGCTAGGATGCCGTTCTTCCGGCCGCTTTCTGGCAGCTGAGGATTATAACGTTTCCCCGGCTGGCCGATGCTCAAACCGACACCGCGGTGGAACTGCGCGGGCCCGCCAGCCTTCGGCGAACCGGAGGAGCCACCGGGGGTGATGGCGCGAACCACGGTGCCCGCCAGCCTTGGGGCCACCACCTGCGGGTAGGTGAGAGCGGCATTGCGGATGCGGGTGAGGATGGAGGCCATGTTTCCTTCTCCGGGAGGGGTGCTGGCGCGTCGTGCACCAGTGGGCTTAAGTTCTCCCCATATTATCGGCCCCCGCCCCCGCGCCGGGCTGGTTCCGGGCAGGAGGGGCGAGCAGCTTCTTGGGCAACCCGAACCCCGCACGACCAGCCACGGGCTAGCCTTGGGTCATGAGCACGAACCCTGGTGTTTTCACGCTGAACGACGGCCTACCGCAAGAACTGACTGACGTCCTGACGGGCGCGCGGAACGTCGTCGTCTTCACCGGCGCGGGAATGAGCAAGGACTCGGGGCTGGACACCTTCCGCGACGCGCAGACCGGCATCTGGGAGCGCATCAACCCTCAGGACATGGCCTCCCTGGACTCCTGGGCCAAGGACCCCGACCCCATGTACGCCTGGTACCTCTGGCGCGGGCATGTCTGCCAGCAGGCAGCTCCCAACGCCGGCCACGTGGCCATCGCTGAGTGGGAGAACTCCCCCTGGGCCACCGAGCGGGGCATCAACCTGCACGTCGTGACCCAGAACGTCGACGACCTGCACGAACGGGCGGGCAGCGAGCGGATCTCGCACCTGCACGGCAGCCTATTCAGCTACCGCTGCGCCATCTGCCACAAACCCGCCCGCACCCCTGAGTTCCCCGATCAGCAGCTGGAGCGCGTCACCCCGCCGAATTGTTCCCTATGCGGCAACCCCGTCCGCCCGGGCGTGGTGTGGTTCGGCGAGCCGCTGCCGCACCGCGAGTGGGACGCCTCCGAGGCCGCCATGCGGGAGGCGGACCTGCTGGTCATCATCGGCACCTCGGGCGTGGTCTACCCGGCGGCGGGCTTGCCACAGGTCGCGAAGGCCGCCGGCGCGCGCATCCTGGAGATCTCCCCGGAGCGCACCGACCTCACGCGGCTGGCGGACTGGTCGCTGCGCGCTACCGCGGCGGAGGGAGCCCCGGCGATCGTCGCGGCGGCGAATTAATCGCCAAACGCTTGCCTAGTCAGCTCGCTCCAGAAGTCACCAAAGGAGCCCTTGGAAGAGGAGGAGGAATTCCCACGGGAGATGAAGTCCTCGACGTCGAAGTCCTTGACGGAGTCAGCCCAGTCCTCCGAACCCACCTCGTAGAACTTTACGACGAGCTTGCCGTCCCCCAGCTCAACGACGTCCAGGCGCTGGCCGGTGTCACGGCCACTCTTATCACCGATCTGGATGGTGTAGCTCTTCTTGAGCTGGCTGTTCTTGTACGCTTCCTTGACCTTGTCGTCGTCGAAGTTCATGGACAGGCGCATGACGTCGTCGTCATCGACGGTGTACAGGGCCTTCGGATCCTCCGTGCCCAGGAAGCGGTCCATGCCGCGGTAGTCATCGTTGAGATCCAGATCGTCGATCAGGGAGTCCTGCGCCTTGATGTGGACGTTGTCCCGGATCCACTGATCCGTCTTGTCCTTGTCGCGCAGCTTCAACAGCTGTTCGACCTTCTTATTCGGCGCACCCTCCCCGGTGACGTTATCGCCGCCCCTGCCGCCGAAGAGGCTCACGGCGGCGAAGATCAGCAGCATCACCACGGCCGTAGCGATCGCGGTGATGAGGATGGCCATCTTGGAGGAGCGGCCGAATTCCTTCTTGGTCTTCTCCATGGCGGGCGCGACCTGCTGCTGCGTCTTCGCGCTGGCATCCTTGAAGCGCTCGCCCAGCGACGGGCTCTGCTTCTCCTGGGAGTGCTCGGCACCTGGTGCGCCAGCCATGCCCGCTGCGCCGGCAGCGCTTGCAGCGCCAGCTGGCACACTGGCGTCGGCTGCGTGATCGCCCGTCGGCGCAGCACCTGCGGAGAAGTCCGCGGCGGCGAGCTGGCGGAGGGCGTTGACGTCCACCTCCGGGGCTTTCGGGTCATCGAGGCGGGAATCGTAGGCGGTGCGCTTCTGTGGATCACCCAGGATGGAGCGGGCGATCTCTACTTCCTCCCGACCACCGATATTGTCCAGCTCATTGTTCTCCAGGCGATTCGAGAGCTCGGCGCTGATCTCGTCGGGCGCCTTTGAGCGATCGAGATTGAGCGCCTGATATAGGTCGTAGTGGGCCATGTGCTTCCTTCCGGCCAGCATCGACGGGTTTTTCTAACAGGAATTTATCAGATTGCTATGGGTGGATGCTTCGCTAAGTAAAAGTCCGAAAGGTGTCCCGAACCGCACATTTGCTTAATAAACCAACGACTTTTCTGCTTACGGTGCCGTGAATTTCAGCTGCTCTGGCGAATTCGAGGAAGCGCAGCGCCTCGGATACCGTGACGGTTGTTCGTTCAATAACCTGGCAGCAGTTTCGCGAGCCGGGGGCATCGCGCTTTCTTGAGCTGCAGAACCAGCGAGGCGATGTCCTCCGTTGCCGCGCCCTTCGCGTCCACGCGGGCAGCCACAACCTGAGACAGCGCGCCGGGGTGGGTGGTTCCGAGTTCGTGGAGGAAATCGTCGGGGTTGGTGACCCGGTAGCTCTCGCGGGCGGGTTTCTTCGTGAAGTCCGAGGGGCGGTTGAAGCTCAGCAGCGTGGTCGCCCCGCAGGCGGTTGCTGCGGCGTGCACGTGGTAGTCGCCGGGGTCTTTCCCGCTGAAGGCCAAACCCTCGGGGTAGTGGGTGAGGACGTCGTCCATCTCGCGGCGCAGCTCGGCCATCCGCTGATCCCGCTGCGCGCCGGTCGATTGCGGTACGCGCCAGTTCATCGTCGCACCGGTCTCCGACAGGGTTTTTGAGGACGTCACGAGCCGCAGTTCGCACCCCTCACCGACCAGTGCTGCGCGCAGGTCGAAAAGCCACCGCAGGACAGTGGCGCTGGTCAACACGTTGGCGTCGAGAAAAACGGTGTGTGGCATGGGAAAATGGGTCAATCGCTGTGATGTCGGTCGGGACCAGTGTATTCCGCGGTTACTGTTTCATCGGTGGTGGGGCATCGTCTGACAGATTGGTGGAGCGTTATTGTCTGGGCGGCTTGTTAGGGTTATCCCAAGTACCGCACATTATGGAGGCCAAGGTGAAGAAGAAAATTGTGGTCGTTGGCGCCGTTCTCGTCGAAGACGGCAAGATCCTCGCTGCGCAACGGGGCGAAGACATGGCCTTGGCAGGGTATTGGGAGTTTCCAGGCGGAAAGATCGAGGAAGGCGAAACCCCCGAAGAGGCCCTTCAGCGGGAGCTGAAGGAGGAGCTTCTCTGCGATGCAACGATCGGCGAGTACCTCGACACGACCTCTTATGAATACGATTTTGGAATCGTCGAGCTGACCACATTCTTCGCTTCCCTGCAAGGTACGGAACCAGAGCTCACGGAGCATGCCCAGATTCGATGGCTGAAGCCGGAAGAGCTCGACACGGTCCAGTGGGCTCCAGCAGATGTGCCTGCAGTAGAGAAAATCAAGGCAAAATTTAGCGCATGACCCGCGATTCCCAGCGCATTGTCGCTGACACACAGTTTGGCTTCCTCGATAAGAACATCGAAGCTCCAGAGGCGTTCAATCCGGTTCTCATCGCCAATGACGGCGAGAACACGATGCTGCGCGCCATTAAGCATGAGCTGCGCCGGGCCAAGGAATTCAAGATTTCCGTCGCATTCATTACGGAAGACGGCCTCGCCAAGATCAAGCAGGATCTTCTCGATTTCCCGGGCCAGGGAACGATCATCACTTCCGACTATCTCGGATTCAACGAGCCGCGGGTATTTCGGGAGCTACTGAGTCTCCCTCCGAACATCAGGACGATCATTCACGATGCGCCGGATCGTGGTTTCCACCCCAAGGGCTATATCTTCGAGCTTGAAGCAGCCCGGACCGCGATCATCGGCAGCTCTAACCTGACCCGTGGAGCACTTCTGGTAAACCAAGAGTGGAATTTGCGATTCTCGGCCCTGCCAGAGGGTCACATCGTTGAACAGCTCGATCAGGCCATTGACCGCCAGATCGCTGCTGGCCGACTACTCGATGAGGAGTGGATTGCGGCTTACACGCAGCGGCGTCAAGTGCGGAGAGATTCGGTTTATGTAACCAAGCAGGGGGCTGTTCCAGCGGGGAACATCATTGAGCCGAACGCCATGCAGATTGAAGCGCTGGAAAATATCAATCGCTTGAGGGCACAAGGGGAACAGCGAGCGCTGGTCATTTCTGCAACAGGAACTGGCAAGACAATCCTCGGAGCGCTTGCTGTCCGAAGCGCGAACCCGAAGAAGTTCCTCTTTCTAGTCCATACCGAGCAAATCCTTGACAGGGCAATGCTGGACTTTCAGAAGGTGTTGGGGGCAGGGCCGGAGGAGTTTGGAAAATTTGCAGGCTCTTCGAGGGAGCTCAGGAAGCGCTACACTTTCGCCACCATCGCGTCGTTATCTCGGCCGGAGAATCTCTATAAACTGAGCCAGGACTATTTCGACTTTATTATCGTCGATGAGGTTCATCGCTCGGAAGCGGTTACATACGTTCGAATTATCGAACACCTCAGGCCCGATTTTCTGCTCGGGCTGACCGCAACACCTGAACGCACAGATGGCAAGAGCATCTTCGAGCGCTTTCACCACAACGTGGCGTACGAGATTCGTCTGCAAAAAGCCCTCGAAGAAAAAATGCTTGTGCCGTTTAACTACTACGGCGTCACGGACTATACGGACAACGAGGGCAACGTCGTCGACGATGAGTTCAGTAGCCTAGCCCGGTTGTGCGCGCCAGAACGTGTTAAGCACATCGTCAACATGCTGAACACCTATGGTTTTGCTGGGGACGTAAAGGGCCTCATCTTCTGCTCGAGGGTCGAAGAAGCAGAGGAACTTTCGCGACTCCTCAATAAGGAAAAAGTTTATGGACGTACGCTAAGGACACTGGCGCTATCTTCTAAAAACTTCACCGTGGCGGAACGCCAAAAAGCTGTAGAACGGTTAGAGAAGGGGGAGCTGGACTACCTCCTCACCGTCGATATTTTTAATGAAGGTATTGACATTCGGTCGGTCAACCAGATAGTGATGCTCCGCCCCACGCAATCCAGCATCATTTTTACCCAACAGCTTGGGCGTGGCCTGCGTAAGTGTGAAGGTAAAGATCATCTGCGGGTCATTGACTTCATCGGGAACTATAAAAACAACTTCCTCATTCCCATCGCGTTGTTCGGAGAACGATCGCTTCGAAAAGATAAGATCCGCCGCAAGATGACGGACTCTGCCACCCAGGGCGCGATTGCGGGCCTTTCGAGCGTCAACTTTGACCAGATTTCTCGGGAGCGCATCTTCGAGTCCCTCGCAAAAACCCGGCTGGATACTGTCGCAAATCTTAAGAAGGCCGTATCCGAATTATCTGAGCAGCTGGGTAGGCCTCCAACACGCGAGGATGTTGCTCGTTATGACACCGTGGACGTGACTGTTCTCGCGGAAAAAGAGAAAAACTACTGGTCTTTCCTCGCGAAATATTCTTTCCTGGATGCTGCTCCCAGCGATGACCTCCTGCCGTACCTGCAGTTTCTCGACCGGGAAATCCTGCCGAGCAAGCGGTCCGCAGAGGTCCTCGTTCTGGAGCTTCTGCTCAACCAAGAAACCGTGACCAAGCGCGACATCGCTCAGCACCTCAGCCAAGTGGGGGTCAATCACGATTTGAGTGATGTGGATACCGCGGTTCGCGTCTTGACGCTGGAATTCTTCCCCAACAAGGAAATTGAAAAGTACAAGAACATTGCGCTTGCGGAAGAGACCCCTGAAGGGGTGAGGTTAGACGGAAACTTCAGACAGCTTCTTCAGCAGGACGCCGGTTTCAAGCAGAACGTCTGGGACGTCGTTAATGCCACGAAGTACTTGGTGCGACACCAGCACTCCTGGAGTGGAGAGCTCGTCCCATCCGGGACCTACACCCGAGATGAGGTGTGCAGGATGTTGAACTTCCAAAAGCTCATCATTCCGCAGAACATCGGGGGCTACTACCTGGAGAGGGACCAGATGGATACTCCGCGCGTCTGCCCGATCTTCATCACGTACCACAAGGGCGAAGACATCAGCGCGACGGTGAAGTACGAGGATCGTTTCCTCGACTCGACGACCCTGCGCTGGTTCACTAAGAACCGCCGAACCCTGGAAAGCAAGACGGAACGCTACATCATCGATAATCTTGTGCCGCTCCCCGTCTTCATGAAGAAGGACGACACCGAAGGCGTGGACTTTTACTTTTTGGGCTATGCGACTGCTCATGATGCAGAACAGGCCACCATGCCAGCTGGAAACGGGTCATCAGAGGTGGACGTCGTCCACATGAAGCTAAAGCTTGATTGGGACAATATCCAGCTCTACGACTACTTCGTTGAAGGCGTACAGACCTCTTAAACCCAGTAGTGGCGTAGACCTCCGAGCCCGGACAGGCCCACGCATGAAAGAACCCCAGCGGTAAGTCGCTGGGGTTAATTCAGTTAGGGCGTCGAACCCCGGAACCTAGCTAGTAAAAGTCGCCGGCCGGGGCAGCAGGTTGGGGAACCGGCGGGGCCTGAATCGGCGGGTGCTCACCAATCTCGTCCGGGCTCGGGGCGTCCACTCCAGCGTCGGTCTGACCCGCCCCTCCCGGCTGCTCCGCCCCCGGGGCTCCGGGAGCGATCTCGCCCGGCTGGCCAGCGGTGGCATCCGGCGCCTTGCGGGCCTTATCCTCCGAGCCCTCCGCGCCGCGTGGCTCCTTGTACATCTGGTGCTCGATCGCGTTCGCGAAGCGGGAGGCGAAGATATTCGTGAAGTGGTGCTGATCGCGGTACGCGACCAGGTTGCCGATGATCGCCGGGCAATAGCCGTCCTTACAAAAGCCGTCGGTGACGTCCAGCAGCGTTACGTCCAGGCCCGCATAGGCCTGGTACTGCGGATCCTCCGGTAGCAGGGAATCATCCTGTGCGGTGCCACACTCCGCGTTGATCTCCTCGATCTCCTCCGGGGTCGGACGCCAACGGTCCTTTACTCCGGGGAAGTTCCGGGCGCGCTCGATGGTGGTACGGGTGCCGTCCACCATCTCGCCCACGCACTCGCGCAGGTTGAATGGCTCCGGTGCACCCGCCTCTGCTGGCTGGGTGTGCCAGACGTTATCGCGCATCAGGTAGCTGTGGATGCCGTTATCGGTGAACAGCTTCACCAGATCCACATACTCCGGCGGCACCTGCTCCGGTCCATTACCCGCAATGTCCGCTGGGCGGGTACCGGTCATCCACACACCCTCGGTCGGTGGGTGGGCCAGGATGTGGTCCACGACCTTCTTCGACCAGGAACGGCAGGAGGGGTTGTCCGAACCATCCCACTTCGGGATGTTCGCGTTGACCGCGCAGCCCATCTTCAGGATCGGCATGAACTTCACACCCTGACGGCGGCCCACCTCGTCCAGCGCAGGGATGAACTGCTCGGAGTGGGAACCACCGATCACGTACACCGTCCGCTCGGAGTTCAAATCACCGTAGGCGCAGTCCTCCTCGGAGCGATTGAAGTTCCGCTTCAGGATCAGGTGATCCTCATCGAAGCCGATCTGGCAACCATCCGGCTGCGTCGGTGGCAGCAGCGGGCCCATTTCCTCGAACGGTGGGGCCAGGGGCTGACGGGGAGGGACGAAGGCGTCGTTGCTGAAGGCTAACGGGCCCGGGTAGTTATCCACATTCGACGCCAGGCGCCAGAGCTCCTCACCCTCCTCGACCTGGTTCTTCGCCACCATTGGGGCGGTGGCGGCCACAGCACCGGCGATAAGGATGATCACCATTGCATAAGCGGTCTTCGGCCACACGCGGATGGACTCCCACCAGTAGCTCGGGGTCCACAGCACGTGCGCGCGGCGCGGGCGGCCGGTCTGACGCAGCGGGCGCTCGATGAAGCGGTTGGACAACCACGCCATAACCACCGAGGCCGCGATAATGGCGACGCCGAACAGCGGCTGGGCCTGGGCGTCGTAGCCCGTGTAGGAGACCAAGATGATCAGCAGCGGCCAGTGCCACAGGTACAGGGCGTAGGAGATCCGGCCCAGGAACTGCATGAAGCGACTCTCAAGGAAGCGGGTGATACCCACCGGCTTGCCGTTCTGCCCAGCCAGGATCACCATCACTGCGCCCACCAGCGGGAACAGCGTGCCCGGGCCCGGGAAGGTCTGGGCACCATCCATGACCAGGCCGGTGGAGGCAATCATGATGAGGCCCAGCCAGCCGAAGATCTGACGCACCCACGTGTTCAGCGGCGGCACGATCGGCGCCGGCGGCTTCTCGCCGTGGTCGGAACGCGGCATGATCAGCATGCCCAGCAGGCCACCCAGCCCGATCTCCCAGAAGCGGGAGAAGGAGTGGTAGTAGTTCACGGCCTGGTCCTGGCCGTGCTGATAGGCCGCGAAGGCGAAAGAAAGCACCGTGACTGCGGTGAGGATGACAGCCAGAGCCTTGCGGGAAAAACGTCGGAAAATGAGCGCAATCAGGGTGACCGCGATCAGGGAAGAGACGTAGATCTGCAGCTGCGCGGACATGCTCCACAGGTGCTGGAACGGCGAGACGGTGGAGCTGGCGGTGTTGTAATCACGGCCCGAAAAGGCCAGCTGCCAGTTCGTGACGTACGCCAGCGCACCGACCGCGTCCTTGGCCAGCTGCAGGTGCTGGATCCGCGGCATGAGCAGCAGCCCGGCTGCCAACGTCGCGCCGACGAGCACCGCGAGTAGCGGGAAGAGCCGCCGGATGATGCGCACGAGCGACTGAACGAATGTCAGCCCCTTCGGGTTGCGCGCATTCGCGAGCTGGGAGCCAAAGAAGAACACACCTCCCAGCAGAAGGAAGACATCCACGCCCGAGGACACCTTGCCCACGAAGACGTGGAAAATCACCACGAGGGCGATCGCGAAACCACGTAAACCCTCGATGTCGTTACGAAATTTTTTCCCACCTGTGCTGGCCATAGCCTCTTCATGCTATCGGGTGAGGGGCCAAACCCAGAAGAGGGCTCGCTGTTGGAGCCCGGATAATTGGCTGCCTAGTTCCTGCAACGTCGGTGGTCGTAGCCAAGCGTTAGCGGAAACGCACCTCGGCGAGCTCGATCGCCTCCGAGGGATCGGGTTGCTCTTTCGCGATCTCGACGTAGCGGCCCGCGTGCTCGATCAGCCCCTGCTGTGCCTGCTCGTCCATCTCACGGCGCACCTTCGCGGGTACTCCCGCCGCTAGGGACGCCGCCGTGATCTCCTGGTTTTCTAGGACGACGCCACCGGCCGCGATGAGGCTTCCGGAACCAACGCGGGCCCCGGAGAGGATCGTGGCTGACATGCCGATCAGGACGCCGTCGCCGATCTCACAGCCGTGGACGAGGGCCTTGTGTCCGACGGTGACGTCCGAGCCGAGGACGCAGGGGGAGTCGTGGTTCGCGTGCAGGACGGAGTTGTCCTGGATATTTGTGCGTTCCCCGATGCGGATCGGGCCGACGTCCCCGCGCAGGACGCAGCCGTAGAAGACGGAGGAATCGGCGCCGATCTCGACGTCCCCGATGATGGTTGCGCCGGGGGCGATATAGGCGGATTCGTGGATGCGTGGGCGAATTCCCTGGAAGGGAAGGATCAGTGGTGCGGTGCTCATGGTTCCCATCTTGCCCACTTCTGGGCCCGCAGGTGGCCATAATGGGGGCATGGCTAGCAACACTCGAACTCTGCTGATCGTGCACCACAGCCCGACGGATACGGTGCGGCCGATTGCCCGACGGGTGATTGAGAAGTGTCAGGAGGCTGCCACGCAGGCCGCCGAGGCGCTGGGGGAGAGCGCGCCGCGCATCGAAGTGGTCGAGCGCCAGGCCCTGGAGCCGGATAAGGCGGAGCTCCTGGCAGCCGACGCCGTGATCTTTGGGACGACCGCGAACTTCGGCTATATCTCCGGGGCGCTGAAGCACTACTTCGACACCCTGTTTTACGAGGTTAACGAGGAAAAGAAGGGCACCCCGGTCTCCTGGTGGATCCGGGGTGGATTCGATACCACTGGGGCGGAAAAAGCGATGGATTCCATCATCACCGGCCTGCAGTGGGAGGTGGTGGCCGAGCCCGTGGCCTTCACCGGGGACCCGGCGGAGCAGCAGGATCGGCTCGACACCATGGCGGAGGCCATGGTGGGTGCGCTGCTCAGCTAAGGGCTGGGCGGGGGGCTACTTCGCGTCGGAGAGGAAGTGCGCCGCACCAGCGGACGCTGCGGTGACCGCGAGGACAGCCGGCCAGGCGCCGATCTTCTTCGCCAGCGGGTGGGAGAGGCCGAAGGCGCCGAGGTAACCGGCGGTGAGAGCAGCAGCGGTGGGCGCGCCGGCCTTGGCGTTCCAAGAGCGGGCGGCGTAGCCACCGGCAGCAGCGAGGATCACGCCGCCGAGCGGGCGGATCTCGGTCTCGCGGGCGGTGAGCCAGCCACCGATGAGCCCGGTGGCGATGACAGCGGCGGTGTTGACGTCCTTGGCATTCTTCAGATTTATAGACATGCTCTCAGATTACCTGCGGACGTAGCGTGGAGGGCGGAAGAAGAAACAAGCGGAATGAAGGAGCGAGCAGATGGAGCTGTCGAGGGTCTACGACGTCGTGAACAGTGGCGCGAAGGGGAGCGACCAGGGCAGCGGCGGCGAGGCAGACTCCTGGTTCCTGGTCGACCGGCTGTGGCCGCGGGGTGTGTCTAAGGAGAAGCTGCCGCTAACGGGCTGGCCTAAGGAACTGACTCCCTCCTCGGATCTGCGCAAGGAGTTCCACTCGGGCGAGCTGAGCTTTGAAGACTTCGCCAACCGCTACCGCACGGAGTTGGACGATGCGCTTGATGCGGGAGAACTCGAGGACGCGCTGCGGGAACTCGAGGAGGCCGGCGCCAAGCCGCCCCGCTCGGATGCGAAGAGCGAGCAGACCGCGAAGGACGGCGTGATCCTGCTTTATGGTGCGAAGGACGCCGAACAGAACCACGCGATCGTGCTCCTGGAGTGGCTCAACGCCACGCTCCGGGAGCGGCGCGACCAGTAGGTTATTTCCAGCGGAAAATAAAAATTCTGGCAGGACCCTACGAACACTGGCAAACTGGAGGACATGGATACATTGATTCTCGCAGCACAAGCAACCCCGGCCCTCGGATTCATTGGCTGGATCATCATCGGCGGTCTGGCGGGTTGGATCGGCTCGAAGATCATGGGCACCGACGCGCAGATGGGCATTATCGCCAACGTCGTCGTCGGTATCGTCGGTGGCTTCATCGGCGGTTGGGTCCTGACCCTGTTCAACGCTGACTCCGGCGGTATGTTCTGGAGTTTCCTGACCTGCCTGCTCGGCGCGGTGATCCTCCTGTGGATCCTCAAGATGGTTCTGCCGAAGCGCTAAACTGCCTCCGGCACAACCCCAACCCAAGGAGCCCTTCGGGGCTTCTTTTCTTTGCCCTAACTCGCTGCCGGGTCCTCCGGCCAGGCGTGCTTCGGGTAGCGGCCCCGCATATCCTTGCGCACCCCCTGGTAGGGCCCGGCCCAGAAGCTAGCCAGGTCGTCGGTCACCGCCACCGGTCGCTGCGCCGGGGAGAGTAGGTGGAACTGCACCCGCCGACCCGCGATGCTCGGGGACTCCGTGAGGCCGAAAATGTCCTGCAGCTTCGTCGCCAACACCACGGGTTCGACGAGGGGCTCGGAGGCTGGCTTAGCCTGCCCTGCGCTGACCTCCCGGGATGTGCCCTCGCCTGCGGCCGCGCGGGCTGGGCGACTCACAGCGCCGTCTGAGGAGCTCCCGATCAGCACCTCCGGGTAGGTCAGCCGTCGCGTCCGCCCGCTCGGCAGCTCCAGCGACTCCGGCGCGAGCTCGTCGATCGGCTGGTCCCACGGGATCAGCCCGCGCAGCAGGCTCGCGACATCTGGTCGCCGCCCGGCCGCGATATCCGCCGCCACGAAACTCAACAACTCCGGCGGCAGTCCCTCCCGCAGATCCGGGTAGCCGGACGCGTCCTCGAATCCGGCGGCAGCGGCGTCGTGCAGGTACTGCATGCGTTTCACCAGCTCGCGGGCGTTCCCGCTTAGCTGCAGCATCTCCTCCAACTGCTCCGGGCTGGCCTGCGCAATCGCTGTGGACACCGCCTCTTCCGCCTCCGTCGCGCTGGGCTTAGCCGGGGCGCTGCTCAGCTCGACCGCCCCCACGATCGTCCGTTCCCGCGCCTGCACCCGCTTCTTCTCCAGGCTGTAACTCGAGATCCTTTCCTTTTGGACGCCACCGGCCGCAGCCAGGGCCAACTCCTCGGAGATCGGCATGGCCGAGCGCAGGATCGAACCCGTCCCGGACTTCCGCGCCGACGCCGACTCGCTGCGACCGATATCCGCCACCGCGAACCACTGCTCATTGTGCGGCGCGTCCACCCCAGGCATTCCCTTCGGGATGACCGCCCCGGTGCCACCCACGGTCAGCACGCGCTCCGACCCAGGCTCAACGCGCCGGGCCAGAAGATCCGGCCGCGCGCACGCGATGGTGTAAGCGATGGCGTCCTCCCCGGTTAGCGGGTTGTTGAGCCCACGAGGGGCGTGCGGCTGCAACAAGCGGACGAGCCTGCGCACCTCCGGGTCCTTCGGTGAAATATCCCGGATGGCGCCGGCCGGGGCACGCTGGGAGCTGGCGACGTCCAAAAATTGCAGGACACGGGCCACCAGCTCCACCGGGACTCGCCGGCTGGCGAGCAGACCGCCGCGGGCGTGGCGCGGATCGAGGGGGAGCGTGACCAATAGTTCCCCGAGCTCGGTGATGTTTCCGTCGGCGTCGAGCGCACCCAACTGGCGGAGCGTGGCGAAGGCGGCAGCAGCGTTGTTTTGGGGGAAGGGGTCCGGCAGCGCCAGGCCCTCGCCCATGGGCGCGCCCCAGGCTGAGACGTCTAGCAGTGCGCCAGTGAGGTCGTTGGTCTGGATCGCGGGGGCGGCGAATTCCGGTAAGCGGGCCCACTCATGCGCGCTGATCAGGCGGAACACGGTGCCCGGTCCCTCGCGGCCCGCACGGCCCGCCCGCTGCACGCAGCTGGCCTGGGCGGCGGACTCCGTGACCAGGACGGACATGCCGCGGGAGGAATCGCGCCGGGACACGCGGGACAGGCAGGTATCCACGACGACGCGCACGCCCGGCACCGTGATCGAGGATTCGGCGACGTCCGTGGCGAAAATGACCCGGCGGGAGGCGTTGGCGCTGGGGGCGCCACGCGGATTGACGATCGCGGACTGCTGCTTCGGGCTGAGCTGGCCGTGCAGCGCGAAGGCAGCGAGCTCGGGGGAGTCGAATTGCTGGGCGAGAAGCTCGGTGCCACGGATGGTCGGCACGAAGGCCAGGATGTCCCCCTCGGTGGTCTCCGCGAGCGCGCGGCGCACCCCGGCGGCGATGAAGGCCTCGATGGAACCGGGCTGGCCGGGGCGACTATCGCTGCGGCGGTGGGTGATGGAGTCCGCCGCGGCGGCGTAGTGGATATCCAGCGGGTAGATCGGGGCTGGGACGTGCACCACCGCCTCCGGTACCCCGAGCAGATTCGCGAAACGCTGGGCGTCGACCGTCGCGGACATCGCCACAACGAGTAGGTCATCACGCAGTTCCCGCAGCTGGGCGGCGATGGCGAAGACGAGGTCGGATTCGATGTGGCGCTCATGCACCTCATCCACGACGATCGCCCCCACCCCAGGTAGGTCGGGGTCCCGCAGCATGCGCCGAAGCAGCACTCCGGGGGTCACCATCTCGATACGGGTCTGCCTGGATACGCGGGAGTCCCCGCGGACGGTATAGCCCACCTCGTCGCCCAGCTCGGTGCCACGCAGCTCAGCGAGGCGGGCAGCGGCAGAGCGGGCGGCCACGCGCCGGGGCTGGGTCACGATCACGCGCTGGTCGGGCGCAATCAGCTCGGCATCGGCGAGGAACTGTGGGGCCAGGGTGGTCTTGCCCGTGCCCGGCGGGGCGTGCACCACAGCCGCGCCGAATTCCGCGAGCGCGCTGAGTAGAGCCGTGCGGCCAGCGGAAAAGGGCAGGTTAGGGGTGAGGTTGGTAGACATGCTGCCTATCAAATTAGCCCACGATCGCGCCCGGTTGGGGTGGGTGCCGAGGTAGAGGAGTCACCGGGCAGAGTAGTGGAGTGCCTTTGCCGTGGACTTGAGGTGTCGGGCCTAGCGGACGGAGGTACGCAGCACGCTGAGCAGGCCGTCGGCCTGGCCGATGACGTCGTCGCAGAGGACGTAGAGCAACAGCGCGACCAGAAGCAGGGTGACGATGCTGATCACCAGGAGGGTCGACGTCACAGTGAACCCCAGGCGAGAGCCGGGCTCCTCGCCTTCGCAATAGAATGGGAGGGTGACGCGTGGCGTGGGCTTGTCTTGCGGTGCGGGCTCAATGGGCTGGCCGTCGGCGGTGAGGAAGCCTCCGAGTGCGGGGAGGGTGGCCTTGAAGGTTCCGGTATCGCGCGGTTCGTCATCCTCGGGGTGATCATTCGTCGGGCGAAGGCGGTTCATCGATGGCGTGTTCATCTGCGGTAATGCCCTCCTTTGCTTGCCTGAAAAACTGCTCGATCACGGGTTGACCGACGGGGTGTAAAAGGATGTCTGCTGCTCGCTGTGTTGGCTACCGTACGGCAGCGTGACGCGAGAAAAGGCACCCGGGATAATTAGCTGATTTTAGCTATATGAATACCATTTTCGCAAGCAGCAAAGCGGGGGTAGTTTTTCGAAAGCTGCGAAAGGGAAAACCCGCTGACCAGGAGGTTTGAAAATGATTTAACTCGGCGGCGGGGCTGAATTCTGCCTTAAACGTGGGGCAATGTCTGCAACGCCCGCTAATGTGCACGGCGAAGTGCACGGCGGGCCGCACGGGGCGCAGGTCACGAGCGGCGAGCCAATACTTCGCACAGCCTAAACTCGAGGGGGAATTATGGATAAGCACACATCTGACAACCATCGCCAGCCGGTCACCACCGCGCGCGGCAACATCATCGGCGCCGACGGCGTGGTTCGCCCGCCCTGGGCCACGCGCTCCGAGCTGGAGCGGGCGTATTTCGACGAGGAATGGGGCCGGCCCATCATCACGGAATCCGGCCTGCTCGAGCGGATCTGCCTCGAGGGTTTCCAGTCGGGGCTGTCGTGGGCGACGATTCTGCGTAAGCGTCGCGCTTTTAGGGATCACTTCTTCCTTTTCGACGCCACCCGCATCACGCAGATGAGCGCCGAGCAGCGCGAGGCGACCCTCGCTGACCCCGCGCTGATCCGCAACCCGCAGAAGCACGCCGCGATCTACCGCAATGCCGAGGCCACGGTGGCCCTCCGGGAGGATCCGGAGCTGCAGGGGCTACCGGAGGAGCATCCGGCGCGGGAGATCCTGGGCGGGGCGGTGCGCCGCCTGCCCGCGGGTCTGCCGGTGCTGATCTGGTCCTACGCCCCGGCCGAGCACCAGCCCCCAGCGCACATCGCAGAGACGCCCTCGGAGTCAGAGGAGTCGGTGGCGATGGCCGCAGAGCTCAAACGCCGTGGCTTCACCTTCGTGGGCCCGACGACCTGCTATGCGCTGATGCAGGCCATCGGGATGGTCGACGACCGGGTGCCGGAGCCGGACGCGGAGCAGCCCTAGAGGTAGCTCTAGAGGCGGGCGGCGAGCTCCACGGCCTGACGGATGGCACGCTTGGCGTCCAGCTCCGCGGCGACATCCGCGCCACCAACGATGTGGACCTTCTGCTCCGCATCGTCGCTGGTGCCGTCGGCCTTGTCTGGGCGGACGGACTCCTGGCCGGTGCACAGCACAACGGTGTCGACCGGGATGACCAGCTCCTTGCGCTCCTCGCGGATGGCGGTCTCCAGGCGGGCGAGCTCCTCGGCGTCCTTGGCCTTCTTCGCCTTGGATAACGCCTTCTGCAGCTCCTTGATGTCCTGGGCGGGCACCGTGATGTGCAGGCCCTCGGAGTCCAGCTTCTCGTAGGTCACGCCCACGATCTGCTCCACCCCGGCCATCGCCACTGCCGCGCGGTGCACCCAACCGGTGGTCTTGCCCAGCCCACGGCCCATACGGCTGATCTTGCGTTGCAGCATGGTGACCTTGCGCAGCGGCTGCGGCGGGTTCGGTCGGGTCAGGTTCGCACGTACCTCCGGGTCGGTGGATACGCCCCACTGCTCGTTCCACTCGCGGATGGACTGCGGCTGGCCGCCACGGTCCTCCACCAGGAACTCAGTGACGTCGTAGCCGATACCACCCGCGCCGATGACGGCGACATTCTTGCCAGCCTCCTTCTCGCGGCTGAGCAGCTCCGCGTAGGTCATGGCGCTCACGCCCTCGACCTCGCCGCGCAGTGCTTCCGCCAGGCCCGGGAACTCCGGGATGCGCGGGGTCACGCCACTGGCCACCACGACCTCGTCGAAGCCAGCCTCCAGCAGTTCCTCCGGGGTACGCGGGGAGCCCAGGTGGATCGGCACCTCGCGCTTGGCCAGGCGGGCCTGCACGTTCTTCAGCGCCTCGACGAACTCCTCCTTGCCAGGGATGCGCATGGCCAGCTGGAACTGGCCGCCGACCTTATCGCTGGCCTCGAAGATCTCCACGTGGTGGCCCCGCTCCGCCAGGGCCTCCGCCCCGAACAGGCCCGCCACACCAGCGCCGATCACGCCCACCCGCTTCGCGGTCCGGGTCGGCAGCAGTTTCAGCTCCGTCTCGTAACCCGCGCGTGGGTTGACCAGGCAGGTCGCCCGCTCATTGGTGAAGGTGTGATCCAGGCAGGCCTGATTACAAGCGATGCAGTGGTTGATCAGCTCGGCTTCGCCCGCGGCGGCGCGGTTGACGAACTCAGCATCCGCCAGCATCGGGCGGGCCATGGACACGAAGTCGCCGAAGGGCTCGCCGTCGGTGCCCTCCGCGGCGCCATCCGGGCTGAAGGAACCATCCAGCAGCTGCTCTGCGACCTGGGGGGTGTTAATACGGTTGGAGATCACTACCGGTACGTCCACGACCTTGCGCAGCTCGGCCGTCGCCCAGGCGAAGGCGCCACGAGGCACGGAGGTGACGATCGTCGGCACCTGCGCCTCGTGCCAGCCGATACCCGAGCTGAACATGTCCACCCCGGCAGCCTGCAGCTGGCGGGCCAGCTCGTGGATCTCCTCCTGGGTCTGGCCCCCCTCGACCAGATCCAGCACGGAGATGCGGTAATCGATGACGAAGTCCTCGGGGACCGCGGCGCGTACCGCCTTCACGATCTCGATGGGGAAGCGCATCCGCTTCTCCGCGGAGCCACCCCAGTCATCAGTGCGCTGATTCGTCCGCTCCGCGAGGAACTGGTTGATCAGGTAGCCCTCGGAGCCCATGATCTGGACGCCGTCGTAGCCGGCCTCCTTGGCATACTTCGCCGCCTCGCCGTAGGCCTTGATCGTCGCGCGAACCTCCTCGTCGGAGAGCTCGCGGGCCGGGAACGGGGTGATCGGGGACTGGGACGCGGACGCGGACACCGCCATCGGGTGATAGCCGTAGCGGCCGGCGTGCAGCAGCTGCAGGATGGCCAGCGCACCACCGGCGTGAGTGGCCTCGGTGACCTGGCGGTGGGCGTCGGCGATTTCCTGGGAGTTGAAGGGCTGACCAAAAGGCGTCAGGTTGCCCTCCAGCACGGGCGGGTAGCCACCAGTCACGATGGCTGCGACGCCGCCCTCTGCGCGCTCGCGGAAGAACTCGGCCAACTTCGGGGCGTCCTCGAGCTTGTCCTCGAGGCCGGTGTGCATGGAACCCATGATCACGCGGTTGCGGAAAGTCTTGCCGCCAACCTCGAGGGGCGAGAGCATCGTCGGGTACTTGGATCCTCCCGCCGCGCCGGAGCTAGCGGAAGAGCTGGAAGCGTTGTTTACTGCGGGACTTGTCATGTTGTTAATTTTGCCCTAGCAAAGTGCCGAAGAGGTGCAAATGCAATAAAAAGAAAAGCAAAAACAACTCGCCCAACCCGGCACCGTAGGATGGGCAGCATGCAGCAAGAATTACCTGTCGTGCCCATCCGTGACGCCGAGATCCGGCTGGGGCAGTTCCTGAAACTCGCCAACCTCGTAGAGACCGGAGGGATGGCTAAGGACGTCCTCGCCGAAGGAGCGGTGTCGGTCAACGGCGCGGCCGAAACCCGTCGCGGCAAGGCTCTGCGCGACGGCGACCAGGTGACAATCACCGACCCCGAGACCGGCGCCACCGTCGGAGCGGAGGTCGGCGCGGATGGTCGCGGTGCTGCCGATAGTGAAAACCCGGCTGAGGAGGACGACCTCGGGGAGTTCTTCGATGAGGCCACTGCCGATGACGACTTCGACCCGGAAAAGTGGAGGAATCTTTAATGCCCGCTATGCAGGCGCAACCAGGCATGCCGCTGTGGCTGGACCTGGCAACCACCGATATTGATGCCGCGAAGCGCTTCTACGCCGAGCTCGTGGGCTGGGAGTACCGTGAGCACGGTCAGGGCTACGCCGTCGCGACGAAGAACGGTATGCCCGTCGCCGGCATCGGCGCCATCCCGGAGGAGAAGATCTCCATGTGGGGCCTGGCGCTCTACACGCCGAACGTCACGGTCGCGCACAACGCCGCCGTCAACGCTGGCGCCCGCTCTGTCCTGGAGCCACGGGTGCTCGGGGCCCCGGAAGGGGAGGGCACCGATGGTGAGACCGACCGCGGTGAGATGGCCGTGGTCATCGACCCCAGCGGGGCGGCCATCGGTCTGAAGAACCCGGCGGATGAGCACGCGCTCTTCGCCGCGGGTGAGCCGGGCACGCCCGTGTGGCACGAGCTCATGGTCGGCCAGGGCTGGGACGAGACTCTGGAGTTCTACCACGAGCTCGCGGGCTGGGATATCCGCGTGGATAAGAACTCCGACGGCAGCCGCTACGCGCTCGGCGAGTTCGAGGGCGCGGCACTCGTCGGCTTCTGGGATACCCAGCAGATGCAGCTGCCCTCCATGTGGACCCTCTACCTCGGGGTCGCGGACATCGACGCCGCGGTGGACACCGCCCGTGGGCTGGGTGCCCAGATCATCCGGGAGCCCTTCGACTCCGAGTTCGGCCGGGTCGCCACCATCACCGATCCCACCGGCGCGCTGCTGAACCTCACCGAGGTCGAGGAGTACGTCCCGGACGAGACCGAGGACTTCGAGCCCGACCTCTTCGCCGACCTCTAAAAGTCTTACGCCCGGGCAGAGAATTATCCGCCCGGGCGTAGCGCGCCGGGCGGAGGGGTAATCCAGCCCAGTCGTCACCGCAGGGTTAGCTGTCCCCAGCCCCTGCAGAGTCAGCTACCAGATCGTCACGCGCTGGTCCTCGGCCAGCCACATGCCATCGGCCTCGGTGACCTCCCAGGCCTGGTAGAACTCCGGGATATTCGACGCGACCACGTTGCAGCGGAACTCCGCCGGGGAGTGCGGGTCGATGGAGATGTACTGCGCGGACATCTGCGGGCGGATCGCCGTCTGCCACACCCGAGCCCACTGCAGGAAGACGTGCTGCAGCGCCTCCCGGTACTCCGCGCTCGGCCCCTCGGCGGTCTCCACCTCGACGCCCTGGTCGTTCAGGTAGCGGCGCAGCGCGACGATGGCGATGCCCAGGCCGCCGAGGTCGCCGATGTTCTCGCCCAGGGTGAAGGAACCGTTGACCTTGTGCGCGGTCTCCCCGCGCTGCTTCAGGCCGGTCGGCACGAGACCCTCGAACTGCGCGACGAGCTTGTCCGTGAGCTGCGTGAACGCCGCGCGGTCCTCCTCGCTCCACCAGGAATGCAGGTTGCCGTCGCCGTCGAACTTCGAGCCCTGGTCGTCGAAACCGTGCCCGATCTCGTGGCCGATGACCGCGCCGATCGCGCCGAAATTGCTGGCGGCGTCGGCGTCCATGCTGAAGAACGGCGGGCGCAGGATCGCCGCTGGGAAGGTGATGTCATTCATCACCGGGTTGTAGAAGGCGTTGACGGTCTGGGGGGTGGCAAACCAGGTCGCAGGATCCGTGGGCTTACCCAGCTTGTTGATCTCGTAGTCGTGGTTGAACCGGCTAGCCGCCCGCACGTTAGCCAGCAGCTCGGCACCGCCGGCGGCGAACTCCAGGCCATCGAACTCGCGCCACTTCTCCGGGTACCCGATCTTCGCGCGGAACTTACCCAGCTTCACCAGCGCCTTCTCGCGGGTGGCGGGGGTCATCCACTCCAGGGTGGAGATGCGCTCGCGGTAGGCCTCGATGAGGTAGTCCACCAGCTCGAGCATCTTCTCCTTATACTCCGGCGGGAAATGCTCGGCCACGAACTTCTTGCCGACCTCCTCGCCGATCGCGCCCTCGACCAGGCCCAGGCCACGCTTCCAGCGGGCGCGCTGCTCCGTCGAACCGCTCAGGGTGCGGCCGTAGAACTCGAAGCGCCGGTCGGTGAACTTCGCCGGCAGGTACGGCGCGCGGGAGTTCAGCACCCGCCAGGTCGCCCAGAGCTTCCAATCGTCCAGCGGCACGCTGCCGGCCAGCTTCGCGACGTGCTCAATGAAGCTCGGCTGGCTCACGATCACGCGCTCGGCAGCCGCGCTACCAGCGGCAATGCCGGTGGCCTCGAACCACTCCGCGAAGGGGAAGCCGGTCGGCAGGTCCGCCACTGCCATCGGGTTGTGGGTCTTATCCGCACCGCGGCTGGTCACGTTGTCCCAGTGCCCCTCGGCAAGCTGGGTCTCAAAGCGCAGGATCGTCTCAGCGGCCTCCGCCGCACCCTCACCTGCGTGGCTGCCCGGCAGGACCCGCCCCTCGGCGAGGTAGAGCTCCAGCATGTCCGTCACATACTCGCGGTAAGCGGCCAGCGTGTCTTGGTGCTGTTCCTGCCGGTAGTAGGCCTCGTCCGGCAGCCCCAGCCCGGATTGAACCAGGTAGGCGCGCTCGGCATCGCCCTCGGCGTCCTTGGCGACGAAGTAGCCCGCCACGCCGCCGACGCCAGCGCGGTCCAGCTCACCCAGCTCGATGGCCAGCTCGCGAATATCCGCGGCGGTGTTGATCCCGGCCAGGTCGGCGTCCAGCGGTGCGAGCCCGGCGGCCTCGATGCCCTCTTCATCCATAAAGGAGGAGTACAGAGCACCGATCTGGGAGTCGGCGGGCTGGGCCTCCACGATGGCGCGGACGTCCTTCTCCGACTGGTCGCGCAGCTGGTGGAAGGTGCCGTCGACGGCGCGATCAGCGGGGATCTCGTGGCTGGCCAGCCACGGTCCGTTGACGTGGCGGTATAGGTCCTGAGCAGGCGAAATGTCCTTGCCCGCGGCGGCCTCGGTGATGTTGTCCGGCAGTTCCGGCTGGCTGGATGTTGTCTTCTTTTCGTTCATGTTCCCCCACTGTAGTGCGCGCTGCAGACACGGCGTTGTCCTCCCTTTTTAGGACGTCACCCCGGCCGGCCACCGTGCCACCCGCCGGGCCAGTGTTGGTGGAGATGGGGTGTGTCTGGTGCGGGGGCTACGATGAAAAAATGGATCGGAGACAGTTGACGGCCCCGAGCGTGCCGTTCGGGAAGGCGCGGCGAAACCGCTACGTCGCCACGGTGGGAGCAGCAGCGGTGCTGGGGCTCGCGGGGCCGGTGGCGGTCAACGCCGCGCTCACGGCCGAGGCGCCAGCGCATTACACGGACTCTGCGGAGGCCTTCGACGAAAACCTGATGAGTTTCGCGGACTGGCCCCTGGACTTCGGGGTGCTGCGCGACTGCGCAGCACCGATCACGGAGGACGCGATGGTCGCACCGGAGTTTGCTTGCCCCTCCGCCCAAGTCGAGGTTGTGAGCATGCTCTCGGTGAAGGACCAGGCGCTGGCGGTAGACCGGGCGATCCGGGCGATTAATTTCGCGGATCTGCAAAGCATGCGACCCGTCCGGTACACGGAGACCGCACTCGAGATCGCCCCGGAACTGAAGGAGCACACCGGGGTGACTGATATCTGGGTCAGTGACTACTACGAAGTAGCCGCAGCCAGCGACGAGGACGAGGACGTCGACCCGTTTTCCGATGCCGACCTCAGCCGAACGGTCGCCTTTTATCGCGAGGATGAGGACGGGGACGGCGCGGGCACACTCGTCAGCGTGCAGGTCACGGCCCGGGGAGTGGACAGCACGAAGGCGATGGTCAACGAGCTGCTGAAGACCGCCGAGCTGCGACCGGAGGCCGTCACCGAGGTATCCCCACAGCAGCGGGAGGGAGGCCGATGATGCTGCCGGAACAGCAATCCCAGGGGTGCAATAACACTGCCGAATCGACCCCGACCAGGAGCTCCTTGCCACGGCCGATCTCTGAGGTGAGCTCCGCGCTCGGCGTGTCGCCGGACGGCGTCTCGGGTCCGCGTATTCAACGGGGCGGGGTCTATATCTGTTTCATCCTGCTGGCGGTGCTCTGCACAGTATTGGCCATCCTCGCGCTGTTGCTTGCGACTCCGTCGGCTCCCGGGCTACCCCTGCTGGTTGCCCTGGGCATCTCTATTGTTCTGGTTGCCGTGATCTGGTGGGGACTCAGCCGCCTGCGCTGCTACCAGGGGACGCCGCGGCGCTTGGTGGTCATGGCCTTGTGGTGGGGAGCGAGCGCTGGCAGCGTGCTCGCGGTATTCACTGCGGCGGATGCGGCGAGCGAGATTCCGGAGAAGCTTGGCCTGCCCAACCTCTCGATGGCCTTTGGTGGGGCCTGGCCGGAGGAGATCACGAAGGCGCTGGGTATTTGGATGCTGCTATGGATCGGCCGAGATTGGTGGCACCGGCCGCACCATGGCCTGCTGGCCGGCGTGTTCGTCGGCCTCGGCATGGAGGTCTACGAGAGCTCGCTCTACGCTCTGTTCCTTGGCGTGCTGCATCCTTCCTCGGACGTAGTGGGGGCGGCATCCGCCTATGGCATGCGGTTGCTTTTCGGTATCGGGCTGCACGCGGTATTCAGCGGGCTCGTCGGTTATGGCATCGGGCGGGCGCTATGGGGGCCGCACGAACGGAGCCGAGCATGGCGTTTTGGGCAGGTTTTCGGCTGGGGTTTCGCCGGTTTTGCGCTGCATTTCTTGTGGAATATCAGCTGGCCGGAGCCGGCGGCGCTGTTCGCGATGGCGGCTGTATGGGTTGCCGGGGTCGCCGTGCTAGCCACGTGCTTCTACCGGGAGGAGAAGGCGTTGAAGCAGGTGGAGGGCGGTTTCAGCGAGCCCTAGCGGGTGCCTCGCCCTGGGTTGCGGTGCCGCCGCGACGCGCAAAAACATAGCCCCGCAATGGGGCCTTTGTTAATTACAGTGGTGTAAGGTGCTTGGGATTACGTGCGATACGGATGTGAAAAGAGTGAAAGTTGGGTACCCTATTCCACATGCGTTCACTGCCTTGGCGCCGCACGCGCCGTACCTCGACCCCTGCACGCCTCACGGCAACTGCTCTTGTGGGCACGTCTGCCACCGTCGCCGCTCTGATGGCGAGCCACGTGATCCCGGTGCCCTCCTGGGCAATCCCGGGCATTGACGTCTCCTCCCACCAGCACCCGGGCGGCGCAGCTATCGATTGGAACACCGTCGCCGCCAGCGGCCAGAAGTTCGCCTTCGTGAAGGCCACTGAGGGCACCAACTACACGAACCCCTACTACGCCTCGGATTCGGTGAAGGCCCAGCAGGCCGGCATCATCCCGGGCAGCTACCACTACGCTCGCCCGGGCTGGAATGATCCGCGCGCCGAGGCTCGGTTCTACGCCTCCGTGATCGCGACCGGCCCGCAGCCTTCCCTGCCCCCGGTTCTCGACCTCGAGGAAGATCAGGGCCTGAGCCCACAGGAGCTGCAGCACTGGGTGCGTGAATGGCTCGACGAAATCAAGATCCAGACCGGCCGTCAGCCGATTATCTACACCTACTACTCCTTCTGGAAGCAGAAGATGGCGAATACGACGGAGTTTTCCGAGTACCCGCTGTGGCTGGCCTACTACTCGAACAGCCTGCCGGGGGACATCCCGGGCGGCTGGGACAAGGTCACCTTCTGGCAGTACAGCGGCAATGGTTCCGTCGACGGCGTAATCACCGACGTCGATATGAACGAGTACTACGGCGACGACTCCCAGCTCCAGGCACTGGCTGGAGACATGGGAGCTAGCACCCCGGCCGGCGAGACCTCCAACCAGCTGGCAGAAACCCAGCCGATCGTCGAGAAGGAAGCTCAGATCGTCAACGAGATCGAGCACCAGACCGGCGTTAACATGCCGATCACCTCGGACTTCGTGGTCCAGCTGCTCGGCGTGGTCGGTGGCCGCGTGTCCCCGGAGACCTTCATCAACAGCGCGCTGCCACAGCTCACGGCCCCGGTAGCTGGAGCGATCTCCCAGCAGCTCGGCGTGCCGCAGGACCAGGTTGCGGAGAAGATCCAGCAGGGCCAGGAGCTCCTGCCTGCACTCACCGCGCTGGCCGGCGCCCTGGGCGAGGCTCGCCAGAACGGTGGCGTGCCCACCGAGGCGATCCAGCAGCTGCTTAACATGGCGGGCCAGTCCGGTGCCCTGGGCAGCGCCGGCAGCAGCTCCAGCGTTGACCTGGGCCAGCTGCTCCGCGTGATCCAGACCGCCGGCGACACCCAGGACTGGGCAGGCCAGCTGCAGAACGGTCAGCTCAACGTCGACCCGAACGCGCTCCAGGGCCTCCTGCGCGCCCTGAGCTAAACACAGGGCACACCCACTCGCGCACGATAAAGCCCGCGGCTCCTCTCGAGGTACGAGGAGCCGCGGGCTTTATCGTTGCCGCAGGCAGTTTGTGCTTTAGGTAGTTAGCACTGATCGCCAGGTGTGCTGCCAGCCTGCCGGTCCACCGGCAGGCAGCCGCTAACTATTCATCGTTGTACTTCATCGGGCCGTTGTACCAGAAGCCCGAGCGGGTCTTCTCTTCGACGTCCACCTCAACCGGACGTGGCTTCTCGCCCGTGGCATCCGGGAAGGTACGCAGCCGGTCCAGCACGCCCCAGTCCCGCAGCCAGTCGTTTTTAAGGTAGGTCGGCAGCTCCGTGGCCTGTGTGCTCATCTGAACCAGGCCCACGGAACCGCCACCGGCGTAGTCCATCACCGGGGTGAGGATGCGGCGGGCGGAGTGATCCGGCGAGATGCGGAACTCCGGCACCTCAGCCACGCCTACGTTGTGGTCGAATGGCCGCTGGCACGGGAACTGGAGAGCCGTGGCCCAGTCCAGCAGCGCCGGAGCCTCGGAACCCACGTAGTCATTCAGCGACTCCAGCTTCGGGGCGCGGGGCGGTGTCAGCGCCACCCATTCGGAAGGGGTGAGGTTTGTATCCACCGCGACGATGCGGATCTGATCCGCCTCCTCCGGGATCCATTCCATCGGAATGCGCAGGTTACGCCACTGCGGGGCGGTGCCAATGTCCAGCGGCAGATCCTCGCCCAGCGGTTCGAAGTCCTCCTGGCCCTTGCCGGTCGACTTGCCGTATTCCACCTTGACCAGCTGCCCGTACTGGAAGACCTTGTCGGAATCGTAGTGCCCGATGGTACCCGCCGCGCTCAGCGTAATCAGCGGATGATCTTCACGGTTCTCCGGCAGGGAGTACCACTTGGTCGTCGTCGAGGCAGAGAACTGCGATCCCTCCTGGAAGGAGCCGACCACCGGCACGCGCTGGGGATCCAGCTCGAAAGGCAGACGCGCGTATGAACCGTTCACGCCCGGTTTCGGCAGCAGCCCACCGGCGGTGCCGGAATCCTGTCCACCGTCCGCGGCCTCTGCGCCACCGCTGCGGTCACCGGAGGCTGCGGCGTCGTCGTTCCGGTCGTTGGATGCGGCGTCGGCGGTACCGTCCGTGCCCTCGTTGTTGGTCTGGTTGGCTTCTCCGCTCAGATTCGTGCCGGTGCTCGGCTGATCGTCGTCCAGCTTCATCGCGGTTTCAACGGAGTTTTGGCTCACGGCATCCTCGCCGCGGCCATCCGGGTCGATGTGCGCCGGGACACGGTTCGGCATGAAGCCAGTGGAGTCCTCGGTGGTCAGGGAGTCGCCGATCGGGGAGCCATCGGCAACCTTCAGCAGCGAATCATTCGTGTCCGTCTCCACAAGGACGTCCTCGGCCAGCTGGCAGCTGTGCCCGGCCAGCGAGACGGCGTTGCCCTTACCGATCGAATACGCCGGCCACTGCGAGATGAAGCCCTTGCCCATCGACGCGACCGAGAACACCAGTGCCAGCATGGTCAGCGCGCCGATCGGTGCCGCGGTCACCACCGTGACGCGGTACTTGCGCTTCCCGTTTCGGTTCCTGGAGTCGGCGTCCGCACGGTCAGCGTCGTCCTTGTCGACGTCAGCAGCCTCGCCCGCGGACTGGGCGCGCGCCTTCTGGGCGTCCGTGCGGTACCCCAGCAGCACACCCCACAGCAGGGTGAGCAGGGCGATGGCCAGCATCACCGTCGAGGCCTCAATGCCGCCGACCTGGATCGTCTTATCCCACCACGGCACACCGAAGCTGGAGATGTACCACCAGCCATTCGTGCCGGAGAGCGTCAGTGCGAAGAGCATGAGCGTGGTGCCCAGGAAGAGCACGCGGTTGCGCGCGGAGCTCGCCGAGAACTGCGAGGCGGCGACCGCCGCGAGTCCGATGAGCGCGGCACCGATTCCCGCGTAGACGCCGAAGTGGTGCGTCCACTTCGTCGGCGTGAAGACCATGAAGAAGACCGTGCCGAGGATGACCAGAATCAGGCGAATGGTTGGGGCCTTCGCCGCGCCCGGAACACGCCCGTTGCGCAAGATGGAGGCCACGACTACGCCGAGGCTGAAGATCATCATCAACACGATGAAGCGGCGCGCGAAGGAACCGTCGGTGGACTGCTCCAGCAGGGAGGTATAGCGCACGTACTCCTGGTACCAGGACAGCGACGGCCCCCGGTCGGAGCGCACTGCGATGGCCTCGCGCACGGTGCTGAACGTCTGGTCGCCGAACACGCCAACGAGGATCGCGGTACCCGCGGCGAGGAACGGAGCGATCTGCGCGAGCATCCCGCGGATCACCTTTCCGCGGCTCGCGCCCTTCTCGGCCCCCAGCCAGGGCAGACGGCGCACCGCGATGCGGATGAGGGCACTCAGGGAGACCAGCACCGCCGCCACGGCCATCAGGCCGGTCGGGCCCGCGCCCAGCGCCAGGGTGGCTAGCAGCGTACCGAGCGCCGCCGGCAGCAGCCGGTGGGTGGCGATGGCTCGCTCGAAGGAGACCCAGGTCAGCAGCGAGAAGACTGCGATGATCGGCTCCGGGCGGGTGCCGTTATTGAAGGCGATGAAGAACATCAGGAAGGCTACTGCGGTGGTCCAGTGTGCCACGGCGCGCTGATTGACCTTCACTCCCAGGCGCGGCAGCACCTCGCGGGAGAGCACCAGCCAGGTCACCGCGGAGGCCAGCAGGGCGGGAAGTCGCATCCACAGAGAGGTGGAGGAGACATTGACCATCAGTGCCAGCAGGTCGTAGAAGGGCCAGCCGAAGGGGGACTCCGGTACGCCGAACCAGCGGTAATAGTTGGCCATGTAGCCGGACTCGTGGCTGGCCCGGGCCATCGTCAGCAGGTAGCCATCGTCGGCGGTATTCGCGCCAATGAAGTACCAGATCAGCAGCACGGCGCCCACGAAGCCGTCCACCCAGCGCGGCTTCCACCAATCCTTCTGCATCAGGCGGCCGGAGCCGGTGCGGCCGTCCAGCTTGTCGATCTGGTGCAGCGCCCACAGTGCGACGACCATGAAGGCCAGGCCGAGCCACATGACGATATTCTTCAGCAGCGTCGGGGCGCTAGAGAAGCGCGAATCCACCTTGACGTCGGCCTTAAGCCCCGCGTCGGCGGCGGCCTTCGCGTTCTCTGGGGTGTTCTCGAACTCGGTGTAGATGCCGGTCAGCATCGGGCGGGTGTCGCGGTCGATATCGCCGGAGTACACCGCAGGGTCCAGCTCTTCGCCGTCAGTTGTGGTGCCGTCCACCCAGACCCGGGTGGCCTCAGCATCCGAGGTGATGCGCAGCAGTGCATCATCGGAGAGTTCTTTGAGATCCTTCTCCTTGAGGGAGAGGGGCACCACGTTGCGGATAATGACGTCCAGGCCGGAATCGGTGTTGCGGACGAAGAGCCCGCGCAGCGTTTCCTCCTTCGAGCCCTCCGGCACGGTGGATAGGACGTTGCTCTGGTCGTTGTTGAGCTTGTCGACCTCGGAAAGCGGGATGGAAAGGTCCAGGCTCTCCGGGGAGTAGCTGATCAGGGGTGCGGTGACGCTGCGCAGGTCCCCATTCTGCGGCCAGGAAAAGGAGGACTGCTGCTGGTTCACCGGCAGGAACGGGGTGGCGATGAAAAGTAAGAAGCCCAGCAAGCCGGAAACGATCGCGAGGGTCGTGATCCGACTGCTGGCGCCACTCTTCGGGGCCGAGCTCGCCTGTGGCGGAGGGGCGGAGTTCACCGCGCTTCGGGGCCCTCGATCTGGCTGTTTATTATTCTGCTGCACCGTAGACACGGCTAATAACTGTACGTTACCGCCAGTCAAATGTGGACTAGTACGCGCGTGGCCTTAGTTACGCACTGCGACAGCGAAAGGCCCGATTTGCGTGACATCCCAGTGCTCCTGGAACGCGCTCGCCGGGAAGTGGACGGTGCGGAAACGGACGTTCGGCTGGTTCGGGTAGATGTCATCCGCGATGAGGTAGGAGAACTCCGCGTCCTCCATCGGGGTGGCGTCGCTTCCCGCTGGGCCGCCTTCTTCGGCCGGCACTTCGCCACGGAGGACGAGCGCGTCCGGTGCGGTCCAGCCTTCTTCCTCGGCTGCCCGATCCATCGCAGCCACCAGCTCATCGGGGTCGGTGATCTGTGTCCAGGATTCGATCGCCTCGTTGCGCCGCTCGAATTCTCCAAGCGGGTTGGCGTAGTGGGCAGTTATCGCCTGGTACGCGTGATAGGGGTAGAAGCTCATGAAATGCTGCTCATCGGTGAGGATGGTCGATCCGGACCGCTTGCCCAGTTTTTCGACGAGGTGCTCGTCGATCTCGGCGTAGTAGACGGTGGCGTCCGCAGGCATGCGGTCCCCACGCGCGGCGTTGCCGTCGGCGTCGGTGTAGGCGGTATCGATCTTCTTTTCGTGGTTCATCGGAATATCGATCGCGTAGTAGAGCGTTCCGAATGCCAGGATTGCGGCGAAGACGCGCGTCACACCCCTCGACTTCGCGGGGTCTACGGTCGCCGGGTAGAACTTCGGCATTCCCACGCCCCGCAGGTCGATGATCGCCAGCGCGCCGGCCACGGCGAACAGCAGCGCGATCGGCAGCGCTACGCGGAATCCCAGCAGGGTCGTGCCGAGCAGCGGCATGGCCATGGAGGCGACCGCCCAACCGTAGGCGGTGAGGATGCCGACCAGAAGGGCGCGGGCGTCGTCCTGACGGTGGCGGGCGACCAGCCAGACTAGGCCGATCAGAGCGAGAACACCGAGCGCGGAAACATTGAAGAAGGGCATCATCAGTTCGGTGCCATCTTTGGGGAGGTAGTGCTGCGCCTTGCCGGTCGGGCCGTGCGGCTGGGTCAGCAGCGCGCGCAGGTAGGGTAGCCAGCCGAGCAGCGCGATGAGGATCGAACCGATGCCCATGGCCAGCAGCTTCAGGAGTGGACGGATACCCTTCTCTCGGATCGCTGCGGCGAGAGCCATGACCACCACCGAGAGCGCTGATAGGGCGGTGAACAGCGTGTAGAGGTTGGCCGAAAGTCCCAGGTAGACCATGACGCCAAACAGCGCCCAGCGGGAGCCCAGCAGCGCGTGGCGGGTCATCACCATCGCTGCTGGCATACCCACCGCGACGATGGCGGCATAGGGCTCCTCCGGTGCCACGTGCAGGGTTGCCACCGCCGTGACTAGCGCAACCGTCGCGCCCGAGGCCAGCGAGCCGGTGAGGTGGCGCCACAGGGGAACGAGCATGGAAAAAGCCGCGGCCAGGGTCATCAACGCCCACGGCTGGTAGGCGGCCCAGCCCGCCAACCCGGTTATGCGGGCGAAGAGGCCACCGGTGAAGAACCACAGGCCAGGGTAGAAGCTCGGCATGTCAGGGTAGGCCATGTCCACCCAGCCCGGGGTGTCCGTCAGGCGGGTCAGGAACTGGGTTCGGAACGCCTGGTCGACGCTCACGCCATCCAGGTACAGGCTGGTGGCGGCCAGCGGGATACCGATGCTGGTGATCACCAGGCCGGCCGGAGCCAGGTAGAGCAGCACGCCGAGAACGCGGCGCTGCCAGTTCGACCAGCTGGGGCGAGGGTGGAGCACGTAGTACACCGACGCCGCGGCAAAGAGGATCACGAGCACGGAGCCGACGCTGCTCAGTGCCTTGAGCGCGTAACTGGTGTTGTATGCCGGAAGGCTCGGCCTGGACATGATGAACCAGGCCGCGACCGTCGCCACTGCCGCAACTGCGCCCGTGGCCAGCATGTGCACGATTGTGCGTAGCGGGCTCAGGGCATCGGGCTGCGTTTCCGCAGTGCTGAATCCAGTGACGGAGGCTTGTTGGTGCTCGACGGTCGTTCCGGTGTGCATGCGTATATCAAAACACATGCATGCCGAAGGTCGGTTTTAAGCGCGCGGGCCGCGGAGCATGATGCCGCGGATACCGCTGTGGAAACCATCGCGCAGTCCGACGCGCTGGGCCTCCGTCAGGGTGTACTCGTGGAGGGTATCGCAGGCGAACTGCAGGAGCGGTCGGTCGATCTCCGGGGGAAGACCGCCACCCGAAAGCAGGTGGGCGTTATCCTTCTGGGCCTCGCTTGCGGCGTTATCGAACCACCAGACGGCGTACTGCTGGCCGATGTCGTAGGGGTTCTGCTCGCCCGCGGACGCCCAGACCTCGTTCGGGAGGGGGACGTAGCGGGAGCGCAGCTTGCGGTGGCGGGCCATCATGGACGGGTTCGGCTTGGGCTTCGGTGCTGGTTCCGGGGTTGCGTTGTTGGCCGTGGCCTCCCCTTCTGCCTGGGACTGTGCTGCCTCGCCCTGCTCGGCCGTGGTGTCCGGTGCCGCATTGGTCGGCGCGGTGCGCTCCTGAGCGGCGACGGTGTTGGGGGTCGGTTGCGCCGTTGTTTCGGCGGCGGGCTCGGTTGTTGCCGATTCAGTGGAGACGGCAGGCGCTGGGCCTGGCTTCGGCCTGGACTTTGGCGCCGACTTTGGTGCGGCAGGGTGCGCTGCAGTGGCAGCTTGCGCTGCGCGTGCGGGATCTTCCTTGGTTGGTGCGGGTTCGGTCGCAGCCTGCTCAGACGCTGCTGCCGAGGCCGGCTTCGCGGCAGTGTCGGACGGCGCGGTCTCCCCGGGGGCGTTGTTGTCCGTTTCTGCCGTGGTCTTGGTGGTCCGTTTGCTGCGCTCCATATCCGGAATGACGCTCGGTCCGGACTCTTCGGGCTCTTCCGCATCGCCGAGGGGCTTGAAGTCCGGGCAGGGGCTATCCTCGCCCTGCGTCTCGCCTGGCAGAGGGGTGGCGCTGGCATTGGCGGGCAGCGGTCCCTCCAGGATCTGCAGTCGCATCGTGTCGCGGAAATCCTCGCGAGGATCGAGGATCGTGGTGGTGTCGCAGGCAAAGCGCAGCTGGGAGGACATGGAGTCCCAGCCGAAGCCATAGAGGTGCACGCGAATGCCTGCATTCACCGCCTCCTCCACGCCGGGCAGCATGTCCGCGTCGCCGGAGACGAGGACGATATCCGAGACGTTGCCGCGGACGGCGGCGAGCACCATATCCGCGACGAGGCGGGTGTCCACTGCCTTTTGCGTGCGGCGGTCTCCCCACTCAATGAGTTGGCCACTGCGTAGCTGCACGCCAGGTTCGCTGCGCAGGGAACGCTGGTAGCGGTGTGGTCCGGACTCCGGGATGCCGTCGTACCAAAATTGTCGATGGATGGGTTGTTTGAGCTGGTCTTGGGCGATACGGCCCAAGGTACATACGACCTCCGGAAGGTCGATTTCTAATTGCGCGCGGGCGCCGGTTTCCCAGGAGTTATAGAAGCTGGCTAGGAGATAAGAGGTATCGACGAAGATCTGCGTTCGTTCGAGCATGATTGGTCGGTTGTCCGTTTCTTTAGTTCACATTTTTTCAGTGCTATTACATTGCGCACTGTACTTCTTGAGCGCCCCTGCGCGTGGCGCTTCCCCTCTAGTGTGCATCAAAGAGTTGTTTTATGGTTGGTTGCACAAGTAACTAACCAACTAGGTGGCTCAGAGGGTTAAGCCGCGACCTGGTCGGACGGTGAACGTCAACGAAGCCCCATCGAGGGGAGAGAACACGAGCAAAGAGAGGTGCCATGGAGGAAGCCACCACGCCGCTGTTTCAGCAAGTGGCCGAGCTCGTGGCTGATGCCATTGTGGACGGCTCCCTGCCAGAGGGGGAGCGGGCACCGTCGACGAACGAGCTCGCTGCCTTCCATGCGATCAACCCGGCTACTGCCCGCAAAGGCTTGAGCTTGCTGGTGGATGCCGGGGTGCTTCAGAAACAGCGAGGTATTGGCATGTTCGTCACTGAGGGCGCGCGGGAGAAGGTCATCGCGCAACGCAAGGAGGCCTTCGCCGGCCGTTACCTGGTGCCGCTGGTCGACGAGGCCGCGAAACTGGATATGACAGCCAGCGAGCTTCGCGAGCTGCTGGGCAGCGTCGCTGAAAGCCGGGGGCTCTATGACTGACCCCAACAACGCACCGAAGCCCGCGCCCCGCGGGTTACTCCAGCCGCCAATGCAGAGCACCGGAGAGCAGGCAAAACACTGCCCTTCGAGAGGCAACCAGCCCAGAGCATCACGCTAGACCGCTAAGTCGACGCACCACGCGTCCCACCACACAGGAAGGCACAACAATGAACCACCTGAAAGAAAGCGTTGGAACGAGCGTCCCGCCCCGGGCTACACCCAGCATCGAACTATCGGAGCTGACGGTCAGCTTCGGCAAGAAAACCCACCCGGCCGTCGACGGCATCAGCCTGCAGATCCCGGGCGGCCAGGTCTACGGACTGATCGGACGGAACGGAGCGGGGAAGACCACCCTGCTCCGGGCTATCGCGCAGCAGCTGAACAGCTCCGGCACGGTGACCCTGGACGGTCAGCCCATCCGCGATAACGAGTGGGCGCTGGAGCGCATCATTCTCGCCGGCCCGGATGCCGTGTGGCCGCAAGACCTCCCAGTGCGTAGCGTGCTGAGGATCGCGGAACTTCGGTGGCCGACCTGGGATCAGGCCTTCGCGGAGGAGATGATCCAGGCTTTCCGCATTGACACCAGCAAGCGGCTGCGCGCGATCTCCCGCGGATAGCGTTCGGCGGTGAGCATCATCCTTGGTCTGGCGGCACAGTGCCCGATCACCTTGCTGGATGAGCCTTATCTTGGCCTCGACGTGCAGAGTCGCGAGGCCTTCTACCAATTCCTCATGGCCGACCTGGAGCGCAATCCCCGCACGGTTATTCTGTCCACCCACCACCTCGGGGACGTTTCGCGCCTGCTGGACGAGGTGATCATCATCGACGAGGGTAAGCTCCTGGAATTCGGCCCCCTCGAGACCGTTTCCGGCCGCATCCACCTGGTCTCCGGTCCCAGCCAGGCGGTGGCCGCCTTCCTTGACCAGTGGGCTGCTTCCTTGTCGGTCCCTCCTTCTTCCTTCTTTATTAAGGACGTCACGAGCACCGGTTTGCGCAGGTTGACCCTCAGCTATGACCCCGAAGCCCCAGAGGCAGCGGCGGCGGAGGCGGCAGCGCAACGCGCAGGCGTCCAGCTGAAGGCCGCGGACTTGGAGCAGGCGGTGCTCGCGCTGACCGGAAAGGGGGCCGGCGATGAGTAATAAGACGAGTGATCGGCATGCCCAGCCATTGGAGGGTGGGTTCAAGCCGACGGAAAGGAAGGGTGATGCGGCCGAGCCTTCAATCCAGGCCCAAGGGCTGAACACCCTCGCACTCGGCCACATTTTCCTCTTGGGGTCATGGCGGAGTGTGTTGTGGATCCTGCTGTGTATTGTGCTCATGAGTTTTCTCGCGGTAGTCGGCGAGCCAGAGCATCGGCCGATGAGTTTCCTTTATGCCTTCTTCCTTGGCGGGACGTTGGGAAGCGTGAACTTCGTATTCCAGCCGAAGGGTGAAGAACTGCGGGCATTCGAGCTCAGTACCGCGCAGATCCGCCGGCTGGCGGCATCCATGTGGGGAGTGGCGATCCCGGCCTCGGCGCTTTACCTCGTCATTGTCGTTGTAGTTTCTCGGACCACCGGCGGGATGTTGAGCTCGGGAAGGCTTCTGCTCGCCTGCGTACTTGGCTATCTACTTCTTCTCGCTTATGCCGTCTA
>DYZK01000044.1 GCA_020741275.1 Corynebacterium urealyticum
AAGGGACTGCTGGACACCGGCATCTCCCTGCAGAACATCCGCAAGGCAGTCAGCAAGCTGGAGAACCTCGGCGTGGATGACCTCGCCGGCCTGACCCTCGTCTCCGACGGCACGACCGTCTACGAGTGCCGTTCCTCCGAGGAGGTCATCGACCTCCTCAACGGTGGTCAGGGCGTGTTCGGCATCGCCGTTCCGGGCCTGATGAAGGAGCTCAGCGGCGACATCACGAGCTTCCCATCGGAGAAGATTTCCCAGGACCCGGCAATCGACGAGCTCGCCGAGCGTCGCCGCCGTCGTCGCCTGGCCTAGGACACAGCCTTTCGAGAAACTTTTCAGCCTCGCTGCCCCCTGACCGCAGCGGGGCTTAAAGAATATCCTTGAGTACCCCGTCCACGGCCTTCGCGTCGCGGGCGGGGTAGAACGTTCCGCCCGTCGCCTCCGCGATCTGCGTGAGCTCATCTGCGGAAACATCGCCACCGATACCCACGATGTCCACCCGCACCTGCGGGTTCGCCGCAGCCAGCTGGGCCTTCAGCTGCTCGACGGAGAGCTCGTCCTGATTCTTACCGGCCAGCACCACAACCATGCGGCCCGCTGGCTTCTCCGCGCCCGCCGCCGCAGCGGAATCCACCGCCGCCTTGTGTGCGGCCGAAATGGAAACGTTCGCGTGATTGCCGCCGCCCACATTCAGCTGGTCCAGCACCGCACCGGCGGCCGCGCCACCATCGCGGACCGAAAGATCAACGTTCACGCGGTAGGGAGTACGTGCCCCGGGGGAGAGCTGGGAAGAGTAGTTCCACAGGCTCACCGCCCCCTCGTTCTCACCGACCCGCTGGAAAGCGGAGTGCAGCGCACCACGCACCACGTCGAGACGGCGCGCATCGCCTTCGACGACACCCATCGCGTCGGAGGTATCCAACAGGAAGGTGACGTCCGTGCCACGAGCCAGCGCTGGCTTCTTCGCCTTGTCCTCGCCCTTCTTGGAGTCCTTCGCCTCCGCGTCCTCGCCGCTCTTCGCGTCCTCAGCGCCGTCGCCCTTGCCGCCGGTCAGCGCGGCAACCTCGGTGGTCGGCAGCTTCTGCTCTTCAACCGCGAAGCTGATGAAGTCCGAGGCCGCACGCTGGCCAAGCTCCGGCACTCGGTCGCCGGCCTCAAGGCGGAGCACCGGACGCGCCGGCTCGCCCACGGTTGGGGCCTTGCTACCAGCCGCCCGCACGCCGTGATCCTTTGCGGCAGGCAGGACTGCCGCGGCGTCCTCCGGAACCCACGCTGCAGGGACCTCAGAGTCCAGCTTGGACAGGCCGTCGCGATCCGCAACCTCGGAGACAGCGGCGGTGACGCAGTGATCGGCGACGACCCGGTCGGCGTCGTTATACGCGCTGGCGAGCTCCTCGGCCGCCGCCTTGGCCTTGGGCGCGGTCCAGACGCTCAGCTCGTAGTCGCCCTCCGCGCACTCCTCGGCGGCCACGGTCTCCTGGTTATTCTTCGACACCGCTGACCAACCGATGATCAGTGCGGTGACCAGTACGACCGCGATCAACACGGCCCAGACCCACCCGGCGACCTTGAAGTTATTCTCACCATTCGCGTGACGCGCCATCGACCCTCCAAAAATCGTGTTCGAACCTTCAGTTTAGTGCAGCCCGGTGCACCTCGACCCTGGATCACGTGCCCGGCGCGTCTTGCTGTGACTGCCGGGGGTATTCCTCGTGGCTGAGCAGCAGATCCAGGAGCTCCAGCAACTGGGTGCGCAGTTCCTGGGCACGGCTGGTCAGTTCCCGCTGGCGGCAGACATATTCCGCCTTACCTTCGGCGGTCTCGATGCGCACCGGATCGAAACCCCATTCCCGCAGGTCATAGGGGCTGGCCTCCATGTCCAGCTGTCGGAAGTCCCGAGCCAGCTCGAAGCAATCCACCCACAGCTCGCCCGGCACCACCGGGCCCAGCTTGGTCGCCCACTTATACAGATCCATGCCCGCGTGCAGGCAGCCCGGCTGCTCAAAGAGCTCCTGGCCCTCCCGGGTGAGCTGATTCGCATTCATCGGTGCAGAAGAAGAAGTGAAGAACCGGAAGGCGTCGAAGTGCGTGCACTTCAGCTCGTGGGACTCCACCACTTCGTTGGTGCCAGCCGCGCCCAGCCGGAGTGGCTCCGGGTGTCGCGGGGCATCCCGGTAAACCATCGCCCATTCGTGCAGCCCGAAGCAGCTTAAGACCGGGGGCCGGGCAGCCGTCGCAGCGAGCAGCCGCCGGATGAACCGGGCGGTCTCGCCCCGGCGCGCCAGGAAGGCCGCCGGATTTAGCCGCCAGGTATCCCCAATGCGGTGGTAGAAATCCTTCACCTGCGGCAAGCCCTCCATCGAGTCGTCCGGGCGGATCTCCAGTGCCGTTCCCAGCCCCGGGTGCCACTTCTTCAGCTTCCCAGGGGTCACCGGGTAGTAGCTGAAGAGGAAGTCCCACACCGGGTGGCGCTCACCCTGCTTGCGGCGCTCTTGGTGTGCTGCAGTCAGCGACTCCACCCGCTGAATGTGGGCAGCCTCGCGGGCCTGCCACGCATCCCACCCCAGGACACGCTCGGCCGGGCGGGCGGGGGATAGCTGCGTATCTGTAGCCATGCAGCCCTTCGCTGCCTCCTCTTCTCTTCGGGAATCTAGTGCCTCTAGTCGTGGGTCCAGTCGCGGACGGTGCCCACGAGCTCCTCAATGATGTCCTCCAGCATCACCAGCCCGATGGTGCGCCCGTTCTCCACGACCGCGGCCACGTGCGAGGAGTTCACGCGCATCGCGCGCATCGCCAGGTCGAAGTTCTGGGTGCTCGTCACGGTGATCAACGGGCGGATGGGGACGGCGACGTCGCGGTCGGCGAGGAAGTCGTCCAGCGCGTCCTTAACGTGCACGTAGCCCAACCAGGTGCCGTTCGAATCGGCGACAGGAAAGCGGGAGAAGCCCGTCTCCACCACCGCGCGGTGCACCTCCATGACCGTCGGCCCGGAGGCCCCGAAGGGCAGGGCGTAGACGTCCTCACGGGGGATGAGCACCTCGCCCATCGCGCGGCGGGAACTAGCCAGGGCGTTGGAGATGCGGTCCGCCTCGTCGGCCGCGATCAGCCCCTCGGACCGGGACTCCGCGATCATGTTCGCCAACTCGTGTGGCGAGACGGTGGAGTCCAGCTCGTCCTTCTGCTCGACACCGACCGCGTGCAGCACGGTGCGTGCCATCCAGTTCAGCACGACCATGATCGGGTGCGTCACCTTGACGAACGCCAGGTGCGGCAAGACCAGGTACGTACCGACCGTCTCTGGGCCGGCGAGCGCGATATTCTTCGGCACCATCTCGCCCAGCACGATGTGCAGCATGGTGATCAGCAGTAGCGCGATAGTAAAGCCAATCGGGTGAACGAAACTCTCCGGCAGGCCCAAAGCAGCCAGCGGGGCCTTGATGAGGTGGGCGATCGCAGGCTCACCGATCATGCCCAAAAGGACGGAGGCGATGGTGATACCGAACTGCGCGCCCGCCAGCATGATGGTCAGATGCTCGACGGCGTAGCGGACCTTCTTGGCCCGCTGGTTACCCGAGGCGATCATCGAGTCCAGGCGGTCCTTACGGGAGGAGATCAGCGCGAACTCCACCGCCACGAAGAAGGCGTTGACCAGGATCAGAAAAGCGGCAAGAAGAATGCCCCACAAATCACCCATTAGTTTTCACCCTCCTCGTCGATGTACTCAGCGGCCTGCTCCCCGGTGATCGGGCTCAGGATCACCCGATCGACGCGGTGCTTATCCATCGACACCACGCGCGCCAACCAGCGGTTGTTCAGCCCGCTTTCAAACGAGTCCCGGAGTTCCCGCTCGGAGCGGGGGAGGACCACCTGGTCGCCCTCCAGCGGCACTCTGCCCAGGGCGGACATCACGAGCCCACCGAGGGTTTCATAGGGGCCGTCTGGGGCGGTGTAGCCGACTTCCTCGAAGATCTCGTCGGTACGAACCAGGCCGGACATCTCCCACATCTGCCCGGTTCGGCGGACCTCGGCGTCCTCGTCCTTATCGTCGTATTCATCCCAGACCTCGCCGACGATTTCCTCGACGACGTCCTCGATGGTGATGATGCCGGAGGTACCGCCGTACTCGTCCGCGACGAGGATCAGCTGCGAACCGGCGGAACGCACGCTCTGCAGGACGGCCTCCCCGCCCAGGCTTTCCGGAACGGTGGGGACGGGGCGGGCGAGGCGTTTGACGGTGGTCGTCGCCAGCCGCTCTGGTTGCAGCGCCACCGCGTCCTTGACGTGGACGACGCCGATCGTGTCGTCCAAATCGCCGCGGGTGACGGGGAAGCGGGAGTGGCCGGTCTCCATGGCCAGCAGGATCAACTTGTCGGCGGTGTCCTCCTCATCCAGCGATTCGACGGTGGATCGCGGCGTCATGATGTCGTCGGCGGAAATATCGCGGAAGCGCAGGGAACGGTCCAAGATCTGCGCTTTGGCCTGCGTGAACTGGCCGGTGCCGGCGGAGGACTTCACGATGGCGGCCAGCTCCTTCGGGCTACGCGCGCTCGCGAGCTCATCGGCCGGTTCGATGCCGAATCGGTGCAGAACGAAGTTCGCCATGTTGTTGAGCCAGGAGATGAAGCCGCGGAAGAATTGGTTAAAGGCCCACACCGGGCGGATGGTGAAGCGCGCGACCCTGATCGGGTCGGTGATCGCCAGGTTCTTCGGCACCAGCTCGCCGAAGATCATGGAGAGAGCAGTGGCCAGGATGACGGCGAGGGTCAGCGCGATCGCCATCGAGGCGGAGTGCGGGATGCCGAACAGATCCAGAACCGGGGTGAAGAACTTCGCCAGGATCGGTTCGGCGAGGAAGCCAGTTGCCAGGGTCGTGATCGTGATGCCCAGCTGGGCTCCGGAAAGCAGCAGCGAGAGCTCGCCGTGAGCCTTTTGGATCAGGCGTGCCGGACCGTCGTTCTTTTCCTTAACGTGTTGGTCGATGGTCGATCTTTCGAGACCGGTGATGGCGAACTCGATCCCGACGAACAGCCCGGTGCCCGCGGTCAGTGCAATGAAGCCCGCGAGGCCGAGGATGCTCAGCAGTATGTCCATATTCTTGAGGAATTGTCCTTGGTGAGGGTGAGTGAGTGGTGGGTTGTGCGTGCCCCGGCGGACCGGAGCGGTGGTGGTTATTCACGGAGGATCCGGCGGACGAGCTTAGTGGGCTCGACCTTCTCGTAGCCCAGGTTAGCGGCCCGCATCATGGCCGAAACTTCGCGGACCTGGTCGGGGAAGGCAAGCAGGGCGACCGTGCCGGACGCGCCCGCGCGGCCGGTTCGACCCGAGCGGTGCACGAGCGCCTTGGGATCGCGCGGCGGGTCGATGTGCACGACGGCGCGCACTCCCGGCACATCGATGCCCCGTGCGGCGATGTCGGTGGCGACGAGCACGCGCACCTTGCCTTCCCGGAAGTCCGCGAGCGCCCGCTGGCGGGACTGATGGCCACGGTTGCCATGCAGGGCAGCGACCTTAACCCCGCCCGCCGAGAGGTACTTCGCCCAGCGCGTGACCGAGTGGGTGGTGCGCACGAAAAGAATCACGCGGGGCACCTTGCGTGCGATCGCGCGGACCGCCGCCTGACGCTGGCCGTTATCGGCGACTTCGCTGAGGAGGAACTCCACCGGAGAGCCCTCGTCCTTGGCTGCGCGTGGAGTTGGGCGAGCACCCGCGGCTCGTGCTTTTGCCTCAGCCTGGTGTCCTGCACCGGCGACGGGGGCTGGCGCTGCCGTCGAGTGCGGGCGTGCGCCGGAAGCTTCGATGCGAACCGGGTTACGGGTCCAGCCCTCAGCCAGGGCCGCCACCTCGCCGTCTAAGGTCGCGGAGAAGAGCAGCCGCTGGCTGCCTTGCGGAGTGCGTTCGAGGATTGCCTGCACCTGGGGAAGGAATCCAAGGTCGGCCATGTGATCGGCTTCGTCCACGACCGTGACGGCGCAGTGCTCCAGGGAGATCGCACGGCGTTTAATGAGGTCGTTCAACCGCCCCGGGGTGGCCACGGCAATGTCCACCGTGCGGGCCAGGGAAGTGAGATTGGCGCGCACCTTGACGCCACCCACCAAGACCAGCGCGCGCAGCCCCAGTGCAGCGGCATGCGGATCCAGGTTCTTGAACACCTGCTCCGCGAGCTCGCGGGTGGGGCAGAGCACCACACCACGCGGATTGCCCGGCCGCGTCGCGCGCGGCAAATCCCCGGAACTCAACCGAGCCAGCATGGGAAGCCCGAAGGCGAGCGTTTTACCCGAGCCGGTCGGAGCGCTGGCCAGCACGTCCTTGCCCTCAACGGCGGAGGGGATCACGCTGGCCTGAATGGGAAAGGCTTCACGCAGCCCCGCGCGCTGCAGGGACTGGGCGAGCGCTACTGGTAGCCCGAGCGATCGAAACTCGGGCTGGGAAGACGGCGGCTCGGGGTCAGGCGACGGCACTTAAGCCTCGACCTCGCTGCGGTCGCCGGACCAGAGGGTGTGGAAGGCGCCAGGCTTGTCCACGCGGCCGTAGGTGTGGGCGCCGAAGAAGTCTCGCTGGCCCTGAATCAGCGCGGCCGGCAGGCGCTGGGCGCGCAGGGAGTCGTAGTAGGAGAGCGAGGAGGCAAACACCGGAACCGGGTGCCCCTGGGTGGTCGCGGTCCCGACGACGCGGCGCCACGAGTCCACCAGACCAGACATCTGTTCCAGGAAGTACTCATCCAGCAGCAGGGACGGCAGCTGCGGGTCAGCCTCATAGGCATCGACGATGCGGTTGAGGAAACGGGCACGGATAATGCAGCCACCACGCCAGATGCGGGCCAGGTCCCGGGGATCGACGTCCCAACCGTATTCTTCCGAACCCGCGAGGATCTGGTCGAAGCCCTGGGCATAGGCGACCATCTTCGACGCGTAAAGCGCGCGACGGACGTCCTCGATGAAGTCCGCACGCTGGGCGGCGTCTACTGGGGCAGCCAGCTCACCGGAAGCGAGCTTGCCCTGGGCGGCCTGGCGGGCAGGGCCATCAGAGGAGAGCGCGCGGGCAAACACCGCCTCACCGATACCGGTGACCGGGATGCCCAGGTCGCAGGCGGACTTCACGGTCCAGCGGCCCGTGCCCTTCTGGCCGGCAGCGTCCACGATGATGTCCACCAGCGGCTTGCCGGTTTCGGCATCGACCTGCGCCAGGACCTCCGCGGTGATCTCCACGAGGTAGGACTCCAGCTCGCCGGTGTTCCACTCGCGGAAAACCTCGGAGATCTCCTTCGGGCTCAGCCCCGCCCCGTAGCGCAGCAGGTGGTAAGCCTCGCCGATGACCTGCATGTCCGCGTACTCGATACCGTTGTGAACCATTTTGACGAAGTGGCCGGCGCCGTCCGGGCCAATGTGCGCGCAGCACGGCTCGCCATCAACCTTCGCGGAAATGGACTCCAGCAGCGGGCCCAGGGACTCGTAGGCCTCGGCGGTGCCGCCCGGCATGATCGCTGGGCCGTTCAGGGCGCCCTCCTCGCCACCGGAGATACCGGTGCCGACGAAGTGCAGGCCACGTGCGGAGATCTCCTTCTCGCGGCGGATCGTGTCCGTGTACAGGGCGTTGCCACCATCGATGATGATGTCGCCCGGGTCCATGAGATCAGCGAGCTGCTCGATCATGGCATCGGTGGCGGGGCCGGCCTGCACCATAATCAGCGCGCGGCGCGGCTTTTCGAGGGAAGCCACGAAGGCCTCCAAGGTCTCGGCTGGAATGAAAGAACCCTGCTCGCCGAAGTTCTCCATGAAGCCCTCGGTGCGGGCGAAAGTGCGGTTGAAAACCGCCACGGTGTGGCCGTGATTCGCGAAGTTGCGGGCGATATTGGACCCCATCACCGCCAGGCCAATCACGCCGATCTGGGCGAGCTCGCCATCTGGTATGTCTGCGGGTGCCTGGTTCGAGGAAAGATTCGGTGCCGAAGGTTTACTCATGATTTCCCAGTTTACCCCGACACTTCGTGGTTAATCTATTGGCATGAACGAACATGTGACGACCATGTTGCAGCTCAGCAGCACGGCTAGCCAGCGTAAGCTCACCGGCGAAGAGCTCGACACCCTGAATGGAATTATTACCGCCACCAACGGACTGGAAGAGGCACTGGGTGTTCGCTACACCGAGGTAGCACCTCATTCCCTCACCCTCCGCCTCGAGGTGAAAGCGATGCACCTGCAGCCGTGGGGGATCACCAACGGAGGTATTTACGCCACGCTGGGGGAGACCGCAGCCAGCATGGCCAGCTTCGTCGCTGCGGGCGCGGGCCCGATCGTCGTTGGTACGAACAACAGCACGGACTTCCTGCGGCCTTCGAAGGCCGGCGACGTCATCGTCTCCACC